>NZ_AJZD02000071.1 GCF_000272105.2 Vibrio splendidus 12E03
GTTCGAATCCGTCTCCCTCCACCATATTCTCCTTAATTGGAAAATCGAAAAGCCAACTCATTGAGTTGGCTTTTTTCGTTTCTGAGCTTTATCTCTTGCTAAACGTATCTTCTAAAACAACCCTCAACTTCCTAAACACTAACCCGCTACTACAAATAACTAATCGAGCTAAATCATTCAAACATCAGTGGTCCCATACTTCAGCATGACGCTCACAAACCAGATAAGCAGCGCAGCCTAAACAATTGGTCGATACATGTTCTTCGCATTCATTCGCCATTCTCTGTTTCTGCTGCAAAGTAATCTCAGGCTCCAATACGGGTTCAAAAAACTTTGTCATTACTCCTCACATCCAAATAGAATCAATTGGTTAGCTCTAGGCTAATCCAACCTTTGAGCAACATACATCTCTTAATATTTGTCGTGATGACACACTTCCGCTACTCATGTTCTTTATTGATTCCGCACGTTTCGTCATGTTGACATTGTTCCTTGAATCTAAACACCTTCCCCCCCACCCAAAAAAGCTCAAAACCAATTTCCATGCAGCGACTTATCGATACATATCATTAAAGGCAAAAAAGCCCCTGCTGATTTCTCAGCAGGGGCTTTCTATTATTTGGTGTTATTCCGAATAACTACATCCTATTGATGTTGAGTTAAATCCTGGAGTTAACCTTGAATACCAACAATTAACCAAGGTGCATTGTTAGTTGTTAGGTCACGCTCTAAGTGCCAGATATCAGTGATATCTTCTTCAACGCCATCCGCTGTGTCACGGTAACGACCGCTAAACTGAAGGCTTAGCTGTGCTTTGCTACCATCGTGGTCTGCACGAACGATTTCAGCATCAACGTACATTACGTCAGTGTGCTGATCACCGTCTAGCTTATTACGCTCAGCTTTTAGGTCTTCAAATAGGCTTGGAGATACGTATTCTTCAATTGTGTTTAGTTCGTTGTGATTCCATGCACCTTGCAGTGTACGGTAGTGCTCACGAGAACCATTGATGAATGCCGCTTGATCAAAGCCCGGTGGGTAGTTATGTGGGACATCGCTTTGTGCACCAAAACCGAAACCACCAGCAGCGCCTTGTGGTTGAGGTTGTGCTTGCTCGAAGTTATGAACATTTGGTTGTTGCTTAGGTTGTTCAAACTTGTTCTGACCCATGCCGCCGAATGCTGGCTGTTGGCCACGTGCATTCTGCTGATTCATTGAGCCCTGCTTCGCGCCCAACATTCCACGTAGGAATTTAAACGCTAGGAAAGCAATCAGACCCATGATCAGAATATCCATGAACTGGATACCTTCAAATGCGCCACCAAAGAATGCAGCTAAAAGACCACCAGCAAGTAAGCCACCTAGCAGACCGCCCATAAGGCCTTTCTTGCTAGAGTTAGCTGCTGTGTTCTTACCTGTTTGATCTTGACGGATCGAATTCGTGTTTTGTTGTTTTGGTGCTGGAGCCGTTTTAAAGCTTTTGCCAAATGACTTACCACCACCAAACTTTTTCGCTTCCGCGATTGGCGTCACCGCGACTGTTACCAACAGGATCGCGACTAGTGAGAAAAATCGTTTCATTATTATCCTTTATAATAGGGTTCTTTATCTTTCGACACCTTAATCATACTCGTTAACAAAGAACAATGAAATATTCACCGTGCTTACACATGTATCATAATATTGCAGCTATTAATTGATTACTAAACTAGCGAAGGGATTGACGGCACTCAGGGGCAGCATTAAAATATTGAACGATGTTCATTTAATAGAAAGTACCCATGGCAAGACGAAACGATCATACTCGCGAGCAATTAGTGCAATTAACCTTAAAAACGGTGACCGACTTCTTAGAAGAGCACTCTTATCACGAGCTAAGTCTACGTAAAATCGCCAATATGATTGGTTACGTTCCAAGTACCTTAGTAAATGTATTTGGTAACTACAACCTACTGCTTTTGCATGTGGTCGCTCAAACATTAGATGAACTGGCGTCAGAATCGGCTGCAGCTGTTGAACAATCGAGCAACCCTCAACAAGCTCTATTCAACCTTGCCTACTGCTACCACGATTTTGCACAGAGACACCCACACCGCTGGCAGCTTATCTTCGAGCACAACATGAACGGTGAAAACCTTCCTGAATGGCAGTCAAACCGCATCGATAGAATGACAGGCATGCTAGAGCAGTTGCTCGTAGCGATTGCTCCTGAACATACGAAAAGCGAAGTCGTTAAAGCCAGCCGTGTATTATGGTCTGGAGTACACGGAATTACTCTACTTAGCGTTGATGATAAATTTTTCGCCTCTGAGCCTATTGATGGTAAAGAGCTGATCAATAACCTAGTCTCAAACTACTTAACCAACTGGTAATCGTCCAAGGAAAGATAATGAACAACAGCAGCCAATCTTCGCTGTTAACGCAAAAAAGGTTCCTACCCTACTTTATTACCCAATTTCTAGGAGCCTTTAACGACAACATATTCAAAAATGTCCTGTTACTGTTTGTTGCTTTCGCAAGCGTAGACACGCTGCCTATTTCCAGCAATCTATTCATTAATTTGGCCGCTGGCCTTTTTATTCTGCCCTTCTTCTTATTTTCAGCTTTGGCCGGTGTACTGGCCGACAAATACGAAAAATCGTGGTTTATCCGTAAAGTTAAGCTCCTTGAAGTAGTGATCATGTCACTGGGTGCGATCGGATTCATCTACGAGAGCTACGGAATATTACTTCTGCTTCTGTTCCTTATGGGAACGCAGAGTGCTTTCTTTGGTCCGGTGAAATACGCCCTGCTTCCACAGCAGTTAGAAACAAAAGAACTGGTATCTGGTAACGCTCTCGTCGAGACAGGTACATTCTTAGCGATCCTGATTGGTACTCTAGGCGCAGGCATCATTGCATCTGAAGAAGGCGCGAAGCTCATTGCTGCGGTGTGTATTGTTTCGTTCGCCGTACTGGGCTATGTATCAAGTTGCTTTATCCCACAAGCACCAAGCAATGCACCAGATCTTAAAGTAAAGTGGCAACCTGTAAAACTGACCCGCGCGACACTAGCGATTGCAAAAAAAGATCGCCCGACCTTTCAAGCTCTGATGTCTATCAGCTGGTTCTGGTTCCTTGGTGCGGCTTACCTAACTCAGTTTCCCAACTTCACTAAACTGCATCTAAACGGCACTGAAAGCTCGGTCGCCTTTTTACTGGCACTATTCTCGGTAGGCATTGCAATCGGCTCTTTGGCTTGCGATAAGTTATCGAATCACCGAATTGAAATCGGCATAGTGCCAATGGGCAGCTTAGGTATCTCGATATTCGGCCTTTTGATGGCGATATCCATCCCGGAGTCTTTGCCTGACTTTAGCTCTTTCCACCAATTCGTCACCTATTCAGAACTGTGGCCGCTATTTGCTTACCTTCTTCTATTGGGTATCTCTGGCGGTATCTTTATCGTTCCTCTGTATTCACTGATGCAGTTACGCGCCAAGCCAGATGAACGTGCCCAAGTGATTGCCGGGCTCAATATTTATAACTCACTGTTCATGGTGGGAAGTGCGGTTTTAGGTATTGTTTGCCTTAGTGTTCTAGAGCTTTCAATTCCACAGCTGTTTATCTTGCTCGCGCTGGGCAACACTTTGGTGATGCTGTACCTGTTTTATCAGGTGCCTATCTACGCTTTCCGCTTCTTTACGTGGGTGGTCACTCACACCATGTACCGAGTTAAACATAAGAACTTACATCACCTGCCAGAAAAAGGCGGTGCGTTGATTGTCTGCAATCATGTGAGTTATATGGATGCACTGCTGCTGAGTGCGGTTTGCCCTCGCTTGATCCGTTTTGTGATGGAAGAGGATTACACCAAGTTACCGCCAATTCGACGCTTCTTGAAAAGAGCTGGGGTGATTCCAATCTCCGCGACCAACCGCAACTCGATTCGAAACGCTTTCAAAGAAGTAGAGCGTGCGCTACATGAAGGTCACATTGTGTGTATTTTCCCAGAAGGAAAGCTCACCTCTGATGGCGAAGTGGCTGAGTTCATGCGTGGTATGGAGCTGATCATCAAACGTTCCCCTGTCCCTGTGATTCCAATGGCTCTCAAAGGGTTATGGGGCAGCTACTTTAGTCGTTACAAAGGCCGTGCCTGCAAAGGGTTACCCACTCGCTTCTGGACCAAGTTAGAGATAGAAGCTGGCGAGCCGATTTCACCTAAACAAGCCTCTTGTGAAACGCTTCGACAGTCAGTCTCTGACCTTCGCGGATCACTACGCTAGTTAACCAGCCTTTTATTCATATCAGTTGAACAAGCGTTAAGTTTTCCTTAACGTTTGTTCAATTCATTTAGACTTACTTATCATTTTATTGAACGTATAGTGGTCTCATCACAATAACACCACAACAAAACAAGACTCTAAATACAATGAACCTAAAAAAGTCCGTTCCATTTTATCTTGCTGCACTGTTTTGCTTAACGCCTTGGGTTAGCTCACCGACAGCCCTGGTTATCGGTTTCCTGCTTGCTAGTTTAGGATTAGTCCCTGAACACTTGGAAGTCGGCAAACTTACCAAAAAGCTACTGGCCTACTCTATTGTTGGCTTGGGTTTTGGTATTCAGTTTGAAAAAGCATTAGCAGTAACAGGCGATGGTATTGGGCTAATTGTAACGACCATCATTGGTACATTAGTCATTGGTTGGTTCTTGGCTAAACGAATGGGGCTAGACCGCACTACGGGCTATCTTATCTCTTCTGGTACCGCGATTTGTGGTGGTAGCGCGATAGCAGCAGTGGCACCCGCGATCAAAGCAGACGATGAACAAATTGGCTTAGCATTAGCTACTGTATTCGTGTTGAACTCTGTAGCCCTATTCTTATTCCCGATGATTGGCCACGCGCTTGAGTTAAGCCAACAAACATTTGGTACTTGGGCCGCCATTGCGATTCACGATACATCTTCTGTGGTAGGTGCAGCTTCGGCTTATGGTGAAGAAGCACTGACGACAGCGACCACATTGAAGCTCGCTCGCGCACTTTGGATCATCCCAATCGCTTTAATCAGTGCGATGCTCTTCAAGAACGATCAAAAGAAGATTACGGTTCCCTACTTCATTTTCTTCTATTGCGCCGCTATCGCGGTGAGTGACTTACTGCCACAATTTGAGATGGTCTATCAAGGAATCTTTGATGTGTCTAAGCGAGCACTGGTAGTGTGTCTGTTCTTAATTGGCTGTGGTATTTCAGTTGAGAAATTAAAAGCGGCAGGGCCGAAACCACTGATGTTTGGTATTACAATGTGGGTCATGATCTCAACAGGTTCTTTGGCGTGGTTAACTCTCGCCTAGCCCGCATAGAAATGCTTTAGATGGTTGTTCGGTTACCTAGACACTCAGGTTAGCGAGCAACAAAACAAAAAGGCAAAACTCCAATGGGCTTTGCCTTTATCGTTTGTGGTAAGGGTATTCTTTGTTGTAACAATCACGAATCAAACAGGGGCTTATCACTCTTCTTACTCTCTCTTTTCATTAAAACAAGTACCACAACCAACACAAATGCGGTGAGCTCAGCCAACGAACGAGTCAACCCTGACGAGATGACCGCTTGGCCTATCTGCAGTAAAACCGCAATGATGAGGGCAATTTTCATAATAAGACCTTATTCTATAATCCGTTATTTATATGGCTTATTATGATGGATGGTTATAAAGATAATAAATTCTGTTTTGAACTATCTAATTGCTAAATTAACTAACCGCCTGCCAACTTAATCACCTAACAACTTAATCACCTAACAACTTAGTCACCTAACAACTGAATCACCTAACAGCTTCGCAAATAACGTCGAGGTAAGCGCTTACCTTTAACTCCTATGCTGAGACAACCACTGTGCCAACCCAGCGCGTGAGACCTTAATACCCTGTTGTTCTTGCTTAGGCATTCGATAATACTCAACAGGAAATTTGAACCGTTCAAGACGACCAGTCAATTGCTCGATAAACCATTCTTTAGTTGGTAAATCAGTACAATCTACAATAGCGACAGGTCGGAATCCGAACTCATCGTCTTCAATAGGAACAATAAAAGACTGGTTAACCTCAGACAATTGGTTGAGTGCTCGCTCAATCTCCTCGCAATGAATGTTCTCGCCACCAGAAATAAACTGATTGTCGGCGCGACCAATAATCGACACTTGTCCGCCTATCCACTCACCAAGATCTTTGCTATCGAACCAGCCATTCTCATCAACTAAGGACGTTAATTTACCTTGGTGGTAATAACCGGAAGCGAGCGTCTCGCCGCCAATAAAGATACGTTGTTCTTCAATTTTTAGTTGGCGATGGCTAAGGACAAAACCGGCCGTGCTACTGGCATCAACGGGCTTCGCAGTCACTGTTGAAGCCGCTTCTGTCATGCCGTAGCCAAGCCATGTTTCGATACCCATGTGTTGAGCTTCAAGCCCAAGAGCTTCTGGAATATGGCTACCACCCAAAAGTACATGAGTTAAAGTAAGTGCTTGCTTACTCTTTAGTAATCGATGTAGCTGCGTAGCCACTAATGAAGCGTGACTGCAACCTTCGATGTCGGTTTCAAGCTGACCTGTGCCTATTTTGATGCAACCACCTGCCGCTAACCAACGATGAACTATCGCCAGCCCCGACACATGGTACATAGGTAAACTCAGTAACCAAGTGTCACCTTGTTCAAAGTTGAAAACATCTAGTAACCCCTGAGCTGAACATAAGTGTTGCTGCAACGTGTGAGCCACCGCTTTCGGGTTTCCGGTAGAGCCAGAAGTGAATACGATGCTCGCTAGATTTTGCGGATTGAAGTTGGAGTATTGAGATGCCGTTATCCGATTATCATCACCATCGACCTTCACTTCATTTAAGCAAGATAAGGTCACCAACTGAGTATTCAAATCGACAGTCTCTGATTGCTCTATCCCGCTACTGTCCAAAAGCCAAAGGTAGTTTTGTTGACCTGCTTGATTTAAGGAATCGAGCTTTTTCTTCAGGCGTAAGCGAGGTTGAGGCATGGTGAAAGCGCAAATAACACCCAAATTGAGTGCGGCAAAATAAGCAGGAATCACTTCAGCTTGGTTCTTACCGACAATCGTTAGGACATCACCTTCAGATAGGCCTTGATGAGATAGCTGTTGTTGGTACTCACTCACGAGCACAGACACTTGCTGCCAAGTATAAGTGTGGTGAGTAGTCACTAACGCTGTTTGATGTGGGTTTTGCTGCGCCCACTGTACCCAAAGCGGGTGATGATTAGATTGTGGGCGCATCATAAGATAACCAAGTTATAGGTTGAAAA
This sequence comes from Vibrio splendidus 12E03, assembly GCF_000272105.2. GTDB lineage: Bacteria > Pseudomonadota > Gammaproteobacteria > Enterobacterales > Vibrionaceae > Vibrio > Vibrio splendidus_I. Next base: position 7,306 of record NZ_AJZD02000071.1, read on the forward strand.
CGGTCTAAGCCAATCGAACGATCAGCTTAAGAAGACCAAATCAACTGTTGTTGTTCAAGAGTAGAAACCGGAAGCTGACAACCTGGCCAGGAGACTTCGAGTTGTTGTTGATACAAACCAATAGTATCAAGCCCCGGCACTTCATTTGGTAAGTATTGTTGCGCTAATCGTGCAATCTGAGTTAAGCCAAGGCTCGACTCAATACTTGAGCTTAATACAGGCTTAATGCCAAGCTGCTGTGCACGCTCAATGATTGCCACACAACGCTCGACAGAACCAATAAGAGTTGGCTTGATCACGACTGCTTTAACACCAGTCAGGTCGCTAAGATCAAATTCTGGGCTGCGCACCGCTTCTTGCAGTGTTTCGTCCCACGCAATCGCTACGCCGTGGTCGATGGCAAATGCCAAACTGTCTTCTGGCTTCTGACAAGGCTCTTCAATAAAGCTTATGCGCTGACGCAGTGACGGCGAAATGTATTTAATGAATTGCTTCGCTTTCTCTGGCTTCCACGCGCGGTTGGCGTCAAGTCTTAAGGTTAAATCAGGGATCGACTCAAGGAATAAGCTCACCAACATACCATCACGAATCGCTTCGTAGAGACCGACTTTCACTTTGGCAACCTTCTCGCCTTTCATCTCATTCAGCACCGGAATCAATTCATCTGGATCGCCTGTACACAACGGTGCCGCTTGGTAGTTACCTTGAGCGTTGAGTTCGCCTCGTAATTCCATCATCGCCATTGAAAAGCCAAACGCGACAGAAGGATACAGCTCGTCGAAAGGCGTTTGAGACTTATTGTGGCTCCAAAGCTCTAATTCGTGTTGAAGCTGAATGCCAGCTTGTTCGGCATCTTCTTGGCTAAAACCGGGCAAAGGCGCAACTTCGCCAAAACCAGTTTTACCATCACACTCAAGTTGGATGATATAGCCAACGCGTTCGTTCAACTTATTGTTACGAAGAACCACGCCACTATCCATAGGTAATTGATAACGGTAAAGTTTAGCGTGACGCTGAGAATTCACTGAGTTCATAAAGTTTCCTAAAAAACGGGGAACATCAAAACAAAACGAGCCGCTATTAGCGACTCATTTTGAAGAGGAGAAAGACTATGGATTACGCGGGAACTTGTCGAAGTCCGGTCGACGTTTCTCGTTGAATGCGTTGCGGCCTTCTTGGCCTTCTTCTGTCATGTAGAACATCATGGTTGCGTTACCCGCCAACTCTTGAAGACCGGCTTGGCCATCACAGTCTGCGTTTAGTGCAGCTTTCAAGCAACGCAGCGCCATTGGGCTGTGTTGAAGCACTTCACGACACCAACGAACTGTCTCTTTTTCTAGGTCAGCGACAGGAACAACGGTGTTTACAAGGCCCATGTCCAGTGCTTCTTGTGCATCGTAGAAGCGGCACAAGAACCAGATTTCACGCGCTTTCTTTTGACCAACGATACGAGCCATGTAAGAAGCACCCCAACCGCCATCGAAAGAACCCACTTTAGGACCCGTCTGACCGAACTGCGCGTTTTCAGCGGCAATAGTAAGGTCTGCCATCATGTGAAGTACATGACCGCCGCCTACAGCCCAACCCGATACCGCTGCGATAACTGGTTTTGGACAAGTACGAATTTGACGTTGGAAATCAAGTACGTTCAGGTGGTGTGTACCTGAATCATCTTGGTAGCCGCCGTAGTCACCACGAATACTTTGGTCACCACCAGAACAGAACGCCTTCTCACCAAGACCCGTCAAAATGATTACGCCTACTTTCTCGTCGTAACGAGCGTCAGCCAGTGCATTGATCATCTCTTTTACGGTTTGTGGACGGAACGCATTGTGGACTTGAGGACGCGCAATCGTGATTTTTGCAATACCATCGTCAGATTTGTGGTACTGAATATCTTCGAATTGACTGCTTTCATCGCTCCAGTTAACTGCCGCGTAAAGTTCTTCTTCTGTGATGCCTACTGTTTTAGCCATGGTGATTCCCATTGTTCTATTAGAGACCACGACTAACGAGTAGTCGTGACGGTGTTGCTCTGCTTTTGATAGTGCTTGATACGAGAGAATCGCTCAGTCAGATTAACGACGACTGGCGATACATTGGATGATCAGGTTGGCAAACAGCTCGGGTTGTTCAAAATGAACATTATGACCCGCGTAATCCACCTGACTATATTCAAAGCCACTATTCTCAGCTAGCTCCATGAATTTACGATCTTTTTCTCCACATACATAATGCAATAAATGCTCATGAGATTTCAATGTGGCACGTAAATCCGGTTGCTTAGCTAACGAAGTAGATAACAACATATTTGCTACGGATACTCCAAGGTTACCACTACGCTTTATGACCAAAGTTTGTCTTTGCTCATGATTTAGTGAAGAAAAGACGCTTTGTTGATACCAATCGTCTAAAACATCTTCAATCGACTGCTGTGCAAAGCGAACAGCCCATTGCGTATCATGTACTAACCTTTGTGCTCTTTCTTCATCACATTCCAAGCCAAAGTTGCCACCTTCAATGATGACTTTCTCTAGGTTGAGTGTCTCAAAGCAAGGGCTGGTCACCCCATACATAGCGAGCCTTCCGCCCATAGAATACCCAATCACTACGATAGGATAATCGGCAGGAAGATCGTTGAGAGCCAGTTGGGATGTGATGCACTGGACAATTTTCTTGCAGCAATGGTCAAACCCTACCGGATCGATAAAGCGACTTTGTCCGTGTCCGGGTAAATCTATGCAAAGGAGAGGAAAATCCTCGAGGAATGGATGACATGCACTCCAATCATCCCCGCTTCCGAGTAAACCATGTAAGAAAACAAGTAAAGGTTTGTCAGAAGAATCTTGTACAGCTGGGTAATAATCGGAGTAAAGCATGTAAAGTCCTTAGGCTAATGCCTCGGTGAGCATTGAACTGAATTGTTTCAGCAAAGTAGACGCTTGTTCGGGAGGCGTCTTAACTTCCACGAGCAAGGTACCCTGACCCTGTTCGAAATGTTGTTCGATAATGGTTTGATAGCAATTCAAGGTTTCTGGCGCAGCGTACCCCAACTGGAATTGCGCAGCAGCGTGTTCAAAACTGAAACCATGAGGCATTTGGTAAAGTGACTGTTTCTGTTGTTCTGGTACCGGCAATAAATCAAAGATCGCACCGCCATCATTGTTGGTCACAACAATAACCATCGGCGTTAAGTTATGAGTCAGCAGAGCCAGTGAGTTGAGGTCGTAAAGCAAAGAAGTATCGCCAATCAACATTATCAAGGGGTTCTGGTTAGCTTTTACCACGCCCGCAGCCGTTGCTACCAAGCCATCAATGCCCGATGCGCCACGATTACTGTAAACTTGATTTGCAGATATTGATGACAGCATATCCACCAGCCTTACCATCAAGCTATTTCCCACAAATAGCTCTCTGTCTTTAAGTCTAGTCGACAAGTCAACTGCAACGCTCAACTCGGTCAGTTGGTCATTATTGGATATTTGCGCCAATGCCAATTGTTGAACCGTATTCGCGATTTCGACCAAAGGTGCTGCCCAACCTGCATGTTGACCTAACAAGGTGGGTAAATGCTGCTCAGACAACCATTGTTCGATGTTTACGACGATATGGGTTTGAGGCAGATGGTCTTGATTTATACGGTGCGCATCAGGTGAAACCACGACATATTGCGTGCAATCGAACCAAGCCGCTTGTGACTTAACCCATTGGTTTAATCGCTTAGAAACAATGCGCTCACCAAACTGAAGAATGAAATCACACTGGTTGAGTTGCTCTTTGACTGAGTCACCCTGTAACCACAGATCATAATGCTTCCAATCACTGCTCACGCCCGATTGGGGATCACAGAAAATTGGCCAGCCCAAAGCCGAAGCAAACTGCTGCGCTTTTGTTGCCGCTCCTTTATCAATCGAACCAATAATCACCGCACCTTTACGCGCTAGGTAATCGCCCGGCGCTATCGGCTGTACAGTCAAATGGTTGGGTAAATAGGTATTAGAATACGGGCTTGTTGACGAGCTCCACCCAGCGATACTGTTAGTGTAGTCAGCATACATGTCAGCACTGTTCTTAGAATAGAGCGGCTCTGGGAACGGACAATTGATGTGAATCGCACCGCCCACATTGCGTTGTTTCGCAAGCGCGCTATCAACCGATGATAGAAGCCAATTCAAAGAAATCTGTGTGGTTGGGCTTGGCAGGTTTAAAGCACTTTCTACATGGGAAGAAAAGATACCATGCTGCTGAATCGCTTGATTAGCACCACAGTCGACCAAGTCGATGGGTCTATCAGAGGTCAGTAAGATCAGTTTCTCTCGTGTCAGCCCAGATTCAGCCGTCGCAGGAAGCAAATTCGCCACAGCAGTTCCTGATGTCACAATCACCGCAACTGGCTTATCACTTGCTTTTGCTAAACCTAAAGCTAAGAATCCAAGACCACGCTCATCAAAGTGCGTGTGTAAGGTTAACTTGGAGTTGGCTTCAGCTTCGAGAGTTAACGGCGTTGAGCGAGAGCCCGGCGCAACACAAACATGTTCAACGCCATTGCGTGCAAGCTCTTCAAGTAACGTGTGACACCAAACTCTGTTTAATACGGCTTGGTCATGATTCATGACGCGACACCCAATGGAGGGTGATCTGAAATTAAGCTAAGCAGAGTAGACATCTTCTTGTTCAGCTCTTGCCATTCATGTTCAGCAACCGATCCCGGCACGATCCCCGCGCCAGCAAACAGTTGTACTTGATCGTTTACAATCAAGGCGCTTCGAATCGCCACGCAGAATTCCGCTCGCTGATGACTGATATAGCCTACAGACCCTGCATACCAACCTCTAGCAAACGGTTCGTGTTCAAGAATGAAATCCATCGCCTCTTTACGCGGTAAACCCGCCACCGCAGCAGTCGGCTGTAATGCAGCAAGCAACTGCACACCGTTAACGCCATTATTAAGCTGAGCGTGGATATTACGCTTAAGATGCTGCACCTTACGCAAGCGCACAAGACGCGTATCCTTTTCAACATGGACCGTTTGAGAATGAGGAGTAAGGCGCTCAATGATGTCATCTACCACATACTGGTTCTCATTGAGGTTTTTACTGTCTTGAGAAAGCCAGTTGGCCAGTTCCATATCCTCAGTTGCGTTCTCTCCGCGACCAATGGTTCCAGCAAGCGCTTCGGTATCAAGCTCAGTACCATGTCGGCTATATAAGCGCTCAGGCGTCGAGCCAATGAAGCTGTGTTTAGAATCCAGCACCAACATGAAATGAAAGCTGTGATGGTTTTGCAGGTAGCTGGCCTTGAGTAATTGAGCTGCGCAGATAGGCGCATCGAGCTGCAGTGTGGTTTTACGCGCTAAAACGACTTTTTTGTACTCTTCGTCGCTAATGCCTTGCAGCACTTTATCGACAAGGTTGCCCCACTGCTCTCTTTCTGGAACGTGATTAATTTGCTCAATATGGGCAGACAAAGGCGCTAATATCGCGGCTTCAACAGAAAGCTTATTCAAAGCATTAATAGAAGAAACACGATCAGGGGACAAATTAACCGCCAGCGACCAAGTATTGTCAAAGCGGATCAATTCAACCTGAGGAAGGAAGAAAAACGATTCCATGCAGCGGCGGTTCTTTGCGGTATGCCCATCAAATGAACGTCCACCCCAAATTCGTTGGTCTTCACCAAGAATTGCGTACGCGGGAGCAGGATCAGAAAAAGTGTGCAGTTGACCGAGCGCGACGACCTCTTCACGAGTGTCACGTGACTGCCAGTAGAACTTAGGAAAGAGCGGTTGAGCATGAAGCCATTCTATAAATGCAAACGATGGTTTTTGCGTTAGAACTTCAACACAACGAACTTCGCTTGCTTGGGCATTTTGTACTCGCTCAATCAAAGCGGAGATAGTTTGCTGGAAATGTGACAAATCGACCTCGTTCACATCTAAATTATTATTATATTAGTTTGATACTTTATGGGCAGTACCCACTTAGATCAAGAATGTACTATATCTTTTCAACATTCCTGTGATTTTAAGCGATCCCGCCCCTTTATTCATCTTAGCCAATAACCAAGAAAGCGATTAATTAAAATTTAGAAAAGAGTGACAACAAAAAGGCTAAACGTGACACTGAAATGCGACATTCATCAGATTTTTATTCTATCAAACGCCATTTTGCGGTACTTTAATAAAGTATTTAAATTAATTTCAGGAAATCGGCAATGCAAAATATCGGGATGTCGTCAAAACTCAACAGCGTATGCTACGAAATCAGGGGGCCTGTACTCAAACATGCTAAGCGCATGGAAGAAGAAGGGCATAAAATACTGAAGCTTAATATTGGTAACCCCGCCCCATTTGGTTTTGACGCCCCTGATGAAATCCTTGTTGACGTCATCCGTAACCTACCGACATCTCAAGGTTACTGCGACTCAAAAGGCATCTATTCAGCCCGCAAAGCGGTTGTTCAGCACTACCAGAAAAAAGGCCTACGTAACCTTGATGTAGAAGACGTTTACATTGGTAACGGCGCATCAGAGCTTATCGTTATGTCTATGCAAGCGCTACTGGATAATGGTGATGAAATCTTAGTTCCCGCTCCGGACTACCCACTATGGACAGCGTCTGTTGCGCTTTCTGGTGGTACACCGGTTCACTACATGTGTGATGAAGATGCTGATTGGTATCCAGATTTAGACGACATGCGCGCGAAGATCTCACCAAAGACGCGCGGCATCGTTCTTATCAACCCGAACAATCCAACAGGCGCGGTTTACAGCCGTGATTTCCTATTACAAGTGGTTGAGATTGCTCGTGAGCACGGTTTGATCATCTTCGCCGATGAAATCTACGACAAAGTACTTTACGACGGTGCGGTACACACTTCAGTGGCAACGCTTGCTGAAGATGTATTAATGGTGACGTTCAACGGCCTATCTAAAGCTTATCGCGTATGTGGTTTCCGTGGTGGTTGGATGTTCTTAACAGGCCCTAAACACCTAGCGAAAGGCTATGTAGAAGGGCTAGAAATGCTGGCCTCAATGCGTTTGTGCGCCAACGTTCCGATGCAGCATGCCATCCAAACCGCACTCGGTGGCTATCAGAGCATCAATGAGCTGATTCTTCCTGGCGGTCGACTGCTTGAACAGCGCGACCGTGCATGGGAACTGATCAACAAGATCCCTGGCGTTTCTTGTGTGAAACCGAAAGGCGCAATGTACCTGTTCCCTAAAATCGACACCAAGATGTACAACATCAAAGACGATCAGAAGTTTGTACTCGACTTCCTTAAGCAAGAGAAGGTGTTATTGGTTCAAGGTACTGGCTTCAACTGGCCGAAACCGGATCACTTCCGCATAGTGACTCTGCCGCACATCGAAGATCTAGAAATCGCGATTGGTCGTCTAGAGCGCTTCTTACAGACCTACAGTCAAGACGACCTCATCGAAGGTTAATGAGCACAAAGAAAGATGGCTACAATTTGCTGTTTTAAAAGACTTTAATTTGTATTCATTCGCTTCTATGCTTAAGAGGCTCCTGTTTAGGAGCCTTTTTCGTACCCGCTGTCTCGCACTATTTGTGAGAAAACTATTGCGAGTGGAGCACAGTTTAGAAAGGACGATTATGAAACAAAGCCATTTCTTTGCCCATCTAGCACGCATGAAGCTTATCCAGCGTTGGCCTCTCATGCGTTCAATCTCAAGCGAAAACATTTCAGAGCATAGCCTACAGGTTGCTTTCGTCGCCCATGCCTTGGCACTTATCAAAAACAAGAAATTTGATGGCAAACTCAATCCAGAGCACATAGCCCTGCTTGGTATGTACCATGACACCAGTGAGGTACTGACTGGAGATCTACCAACGCCGGTTAAATACTACAATCCAGACATTGCACAAGAGTATAAGAAGATAGAAGCCGCAGCAGAACAAAGACTGCTTTCGATGTTGCCAGAAGAGTTCCGAGACGACTTCGCCCCCTTCTTAATATCTGGTACTGCGAGTAAAGAAGAGCAAAGCATCGTCAAGCAAGCAGATACTATCTGTGCTTATTTGAAATGCTTGGAAGAGCTCAGTGCGGGCAACCATGAATACGAGCAAGCCAAGCGCCGATTAGAAGAAACACTCGAACAACGCAAAAGCCCTGAAATGGACTATTTTCTCACCACATTTGCGCCGAGCTTCGAATTATCACTAGACGAGATAAGCTAGCTGGGTATAAGTTGTTTTTAATTAGCTAAATAAAATCAATTTGATAGGTGCTATTTTGAATTCTCAACTCGAACCACCCTTTGTACTCGAACAAGAATGGCAGCATCGAAATGACGATGAACACAAAATAAGACGTGATGATCATCGCAGCCCGTATCAGCGTGACCGTGCACGCGTGCTTCACTCTGCTGCCTTCCGCCGCTTACAAGCGAAAACCCAGATCCATGGCACCACGGTCAACGACTTTCACCGAACGCGCCTTACTCACTCTCTTGAGGCCGCTCAGCTTGGCACCGGTATCGTCGCTCAACTGAAGAAAAAGCAGCCCGAATTTCGAGACCTATTACCCTCAGACAGCTTGATTGATTCACTGTGTTTAGCTCACGACATCGGTCATCCTCCCTATGGACATGGCGGTGAAGTCGCACTCAACTACATGATGCGCGACCACGGCGGCTTTGAGGGCAACGCTCAAACGTTTCGCATTGTCACACAGCTAGAACCCTACACTGAGCATCACGGGATGAACCTATCTCGACGCACTTTGTTAGGTCTGATTAAGTACCCTTCTCTGCTGAGTGAGGTTCAAGCCAAATTGCACTCTGAGCCCGTTAAGCATCAACGACAGCTCCGAGCTAAAGATTGGATGCCAGCAAAAGGCATCTACGATCATGATGAAGAGTTGTTTAACTGGGTACTGGAGCCGCTTTCAAGCAGCGACCAACAGCTTCTAAAACAGAAAAGAAAAACACACACCGAGCCACTTGAGCACAACAAGACCAAATATAAGTCGCTAGATTGTTCGATTATGGAGTTGGCTGATGACATCGCGTATGGCGTGCATGATTTAGAAGATGCGATTGTACTTGGCTCTGTGACCAAAGCTCAGTGGGTCGAATCGGCTTACCCTCAACTGAAAGAGATAGCCGACCCATGGATTTGTGAACACCTAGATTCTATTACAGAAATGCTGTTCTCTGGTGAACAGTATCGTCGAAAGGATGCGATTGGTGGGATAGTCAACGCACTGTTAACCAGTATCTCGATTAAGCGCATGGATGCTAACTTTGAGAATGTGCTTTTGGCTTATAATGCGGTACTTGAACCGAGCATGGACGGCACACTCGATAAGCTGAAACACTTTGTCAGCGAGTTCGTGATTCAAGTTCCGCAGGTTCAGGTGATCGAATACAAAGGCCAACAGATCATCATGGATATGTTTGAAGCATTCAGCGCTGATCCTGAACGTTTGTTGCCACTGCCCATCAAGAAGCAATGGCTACAGCATGACGATGAATCGAGAAAGATGCGCGTGATAGCCGACTACATCTCATCAATGACCGATGATCTTGCGCAGAAAATGCATCAGCAATTGTTCTCGGCTCATACTGAGTTTTAATTTCTGACTCGTGCTAGTGAAACGGCTTAATCTTAATCTAAGTAGTTTTTCTCAAACACGCCCGGCGGCATTTGATTGATTTGAAACTGAATCATCTGGTCAAATGCCGTTAGCAAAGGGCTAAAGTCTCGGTCATTTTCTAACAAGCTCAACAGGTGATAACCCGCCTCTACAGTCGAAAGGCTGTTTTCACTTGGCGCTTTGCGAATTCGGTAATTACCCTTGAGATCTTTCGGCAAGTGAACCGTGTTCAATGCATGCAAGTTACTCGATACTTGCCACATCTTGAAGGCCTTTTTCCACGTACCATCCAATAAAATCACACGCAGCTTCTTATTAGGACATGTCGCCGACTCAACTGAAACAGAGTTTTCGCTTGGGTATAAAATCACATGTTGGTACTGTTCATCGCACAACAATGCGTTGAGTTGTTCATTCTCTGAAAAGTCTTCACCAACAAGCGTCACGCTGTTATTTAGAGATAACGAGAGAATACGCGCTGTTCCCATCGGGCGATGCTCTTCTGATGGGTGCTGAAGAATGATAAGCTCAACATTCGATTCGAGTGGCGTAACCCACTGACATATACAAGCTTTCAAAGCCTTGCTGCATTGGCGGCAATAACGAGACATGGATTTAATGTGTACCCTGTTTTAATTTTCACTTCACTTTTATGCGTCTTATTCCAACTAGAGCCTGTGCAGGCTTGGGTAGTTTGGGATAAAAATGCGATCGCCGATGGGCAATGGTGGCGGATCCTAACAGGAAACTTTTCACATACCAACTACTTGCACCTGCTGATGAATCTAGCCGGCTTATGGATCATCAGTTATCTGTTTCAACCCAATAAAAAACAACTGCTCAGCGCATTGCTTTTCATTAGTTTAGTCACTGGATTCGCTCTGTTACTGTCGAGTATTCAAATCTATGTTGGCTTATCGGGAACATTACATGGGTTGTTTGGCTTATTCGCTCTCAATGAAGCGCTGAGCGGCAGGAAGTCAAGCTGGCTTCTAGTGTTGGGGTTAATAGCTAAAATAGCTTGCGAGCAGCTTGTTGGCCCTTCTAGCACGACTGGCGAACTGATTAATGCTCGTGTCGCCATTGAAGCCCACCTAGCAGGTGCACTGGCTGGAGGCTTCATGGCTGTCGTGTTATTTATAACGGATAGAAAAACGAATCAAAGCTGAATTCTTTCGCGGTTCTTTTCAACCGTCGCTTCACCTATCCCTTTGACACTCACCAAATCATCAGCAGTAGTAAATGCCCCGTTCTGATCTCTGTAATCGACGATTTCTTTGGCTTTCTTGTCACCCACGCCAACCAATAGTGCTGAAAGTTCTTCTGCCGTCGCGGTATTGATGTTGACCGTAATCTCAATGCCTTCGTAAAGCTCAGCCTTGGTTGGGCTGTCTGCAAACACGGCAGGGCTTAAGAGCATCAGAAATGAAAGAATTAGTGTTGAATATATCGTGCGCATAAATAGTTCCTTTGTTCAAAAAACGTAACTTATGCATTTGCCGCGCTAGATAACACAATCACCAGACAAAAATAAAGCGGGTCACCTAAGTGACCCGCTTCGTTATACATCTTATTTTCATCAGCTTGTTTGTTGGCTCACAAATCTGAATTAGAGCCTAACAATCATGTGTTGATTCCCAGTAGTAAGCTCTAACTTGAGCTTGCTACTGAGGGAATCAAACGCTTACTGACCTTGACCCACTACGTAGTATTCAACGTCTGCGTTTTTACGCAGTACGTTTAATACGTTAGTCAAGTCTTGCTGGTTACCAACTCGCTCCAACTGTGCACCAATTTGAGTGCTGTAAGCTGGGTTGATCTCAGCCGTTACTTTAGAAAGCTCAACAACAACGATGTTACCGTCTTGGTCTTTAGATTGACCGAACACAGCTTGACCTGCTTCTGGTTTCGCTAGAGCGAATACAGATGCCGCTAATGGCGAGTTACGGTCAATCGTTTCAAGTTCAGTGAACTCAAGGTTGTTGTCCGCTAGTACTGCTTCATTGCCTTGCTCAAGTTCATTCACTAGAGAAACACCTAGCTCAACCGCTTGTTGCTCTGCTTGTACAGCAGACAGCGCAGCGACAACTTGAGCTTTCACTTCAGCTAGAGGAAGAACTGTCTCATCACGAGTCTCTTCTACACGAACAACAATTACGTGCTCAGGTGCAACTTCGATAACTTCCGAGTTCAGACCATCTTCTTTCACTTCAGGGCTCAAGATTGCTTGCATAACTGCAGGCGTCATCAGAACTTCTGGAGCGTCAACTTGAGAGATGAAATCTGTCGTTGTGATCTTAGCGTTGATAGCTTCTGCAGAATCATCTAGAGAATCTGGGAATTCAAACGCTACTTTTTCTAGCTCAGTTTGCTGCTCGTAGAACTGGTCTACAGCGTGCTGGTCTAGTAGTTCTTGCTTGATCTCTGCCGCTACTTCTGAGTAAGGCTGAGCTTGAGACGCTTTTAGTTCGTCTAGCTTGATGATGTGGTAGCCGAAATCAGATTTAACTAGGCCAGTCGTATCGCCAATATTCTCAAGAGCGAAAGCCGCGTCTTCGAATGCTGGGTCCATAACATCACGTTCAATCCAACCCAAGTCACCGCCAACATCTGCACTACCGAAGTCGTCAGATTTCTCTTCCGCTAGCGTAGCAAAATCAGCGCCTGCATTTAGCTCGTCTAGGATTGACTGAGCTTTCGCTTCGTCATCGCCTTGAACTAGGATGTGGCTAACTTTACGTTGCTCTTCAGTTGAGTACTTGTCTAGGTGCTCTTGATAGTATTTCTGAGCTTCTTCATCACTAACTTCAAGCTGAGACTTAAGTGCTTCAGCAGAAAGCTCGATGTAAGACACCTTAGCTTGCTCTGGACGAGTGTAAGCTGCTGGGTTCTCAGTGTAGTACTGTTCGATCTGTTCGTCAGTTAGCTCGATGTCTTTCGCTAAGTCAGCAACAGAAAGAGTCACTGTGCGAATGTCACGAGTTTGAGCAATAAGCTTGCTTTGCGTATCGATCTCACCTTGAAGAACGAATTCGCTGCCTTGTAGAGCAGTAACAAGCTGGTTGCGCATTAGATCACGACGCATGTATTCAGCGAAACTTTCTGCGCTGAAACCTGCACGACGTAATGCCGATTGGTAAACTTCTTGGTCGAATTGACCAGCCGTTTGGAATTGAGGCATTTCTAGAATCATGGTACGGATTTGAGTGTCACTGATTCGTAGACCTAGAGACTCAGCTTGCTGCTCAAGTAGAACGTCATTGATCATGCGATCAAGAACTGATTTACGGAAAGACTCTACGTATGCAGGGTCTGCAAGCATTTGAGCAAAGTAATCGCCTAGTTGAGACTGCATGCGATTACGTTCGTTTTGGTAAGCCTGTTCGAACTCACCACGAGCAATTTCTGTGTTGCCAACTTTAGCTGCTGCGTTGTTACCGCCACCGGTGATGTAGCTGCCTACACCTGCGAATACGAATGACAGGATAATCAACCCAAGGATAATTTTTACCGCGATGCTATTCACGCCTTCGCGTAATCGATCCATCATAATTTAAGTGCTCTCCGGATATGAAGCATTGGCTTCAAAATAAAAATCTATTCACGCGATATTATCAGAAAAAGAAATGCGCATCAGTAGGATGCGCATAATTTAAATAAGTTCAATGTGCTTTGTCCACATACTGTCTGAGAATGAAACATCATTTTTCAAACAGTAAACGCATTTTACTGCCTTCCCCTCTTAAATGGAGGTTTCAGCAGTGAAAATTAGTTACATGCGTCTTTAAGTGCTTTACCCGCTTTGAAGCCAGGTACTTTAGCTTCTGCGATTTGGATCTCTTCACCAGTTTTTGGGTTACGACCTGTACGAGCAGCACGAGTACGAACACTGAAAGTACCAAAGCCAACAAGTGCAACTTGGTCGCCTGATTGTAGCGTTGTGCCAACTGCTTCGATGAATGCGTCTAGAGCGCGGCCAGCTGAAGCTTTAGAGATGTCTGCGTTTTCTGCGATTGATTCTACTAGTTGTGTTTTATTCACTGTTTTTCCCCTATGTGTCATCTGTGACTACTTCTCGATGACTGTACGTTCCATTTTGGTTTTAATTTAGCCGCAAGCCTTATTGCAAAAGGGCTGCCGCTTTGTTCAATAACTTAGCGTCCAAAAAAAACGCTGACAAGCCTTTTCGAGCCTATCAGCGTAATTCTTTACTTATTTTTGCTATGCATCACTATTTTTTCACGTCAAACTCGACCCCTGACGGATCTCGTTCTAGCGCGACTTTGAGTACTTCATCAATCCACTGAACCGGGATCACCTTCAAGTCAGCGATTACGTTGTCTGGAATCTCTTCCAAATCACGCTCATTGTCTTTAGGAATCAGTACAGTTTTAATGCCGCCACGGTGTGCTGCAAGCAGTTTTTCTTTCAAGCCACCGATAGGTAAAACTTCACCACGAAGGGTAATTTCACCTGTCATACCGACCTCAGCTTTAACAGGGTTACCCGTCAAGCTAGACACTAGTGCAGTACACATTGCGATACCCGCACTCGGGCCATCTTTCGGTGTTGCACCTTCTGGTACGTGAACGTGAATATCGCGCTTTTCGTAGAAATCTGAGTTAATACCCAGTTTTTCTGCACGAGAACGAACCACAGTCATTGCCGCTTGGATCGATTCTTTCATCACATCGCCAAGTGAACCGGTTTGCGTTAGCTTACCTTTACCCGGCATTGCTTCAGTTTCAATAGTCAGTAGATCACCACCGACTTGAGTCCAAGCTAAACCAGTTACTTGACCAATACGGTTGCTTTCATCCGCTTTACCGAAGTCATGACGTTGAACGCCTAAGTACTCTTTCAGGTTATCAATGTTAACCGTTACAGACTTAAGGTCGCTGTCTAGCAAGATGTTCTTCACTGCTTTACGACAGATCTTAGAGATTTCACGCTCTAGGCTACGCACACCCGCTTCACGCGTGTAGTAACGAATGATGCCGATGATTGCAGAGTCTTCGATCTCAATCTCATGAGGCTTAAGACCGTTGCGTTGAACTTGCTTGTCCAATAGGTGGCTCTTAGCAATGTTCAGCTTTTCATCTTCTGTGTAACCAGACAGGCGAATCACTTCCATACGGTCCAGCAGTGGGCCAGGAATGTCCATTGAGTTAGACGTTGCCACGAACATCACATCAGACAGATCGTAATCGACTTCTAGATAGTGATCGTTGAATGCATTGTTTTGCTCAGGGTCTAGAACTTCTAGAAGCGCTGAAGATGGGTCGCCACGCATATCAGAGGACATCTTATCGATTTCATCTAATAGGAACAGTGGGTTCTTAACGCCAACTTTAGACATCTTCTGGATTAATTTACCCGGAAGTGAACCGATGTACGTACGACGGTGACCACGAATCTCAGCTTCATCACGAACGCCACCTAGTGCCATACGTGTGTACTTACGACCCGTTGCCGCAGCAATCGAACGACCTAGTGAGGTTTTACCTACACCAGGAGGACCTACAAGACAAAGGATTGGGCCTTTTAGCTTGTTGATACGGTTTTGTACTGCCAAGTACTCAAGAATACGTTCTTTAACACGCTCTAAGCCGTAGTGATCTTCGTTTAAGATCTCTTCCGCTTTCGCTAAATTCTTTTTAACTTTTGAACGCTTAGCCCAAGGAACGCCAACCATCCAATCAATGTAGCTACGTACTACTGTTGCTTCAGCAGACATTGGCGACATCATTTTCAGTTTTTGCAGTTCTTGCTCAGTTTTCTCACGAGCTTCTTGAGGCATCTTAGAATCTTCGATCTTCTTCTTCAGAGTCTCGAATTCATCAGGTGCGTCGTCCATCTCGCCAAGTTCTTTCTGAATCGCTTTCATTTGCTCATTCAGGTAGTACTCACGCTGAGATTTTTCCATCTGCTTCTTAACGCGGCCACGGATGCGTTTTTCAACTTGCAGGATGTCAATTTCTGACTCCATTTGGCCCATCAAGAATTCCAGACGTTCAGTTACATCTAAGATCTCTAGAACGTGCTGCTTGTCTACCAGTTTAAGTGGCATGTGCGCAGCAATCGTATCAGCAAGGCGAGCTGCCTCATCAATACCGTTCAGAGACGTTAGAACCTCTGGTGGAATCTTTTTGTTCAGCTTAATAAAGCCTTCGAATTGATTGATCGCACTACGAACAACCACTTCTTGTTCTTTTTCGTCAAGTTCTGAGGTAACAACGTATTCGGCATCCGCTAGGAAGAATTCACTTTCTTTGAATTGGTGAATTTTTGCACGCTGCTGACCTTCAACAAGTACTTTAACCGTACCATCAGGGAGCTTTAGTAACTGAAGAATAGTAGCGACTGTACCTACGTTAAATAGGTCGTCGATTGAAGGCTCATCAGTGTCCGCTTCTTTCTGCGCTACAAGTAGTACTTGTTTGTTAGCTTCCATTGCCGATTCAAGGCATGTAATCGATTTTTCACGACCGACAAACAATGGAATAACCATGTGTGGGTAAACCACTACATCACGTAGAGGTAGCACGGGGATTTCGATACGCTCGGAACGTTCCAAGTTCATATATTTCTCTCTTCCGCTTTAACTTATAAAGCAGTATATGGGGCTTAAACGACTGGATTCAATGGAAGAATAAAAAAAAGGAGGTAATTGCTTACCTCCTTTTTCAATTTGAGTGACTTGTCTAAAAAAGACCTACTCTGCAACAGCTGCTTGGTTGTCTGAGTTGCTGTAAATCAACAGTGGTTCTGACTCACCATTAATTACCGACTCATCAATCACAACCTTGCTTACATCAGTTGAAGATGGCAGTTCATACATAGTTTCTAGTAGAACACCCTCCAAAATAGAGCGTAGACCACGAGCACCTGTTTTACGGTTCATTGCTTTCTTAGCAATTGCGCGTAGGGCGTCTTCACGGAATTCTAGCTCTGTATCCTCAAGCTCAAATAATGCTGCGTACTGTTTTGTCAGTGCATTCTTTGGCTCACATAGGATTTGGATTAGCGCTTCTTCATCAAGCTCTGTCAGTGTAGTTGTCACAGGTAGACGACCAATGAATTCTGGAATCAGACCATATTTCACTAGATCTTCAGGTTCTACTTGAGTGAACAATTCACCGATAGTTTTGGTTTCGTCTTTTGAACGCACTTCTGCGCCAAAGCCGATACCTGAACCTGTTTCTACACGCTGTTCAATCACTTTATCTAGGCCTGCAAACGCACCACCACAGATAAATAGGATCTTAGACGTGTCCACTTGCAAGAACTCTTGCTGTGGATGCTTACGACCACCTTGAGGTGGAACTGAAGCAACTGTACCTTCAACAAGTTTTAGTAGAGCTTGCTGTACACCTTCACCAGACACGTCACGCGTGATTGATGGGTTTTCAGCTTTACGAGAAATCTTGTCGATTTCATCGATGTAAACAATGCCGCGTTCCGCTTTCGCTACGTCGTAATCACACTTCTGAAGCAACTTCTGGATGATGTTTTCAACATCTTCGCCCACGTAACCTGCTTCGGTTAGTGTTGTTGCATCTGCCATTGTGAAAGGAACGTCTAGGAAACGAGCCAATGTTTCAGCCAGTAGTGTTTTACCACTACCAGTAGGACCGATAAGAAGAATGTTACTCTTACCTAGCTCTACGCCTTCAGCTGTCGTATCACCATTACGTAAACGCTTGTAGTGGTTATAAACTGCAACTGCTAGCACTTTCTTCGCGTATTCTTGACCGATTACATAGTCGTCAAGATGCTCACGAATCTCACGCGGCGTTGGCAGCGATTCCGATTCTTTCTTAGGAAGAACATCTTTAATTTCTTCACGAATAATGTCGTTACAAAGATCGACACATTCATCACAAATGTAAACAGAAGGACCTGCGATTAACTTGCGAACTTCGTGTTGGCTTTTGCCACAGAAAGAGCAGTAAAGCAGTTTACCGCTACCACCCTCTTTGCTTTTATCTGTCATTCGCTAACCTCTTAGCCTTAACTCTCTATGCTTGAGTGTATATCAATTTGAATCACTTTGCGTTAAACAATTGCCCTGCAATTATTGACCGCGGTGATTAAGAACTGAATCCACTAAGCCGTATTCTACTGCTTGATCAGCAGACATGAAGTTATCACGATCTGTATCGCGCTCAACAACTTCTAAAGGCTGACCAGTGTGCTCTGCCAATAGTTTGTTTAGCTTTTGTTTGATCGTTAGGATCTCTTGCGCGTGAATTTGAATATCAGACGCTTGGCCTTGGAAGCCGCCAAGTGGCTGGTGAATCATTACACGTGAGTTTGGAAGCACGTGACGCTTACCAGGAGTACCACCCGCTAGTAAGAATGCACCCATAGAGCAAGCTTGACCCATACATACTGTGCTCACGTTTGGCTTGATGAACTGCATTGTGTCGTAGATAGACATACCTGCTGTTACGCTACCGCCAGGTGAGTTGATGTAAAGATAGATATCTTTGTCTGGGTTTTCTGATTCCAAGAAAAGCAGTTGAGCCACGACAAGATTTGCCATGTGGTCTTCCACTTGACCTGTTAAGAAAATGATACGTTCTTTTAATAGACGAGAATAAATATCGTAAGAACGTTCACCACGGGAAGTCTGTTCAACCACCATAGGAACTAGTGCGTCCATAATCGATGGCATTGTATTTTTTTCTTGGTAGCTCATATTCTTATGTCCCTAAAATAAATGGCCCGAATGATTAAATCATACGGACCATTGTTAGCAGAATTGTTGACCGTACGTCAACCTTCTACGTCAGATATTACTATATTAAGCAGGTTGCTGATTCATTAGCTCGTTGAAGCTAACTTCTTTATCAGAAACTTGAGCTTTAGCGATGATTGCATCAATAGCTTGCTCTTCTAGAGCAACATTGCGCATGTTGTTCATCATTTGCTCGTTTTGCTCGTAGTAAGCAATAACTTCTGTTGGATCTTCGTATGCTGTAGCCATCTCTTCGATGATAGCTTTAACTTTCTCGTCGTCAGCTTTTAGCTCTTCAGTCTTGATTACTTCACCAAGAAGAAGACCTACAACTACGCGACGTTTAGCTTGCTCTTCGAACAGCTCACGTGGAAGTTGGTCAGCAGCTTCAGTGTTGCCACCGAAACGTTGAGCAGCTTGTTGACGTAGAACACCGATCTCTTGATCGATAAGAGCAGAAGGTACGTCGATGTTGTTTTCGTTAACTAGACCGTCGATAGCTTGCTCTTTGATGCGGTTCTTAACAGCTTGCTTAAGCTCACGCTCCATGTTCTTACGAACTTCAGCTTTAAGACCTTCAACGCCGTCAGCAGCACCGAACTTAGAAACGAATTCTTCGTTTAGTTCTGGAAGTTCACGAGCTTCAACTTTGTTCAGCTTGATAGAGAACTTAGCTGCTTTACCTTTTAGGTTTTCAGCGTGGTAATCTTCTGGGAAGTTTACGTCGATTTCGAATTCCATACCTGCTGTTTTACCAACGATACCGTCTTCGAAGCCAGGGATCATGCGACCAGCGCCCATCTCTAGTGGGAAGTTCTCAGCTTTGCCGCCTTCAAACTCTTCACCGTCGATAGAACCAACGAAGTCGATAGTTGCACGAGAACCAGCGTCAGCAGCAGCTTCAACTTCAGTCCAAGTTGCTTGTTGCTTACGTAGAGTTTCGATCATCTCTTCAACGTCAGCTTCTTTAACTTCTACTGCTGGTTTCTCAACAGTGATGTTTTCTAGACCTTTCAGCTCAACTTCTGGGTAAACTTCAAAAGTTGCGTTGAATACTAGATCAGCGCCTTCGTTGTTTTCAACTGGTGCGAAAGTAGGTGCGCCAGCTGGGTTGATTTTCTCTTTAACGATCGCTTCGATGAAGTGACGTTGCATTACTTCGCCCATCACGTCTTGACGTACTGCTTTGCCGTACATTTTAGCAACCATCTTCATTGGCACTTTGCCTTTACGGAAACCATCGAAACGACGGTTTTTCGCGATGTTGCGTAGTTCAGCTGTAACTGCATCTTCGATGTTAGCAGCAGGAACAGTAATATTAAGACGGCGCTCTAGGCCTTCTAGCGTTTCAACAGTAACTTGCATTATATAAACCTCAAAACTGGCTCAGTAATCTGAGCATATGAGCCGTAACTTAGCTTTAATTCAAAAGCAGACGTTGTTGGCTGCATCCTTGTGTAGTGCTCTATCCGAACACCTAATTTAAAATCGAGCATTGATGTCTGAATTGATTATTCAACCAAACACCAGACTAATCAGCGATATCTTCGTTCTTCACACGTCGATTAAAACGCAATAAAGCTTATTTTCAGAAACAAGAAAGGTATCTCCGATTAGCCTCAGGACAGAAATTTTAGACGCGACATTCTAGCGATCTGTTTAATCTCTGTCGAGCCGTTCACCTCTGCATGATGATGAATGCTCTAAATTCGTCCAACTAAGTGATACAAAAACGATCAAATCATCACTTAGCACAACAGAAATGGGGACAATAGCGACTTTTTCAAGGGAATCGAGGGCTTTTTTTGCTAAAAACCTTAAAAAGAGATCTTGCTCTTGTTTTACCCCTCAGAGTCGATAACTTTTTCAACAATCCCCGTTACAAACCCTTAACCTACACCCATCTGTTCACTCTCTGCTTTCAGCAAAAACTACCGCTATTTGCTACCATAAACGAGAGAAGACAGGCTTGATTTTTTACCAAAGAAACTAGCGGAGAGCCTTCATGTTTCAAGCTTTTAGAATCCCAATACTATTAATGGCCACATACAGTTTACTGATGGTGTTTGGCGGTCATTGGGTGTGGAGCACAAGCCATGAAAGTTTGTTAAATGATCATCAATCTAAGCTGGACCGCTTTTCGGTTCATATTTCAAGCCAATTGGATAAGTTCGCGCACATTCCCGAGCTGCTTTCAAAAGACAAAGAGCTGGTCGATGCCCTGCACTCTCCAAGTAACTCTGCGCAAATCGAACTCACCAATCGTTATCTAGAGCACGTAAACTCGGTGATTCAAGCATCCGACACCTACCTACTAGACAGTATCGGCACCACCATTGCAGCCAGTAACTGGAATCAACCGCGTTCTTTTATTCGTCGTAATTTTGCTTTCCGCCCCTACTTTCAAGAGGCAATTATTGGTAATGAAAATCAATATTTTGCGCTAGGTTCAACCTCTGGAAAGCGAGGGTATTATTATTCTTACCCCGTCTCCTATGCCGCCGAGATTATTGGCGTCATTGTCGTAAAGATGGATTTATCGCTGATTGAAGCAAGTTGGAAAGGCAAACAGAGTTTTTTTGTTGCTGACGATAAAGACCAGATCGTATTCATGTCGAGTAACCCTGAATGGCTTTTCAAAAGCCTTCAGCCGCTAAGCGAAGCGCAACACACTCGAATTCAGGAAAGCAGGCAGTATCTCGATACCAAAATAGAAAGCCTGCACTTCTCTGGTGATTTAGACAGTGCCACCAGTCGTATTGAGTCGCCACACAAACTTGTCCAAGAGCAGTTCTTTAGCTCTTCGCGTTTCCTAGCCGAACCAAAACTCACCATACGGGTATTTTCTCCGACCCACTTAGTGTGGTGGGACTTGGTTGCTTACCTTGTAGTTCTGAGCCTTATCTTTGCGATCATTTATCTAACGATGCAGCTCAACCACCATCGACAACAAAGACGTGCTCAGATAGATAGGCTGCAATCCGAAGCCAAGCAAAAACTCGAATTTCAAGTGCTTGAACGTACATCGGAGTTGCATGTCGAGATCAAACACCGTATCGAAACCGAGCATGTGCTGAGGCAAACCCAAGACGAGCTCATCCAAGCCGCCAAACTGGCAGTGCTAGGGCAGATGTCAGCGAGCATCAGTCACGAACTGAATAACCCGCTTGCCGCGATTCGCAGTTATGCCGACAACGGCCGACTGTTTCTTGCCAAAGAAAAAACAGATCGAGTCGACGACAACCTATCACGAATCTCGGCACTCACTGATCGTATGGCGAAAATCAGCCACCAGCTTCGCTCCTTCGCCAAGAAATCCACCGCAGAAGAGCTACACACATTACAAATACTCCCAGTTTTACATTCATCGAAAGAGTTGATGAAGCCACAACTTAAGAGTGAACGAGTTAAGGTCAACGAACTCCCTGAAACCTTTGATGCATGCGTGATCGCCAACGCCATTCAACTGGAACAGGTGATCATTAACCTGCTGACCAACGCAATTCAGGCGATGGAACAACAAGACGACAAACAATTAGCTATTCTGTTAGAGATTAAGGAGTCCGACCATCAACAAGCCAAGACCTTGCTGATTCATGTCGATGATAACGGCCCCGGCTTCACCTCCCCTTCGAACGGAAACTTTTTTGAACCCTTCCATACCACCAAGAAAAACGGACTTGGACTTGGGCTATCAATTTCTCAACAAATAATCAGCGGAATAAATGGCAAGCTCGTTACAGGAAGCAGCCCTCAAGGTGGTGCTCGATTCAGCATAGAGTTGCCCCTTGTTGAACAAGAACAGCAAGTAAAAACTCAGCAATAACCAGAATACAAAGAAGTAAAGGAATCACTATGTGTCACGTCTATTTCATTGATGATGAATCCGACCTAAGAATGGCGATTGAACAGAGCTTCGAGCTCGCTGACATTGATGCCGAATTCTTTCCCGATGCGGAGTCCGCTCTGCTCGCGATTCAAGAAAACGGCTTACCTCACGTGATCATCACTGATATCTGCCTACCAGGTCTATCCGGGCATGATCTGCTCAACACCGTGATGCACAAAGACAAAGAGATCCCCGTGATCATGATTACTGGTCACGGCGATATTTCAATGGCCGTTCAAGCCATCCAATACGGCGCCTATGACTTCATTGAAAAACCTTTCGCTAATGAACGCCTAATCGAAACCACTAAGCGAGCGATAGAAAAACGTCAGCTCACCCTTGAGAACCTTGAATTAAAACGTTCACTTAAGGCCAGCCAAGCACTTGGTCCAAGGATCATTGGTGACACGCAATCAATGACGGAGCTGCGGTCTATCATCACTCACGTTGCCGATACCAATGCCGACATATTGCTATTTGGCGAAACAGGCACCGGCAAAGAATTAGTTGCACGCTCTCTGCATGAACAAAGCAGCAGGCGGGAACAAAACTTTGTCGCGGTCAACTGTGGAGCGGTCCCTGAAAACCTAATTGAGAGTGAGCTGTATGGCCATGAAAAAGGTGCGTTCACTGGCGCAGAAAGCAAACGTGTCGGTAAATTTGAATTTGCTCAAGGCGGAACCCTATTCTTAGATGAGATAGAATCAATGCCAATGCAGGCACAAATTCGCCTGTTGCGCGTCTTGCAAGAACGCGTCATCGAAAGGGTAGGGTCTAATGGCTTAGTCCCTCTCGATATTCGAGTGATTGCGGCAACTAAAGTCGACCTAAAGAAAGCCGCTGAAGAAGGCACTTTCCGCCAAGATCTCTATTATCGACTCAATGTTGTGACCTTAGATTTACCGCCGTTAAGAAGCCGACAAGAAGATATCCCAGCACTCTTCCATCACTTCTTGCTAGTCGCTGCGGCGCGTTATGGCAAGACAGCCCCAGCCCTTCCACAAAAGGAGCTGCACGCACTTTTGGCTCATGATTGGCCGGGAAATGTTCGAGAATTACGTAATACTGCAGAGCGTTTTGTACTTTTAGGTAAGCTTTCTCACTTATCAGACAGCGCCACTGAAACTACTCAAGAGCTGTCTTTGGCAGAATTGGTATCTGACTTTGAAAAAAACACGTTGAAGCAGGCACTTATTGAATGCAATGGCAGCATAAAAGAGACCATGGAGAGGCTGCAATTACCGAGGAAAACCCTCTACGATAAGATGCAAAAACACCAGCTCACGAAAGAATCTTATAAGGTAGAACCAAACTAAATTAGATTTGAGAGCAAGATCACCTATACTTATTTCACTAACAGGATGTTATGCAATAAATATAATAAGGAAGTCGTTATGGGTGAGAAAACAAAAGTGCCATCGATTACCGATACTTTCGAGATAGATGGTATTTTTTATACTGATAATCATGTCGATCTACACACGCCAGAATTAGAGGCAAAACGCGCTCTGTATGAGCAAATAAACCCTCATTCAAATCGTGGCAGAAATATAGATGAGGAGGTCTAGTGACCTCCTCATTTCTTATGGGTTAAATTCCATGTCACCAAATAACTACTTGGTTATGATTTCCGGTCCCATCAATGTCGTCGGTAACCATGTTGATACCCAAGGCACGTAAGTGACGATAATCAGGAATAAGAACATCACGCCTACCCACGGCAGTGCAGCTTTCACGACGTTCATCATCGACATCTTGGCAACACCTGCGGTCACAAACAAATTGAGCCCGACAGGCGGCGTTATCATCCCTATCTCCATGTTCACTACCATCATGATACCTAGGTGAATTGGATCGATACCGAGTGCAATAGCGATTGGGAATACCAATGGCGCAACGATGATCAGCAAGCCTGATGGCTCCATGAACTGACCACCAATCAAGAGTAAAACGTTCACTACAATCAAGAAGGTGATCGGCCCTAAGCCCGCAGAAAGCATAGACTCAGTGATCATCTGAGGAATGCGTTCTTCGGTCAGTACATGCTTAAGAATCAGAGCGTTGGCAATGATAAACAGCAGCATAATCGTCAGCTTACCTGCATCGTAAAGCGTGTCTTTAGTATCTTTATGGAAGAAAGTTTGGAACACTTTCACCAAAGCAGGCTTTGTATTGTTCTTGTCCGCAAACGGCCCCATATCTTTATAAATAAAGTTGGCGATAAAGAAGGCATACACCGCAGCCACTGCCGCAGCTTCTGTCGGAGTAAAGATACCGCCGTAGATACCACCTAAAATGATGACAATCAGCAGCAAACCCCAGCTCGCATCTTTTGCGGCTGCGAACATCTCGCCCCAACCCACGAATGGCTGTGCAGGAATCTTCTTAATACGTGCTGCAATGTAGATAGCAATCATCAACATCACACCTGCCAACAGGCCAGGAATCACGCCACCGAGGAACATACGACCTACAGATACATCCGTCGCCGCAGCGTAAACTACCATCACGATTGACGGTGGAATCAAGATACCCAAAGTACCCGCATTACAGATAACCCCTGCCGCGAACTCTTTTGTGTAGCCGTTTTTGATCATACCTGCGATAACGATACTACCAATCGCCACTACCGTCGCAGGTGAAGAGCCAGACAACGCTGCGAACATCATACATGCCACAACCGACGCCATCGCCAAGCCACCGCGGAACCAGCCAACCATCGCGATAGCAAAGCGGATAATTCGTTTCGCCACGCCACCAGTAGACATAAAGCTCGAGGCCAAGATAAAGAAAGGAATCGCTAACAATGTGTAGTGGCCAGCAAAGGCGTTAAACAGAGTTTGTGCGACCGATGCCAATGACGCATCTGAATGCATCAACAAAAACAAGATGCTTGATAAACCTAAGGAAATCGCAATTGGCACACCGACCAACATAAAAGCAATTACCATCAAAAATAGAAATAACATTGCCATGATTAGTCTTCCTTACCGTTAGGCTTTGTACCCGACGCGCTGGTCTTGTTGTTCGTAGTCGAATCCAATACTGCAGTCGCGTCTTCGTCAGAACCCGCAAGTACATCCGCTTTCAACGCATCCAACTCTTCTTCGGCTTCATGGCCTGCAATCATGCGGTCGAGTTTGCCCGTCACAACTTGGTAAGCAACTTGGATGAATCGGAACGTTAGTAATGCCATACCAATCGGCAACGCCATGTAAGGGATAAAGCGTGGTAGTTTCTCGTATCGCTCACCTTCATTCAGCCAGTCAGCTAAGAACTGCAGTATCTCTGGCATTGGAATATCATCGGTTTCATACCATGCGCGATCAGTCGCGAATGGGTACCAATAATTCCATGAGCCGATGAGAAGTAAGATTGAAAAGGCAAGGCAGCTAGTGACGGCAATTAACGCATACACTTTGCGTAGCTTTTCAGGGGCAAGGTTGATGATGACATCAACACCAATGTGAAAGTGCTTTTTAACGCCGTAAGAAGCGCCAACCAGTACCATCCATGCAAACATGAATACCGTCAGTTCCAATGCCCACAAGATATTGCCATTGAATGCGTATCTGAATACCACGTTGGCAAAAGTAAGTAGCGTCATTGCGCCAAGGAAAAATGCGATTAATGACTCTTCAATCACATCCGTAACTCTTCCGACTTTGGAAAAAAGAGAGGTTTCCAGTGCTGATTCGCTAGAATTTGGTTGTTCCATTTGAGGCTTTTCCATAATTGACTCCGCTTATAATTGTTTTAATAAGGAGTGACGAATACTCGCCACTCCCTTAGCGGTGTTATTGGTTTGAAGCTAACGCTGCATCGATAAGGTCTGAACCGATGTCTTTTTCAAACTTCTTCCATACTGGTTGAAGTGCAGCTACCCATGCTTCACGCTGTTCAGGCGTAAGTGTACGAACCTCACCACCCGCTTCAATGATGTTGTTTTTGTTCGCTAGGTTAACTTTTGAAGATTCTGCATTACGCGTCTCAGACACTTCTTGAACGATAGTGCCAAGCTGTGTGCGTACATCTTCAGGTAGGTCTTTCCAGAAGGCGTTTGACGTTACAACTAGGTAATCCAAGATACCGTGATTGGTTTCAGTCACGCCGTCTTGTACTTCAAAGAACTTCTTACCGTAGATGTTTGACCATGTGTTCTCTTGGCCATCGATAACCTTGGTTTGCAGGCCACCGTACACTTCTTTGAAAGACATCTTCTGTGGGTTAGCGCCTAGTTGTTCAAACTGAGCCACCAATACGTCTGATGCTTGTACACGGAATTTCAAACCTTTTGCATCTTCAGGGCTGATAAGAGGTTTGTTCGCCGACATCTGTTTCATGCCATTGTGCCAAAACGCGAGACCTTGCAGGCCACGACGCTTCATCGCGTTCTTCAGCTTTTCACCAGATTCTGAGTTTTGGAAACGGTCAACGGCTTCTACGTCTTCAAATAGGAAAGGAAGGTCAAAAATGCGGTATTTCTTAGTGAATTTCTCAAATTTAGACAGCGATGGCGCCGCCATTTGAACATCACCATTTAACAGGGCTTCCAGTACCTTATTATCATCGTAAAGTGTTGAGTTAGGGAAAACTTGCATACAAGCTTTGCCATTCATCTCCGTGTTTACTCGCTCTTCCAGTAAAGAAGCGGCGATGCCTTTCGGGTGCTTATCGGTATTGGTTACGTGACTGAATTTAATCACTATTTCACCAGGGTCACAGTTTGCAGCAGCATTAAAACTTGTGAGCGCCAGAGCAGATACAGACAGCAGGGTAAGAGGCTTAAACATTATTATTCTCCTTAGTAAACAAAGCAGCCCTTCAATGGGAACTGCGTGCTTTCACTAAGGCAATTAGCGAGCCACATTAACACAATTCATTAACAAGCCTTTAACCACAAGGCTTCATCAGATCTGCTTGCAGTTGTCGCTAACTCGCTACAAAAATTAATGGGTGGAAAATGACACATAGAATATTTGTAAATGGGTGGAAGCTGACCAATGTAATAGTAATGAATGAGGTCTGACCAAAAGCCACATTACCGATGATGTCTTGAAGTAATTTCGACCTATCCTGTAGAGTGCTGCACAACTTAGCCAGATTTACTGTCCCACTACTTACCAAGAGTTGCTACCCATGAGTCAGATCTACCATCACCCAGTACAAATTTACTATGAAGATACCGATCACTCTGGTGTGGTTTATCACCCTAACTTTCTTAAATACTTCGAGCGTGCACGCGAACACGTCTTGGGTAGCGATAAACTGGCGGAATTGTGGAATGAGCATGGACTAGGTTTTGCGGTCTATAAAGCCAACATGACTTTTCAAGATGGGGTTGAGTTCGCTGAGATCTGCGACATCCGAACCTCTTTTGAAATCGATGGCAAATACAAAACCTTATGGCGACAAGAGGTATGGCGTAAAGATGCGACCAAACCCGCCGTGATTGGTGATATCGAGATGGTTTGCCTAGATAAAGACAAACAACTTCAGCTTGTACCCGCTGAAGTATTAAAAGCGATGCTTGGCGAAACGAGCTAACTTCCCCTCACCAAGCTAGCTTAAAAGAGGTGAGACGACGAAAAGGTTCTCATCTCTATCTGCATGGGTAGCAAATTCCCGCCAAGCGTCACCGCAAACCGATACTGTTCATCCAACCGACCTAAGCAACACTGCCAATCTGTAGAGCTATCGTCTTGTTGAGCAGAATCCAAATTCAACCCAATCCCGCTATGTAGCCTGATTTCGCTATCCAAGCCTGATTTAGCATCCGATGAGCCGAGTTCCACTACTTGCTTGGTCAAATTAGAGAAATCGAACGAAAAACTTTTCAATGATGTGGCCAATCCCTTTCCTGTCGCTTTGATGTAAGACTCTTTCAATGCCCACAAATCAAAAAAACGTTCTCTTTGAGATAGCTCATCCAGCTCGAGTAAATCGTTAATCTCAAACTCTGAAAAGTAATGCTTCATAATCGCCGCTATGTTGGTCGAGCTTCTTGCATGTTCAATATCCACGCCAAGCTGTAGTGATTGCCCTTTCGTTTGGCAGACAGCAATCAGTAAATGCTCTTGGCTGTGGCTAATATTGAAATTCAGTCCGGTTTTGTATTGCTGCTCTGCGATCAAGCTTGGCTTGCCTTTCTCACCGTACTCAAACCGCCACTCTTCAGCCGCTAAATCAGAGTAGAACGACAACACCTCTCGCAAATAATTACGAACATAGAGCGCTTGGATCTGAGATGAAGGCATTCGATAACGTTCAACCTTGGCGACTTCATCGTCGGTAAGTTTCTGTTTGAGGCGCGACACATGCTCAGTACCTTTATCCAAATCGCTTAGAGAACAAAGCCACAAATCAACGACTGGTGTTTCCATCTTTCTAGCACTCACTTCTTAAAAACCACTCTTCATAAAGCCATCAATAAAACATCAAAACGAACAAATTTAACTCACCTATATTTTGAGAGAAACATAGAGAATTTGGGCAGGAAACACCCTTCATATGCGGACTTAAAACTAATTTTTCAAATAATAACAAATTAAAACACAGATCACACTTAGCCTTACGGAACAGGCATCTATTAAATGTTACTTACAAAAATCTGACATAGATCTCACCAAGTCAAAATATAGAGTATAAACACTAAAAAATAAGCCATACCCATTAATTATCAACAAGTTAATTACATTAAAAATACAAAATTCAAAAACACACAAATTTCATCTGGTCTGAACAGATCATAGTGGCCTCTGGGAGCATTGTATCGACCACTCACCTCGGGTAGCCTGCTCAACCATTAAACAAATTCACACGTTTTCTTTGCGGATACCGACTTGTCATTTAGTCAGACTTTGAACAGGATTTTAATGGACATCGCCTCAACATTTGAATGCCACCGTCGCGCATGAAACACCTCCCCTACTCTCGTAAGTCAACGCACTTCGAAAGCCTAATTTCTATCTGGTTGCCACCACTCAGCAACCTGAATTTTCAGCTGCGCTTCCCTAAGTCTGTTTCAGATTTTCTTTCTATAGCTTTAAAAGCGCAGCCTCAAAACACGACATCACTTTCTGTGATTTCTAGTGGAGACTCATAATGAGCCAACCCGAAAAAAATACACCGGAATCAGTCGACGACACTCGACTTAATAAACGTCTTAAAGACATGCCTATTGCTATCGTTGGAATGGCAAGCATGTTTGCGAACTCTCGTTACTTAAACAAGTTCTGGGATTTGATCAGCGAAAAGATCGATGCAATTACCGAAGTGCCTGATACGCACTGGCGTCCAGAAGATTACTACGATTCAGATCGTACAACGCCAGACAAATCTTACTGTAAGCGCGGTGGTTTCATCCCAGAAGTTGACTTCAACCCTATGGAGTTCGGCCTTCCGCCAAACATCCTAGAACTGACTGATACTTCACAGCTGCTTTCTCTGATCGTTGCAAAAGAAGTACTTGAAGATGCCAAGCTGCCTGAAGGTTACGATCGCGATAAGATCGGTATTACGCTCGGTGTGGGTGGTGGTCAGAAGATCGCTCAAAGCCTAAATGCTCGTCTTCAATACCCTGTTTTGAAAAAAGTATTCAAGAGCAGTGGTATCAACGACGAAGACAGCGAAATGCTGATCAAAAAGTTCCAAGACCAATACATCCACTGGGAAGAGAACTCGTTCCCTGGTTCATTGGGTAACGTTATTTCAGGTCGTATCGCTAACCGCTTTGACCTTGGTGGCATCAACTGTGTAGTAGACGCTGCTTGTGCAGGTTCTCTAGCCGCAATGCGCATGGCCCTGAGTGAGCTGGTTGAAGGCCGCAGTGAAATGATGATCACGGGTGGCGTGTGTACTGATAACTCGCCAACCATGTACATGAGCTTCTCTAAAACACCTGCATTTACCACCAATGAAACCATTCAACCTTTCGACATCGACTCAAAAGGTATGATGATTGGTGAAGGCATCGGCATGGTTGCTCTTAAGCGACTTGAAGATGCAGAGCGCGATGGCGACAGAATCTACTCAGTGATTAAAGGTGTCGGTTCTTCTTCGGATGGTAAGTTCAAGAGTATTTACGCGCCTCGCCCTGAAGGACAAGCAAAAGCGCTAAAACGTGCTTACGATGATGCTGGTTTCGCACCGCACACGCTTGGCCTTTTAGAAGCGCACGGCACAGGTACAGCGGCAGGTGACGTTGCTGAATTTGGTGGCTTAAACTCAGTATTCAGTGAGAACAATGAAGAGAAGCAACACATTGCGTTAGGCTCTGTGAAATCTCAAATTGGTCACACCAAGTCAACCGCCGGTACTGCAGGTTTAATCAAAGCGGCACTGGCACTACACCACAAAGTACTGCCGCCAACGATTAACGTATCGGCTCCGAATCCGAAGTTGGATATCGAGAACTCACCGTTCTACCTAAACACGCAAACGCGTCCTTGGATGCAACGTGTCGACGGTACACCACGCCGTGCAGGTATCAGCTCATTCGGTTTTGGTGGCACTAACTTCCACGTCGTATTGGAAGAGTACACGCCAGAGCACGCTCGCGGTGACAAATACCGTCAGCGCCAAGTACCGCAAACTCTGTTATTTAGCGCGGAATCTCGTCAAGCACTGATCAATGAGCTTAAACAAGTTTCAACTCAAGCTGCAGACGCTACGTTCAAACTGGAAGCACTTGCTGAGCAACATGCTCTACGTGAAGTAAATACTGAGCATGCTCGTCTTGGTTTAGTTGTCACTGACCAAGCAGACCTTCAAGCGCAGCTGACTCAAGCCGTTTCAATGCTTGAGAGCCAAACCAAAACACATTGGCAAATGCCAAACGGTACTAGCTACCGTGAGTCGGCACTGATTGCTGAAAACGGTGCAGGCAAAGTAGCGGCACTATTTGCAGGTCAAGGTTCACAATACCTAAATATGGGCCGTGAGCTTGCGTGTCACTACCCTGAAATGCGTCAACAGCTTGCTCAAGCGGATCAAGTATTTGGTCAGCACAAGAAGACGGCTTTATCGCAAATTCTGTTCCCAATTCCAACTTTCACACCAGAAGCAAGCAAAGCTCAAGAAGCTGTGTTAACCAACACGGCCAATGCTCAAAGTGCAATTGGTACTGTGTCTATGGGTCAGTTCGACATCATGACTCAAGCTGGCTTCAAAGCAGACATGGTTGCAGGCCACAGCTTTGGTGAGCTAAGCGCATTATGTGCATCGGGTGTTATCTCGCAAGACGATTACTACCAGTTAGCTTTCGCTCGTGGCGATGCGATGGCGGCGACACCAGAACAAGGCGACAGCGGTACTATGTTTGCGGTCATCCTAGACGCAGACAAGCTTCCAGCCGTTGAAAGCTGCATCAGTCAATTCGAAGGCGTGAGCATTGCCAACTACAACGCTCCGACTCAACTGGTTATTGCAGGTCCAACTGCGACGGTTCAACAAGCAGCACAAGCGCTAACAGAACAAGGCTTCAAAGCGATTGCTCTGCCAGTATCTGGTGCTTTCCACACACCGCTTGTTGCCCACGCTCAAAAACCATTTGCTGCGGCAATTGATAAAGCTGCATTCAGTGCTCCAACGCTGCCGCTTTACTCAAACGCAACAGGCAAACTGCACAGCAAAGACGCTAAAGCAATTAAGAAAGCATTCAAACAGCACATGCTGCAATCGGTTCGTTTCAGCGAGCAAATTGAAGCGATGTATGAAGCCGGTGCGCGCGTATTCGTAGAGTTCGGTCCGAAAAACATCCTTCAAAAGCTGGTTGAGAAAACATTGGCTGATAAGAACGAAGAGCTTTACGCAATCAGCATCAACCCAAGCCCTAAAGGCGACAGTGACCAACAGCTTCGTTTAGCTGCGGTTCAACTGTGCGTGGCAGGTGTTTCATTAGACAACATTGACCCTTACCAAGCTGACATTGCTGAACCTGCAAAGGCATCACCAATGAACATCAAGCTGAATGCAACCAACTACATCAGCCCAGCTACTCGTAAGAAGATGGATCAATCATTGGCTTCGGGCAACGTCACCGAAAAGACTGAGATTGTTGAAGTGAAAGTTGAAGTCGAGAAAATCGTGGAAAAAGAAGTGATTAAAACAGAAATCGTTGAAGTACCTGTGGCTGCTCCTCAAACTTCAAATGTACAACAGTCAGTTGCTCCAGCACCAAGCGCACAAGTAGCAGCAGATCAGCAGCCTCAAGTGGTTCAAACTGCCCCAGCAACTATTCAGCCAACAGCTCAAGTAACGGTAGATGAATCTTCACTGCAGTCGTTCTTCAATGCTCAACAACAAGCAGCAGAAGTACATCAGCAGTTCTTGGCGATTCCTCAGCAATACGGTGACACATTCAACACCCTAATGTCTGAGCAAGCGAAAATGGCAACAGCAGGCGTAGCAATTCCTGAGAACCTACAGCGTTCTATGGAAATGTTCCACCAGCACCAAGCTGAAACGCTAAAAGCGCACGCTCATTACCTAGAAATGCAAGCGCACAGCAACAACTCAGCACTTAATATGCTGACGCAAGGTTCAGTACAAACGGCACAACCAACCTTCGTTGCGCCAGTAAATGCTCAACCAGCGATTCAAGCTCCAACTACTCCAGCAGCTATCGTCCAACAGCCTGTAGCTCAAGTACAAACTGCTCCTGTACAGGCTGCGCCAGTTCAAAATACAACAGTTCAGCAAGCTCCAGTCCAGAAAGCCGTGCCTGCACCACAAGTAGTCGCTCAAGCAGCAGCACCGGTTGCAGCTCAGCCTGTGCCAGTAAAAGCACAACCAGCTCCTGTGGCTGCACCAGTAGCAGTACAAACAGCCGATGCTGAAAAAGTGATGCTAGAAGTGGTCGCTGAGAAAACGGGTTACCCAACGGAAATGCTTGATCTAGAAATGGACATGGAAGCAGACCTTGGTATCGACTCAATCAAGCGCGTAGAGATCCTTGGTACCGTTCAAGACGAAATGCCGAACCTACCTGAGCTGAACCCTGAAGATTTAGCTGAGTGTCGTACTCTTGGTGAAATCGTTACCTACATGAACAGCAAGATGCCAGCATCAGCGCCTGTGGCAGCACAGCCAAGCGCAGCCGCTCCTGTTCAAGCCGCTAACGGTCTTGATGCGAAAGTCGTTCAACAAACCATGCTAGAAGTGGTTGCTGAGAAAACGGGTTACCCAACGGAAATGCTTGATCTAGAGATGGATATGGAAGCAGACCTTGGTATCGACTCAATTAAACGTGTTGAGATTCTTGGTACGGTTCAAGATGAACTGCCTACTCTTCCAGAGCTAAATCCTGAAGACTTAGCTGAGTGTCGCACTCTTGGCGAGATTGTTGACTACATGAACAGCAAGCTTCCAGCTTCGGCTCCTGCAGTCGCTCAAACTGCAGCGACTTCAGTTCAAGCAGCTAGCGGTTTAGATGCAGCTGTCGTTCAAAAAACCATGTTAGAAGTAGTCGCAGAGAAAACGGGCTACCCGACTGAAATGCTAGACCTAGCAATGGACATGGAAGCTGACCTTGGTATCGACTCAATCAAGCGTGTTGAAATCCTAGGTACGGTACAAGACGAATTACCGACTCTTCCAGAGCTAAACCCTGAAGACTTAGCTGAGTGTCGTACTCTGGGTGAAATTGTTGCTTACATGAATACTAAAAGCATGAACAGTAAGCTTCCAGCTTCTGCTCCAGTAGCAGCTCAAGCATCTGCACCAGCGCAAGCATTATCAAACGGTTTAAACGCAGAACAAGTTCAAAGCACAATGCTGAGCGTAGTGGCTGATAAAACTGGCTACCCAACAGAAATGCTCGACCTAGCAATGGACATGGAAGCAGACCTTGGCATCGACTCAATCAAACGTGTTGAGATTTTAGGTACAGTTCAAGACCAGCTACCAACATTGCCAGAGCTGAACCCGGAAGATCTAGCTGAGTGTCGTACTCTTGGCGAAATCGTTGACTACATGAACAGCAAGTTAGCTCCTAGTTCGGAAGCAGCTGCAGTAGCTCCTGCTGCAGAAAGCGCAAGCAACGACCTAAACCCTGCTCATGTTCAATCAACCATGATGGAAGTGGTTGCCGATAAAACTGGCTACCCCGCAGAAATGCTCGACCTAGCGATGGACATGGAAGCAGACCTTGGTATCGACTCTATCAAACGCGTTGAGATCCTAGGTACAGTTCAAGACCAGCTACCAACGCTGCCAGAGCTAAACCCTGAAGACTTAGCTGAGTGTCGTACGCTTGGTGAAATCGTTACTTACATGCAAAGCAAGCTATCCGCTGCTGCACCCGTAGCGACTCCAAAAGCTGAATCAGTAACGCCTATCGCAGAAACAGCGACAGCGGAACTTCCTCCACACAATGAGGTAGCGCTAAAAAAGCTACCAGCGGCAGATAGACTCGTCGATTGTTTCTCAAAAGACGCTTGTGTCGTGATCACAGATGATGGTCACAACGCTGGTGTTCTAGCAGAAAAGTTGACCGCTAACGGCATTCAAGTTGCTGTAGTGCGTAGTGCTCTTTCTGCCGCGTCACCTTTAAACAGTGAAATCGCAAGCTACACACTTAACAGTATCGATGATGATGGTGTGACAGCTGTGATTAATGACATCGAAGCAGACCTTAAAACGTCGAACAAAGTGATTGCTGGCTTCATTCATTTACAAGCTATCGTTGATGCGAAACAAAGCAACGAGCAAGCGGTTAACTTAAATGCAGACTCAAGAGCTTCACTAACCACAGCGTTCTTATTCGCGAAGCACCTAAATGGCCAACTGAATGCCGTTTCAGGTCGCAGCGTGTTCTTCACGCTAAGCCGTATCGATGGTGGCTTTGGTTACCTAGATACTAAGCAATTAGCAAATGCAGAACTTAACCAAGCCGCGTTGTCTGGTCTAACTAAGACACTGAGCCATGAATGGTCAAACGTGTTCTGCCGTGCATTAGATGCTGACGCTTCTATTGATGCTCGTCACCTATCTGAGGCTATTACAGGCGAACTGTTCGATATCGATACCAACACGGTTGAAATCGGCCTTAGCCATGCGGAAAACGGTGAATCTGGTCGTGCAACATTGATTGCTGCAACACCAGGTGCTGCACAAACCAAAAACACAGGCGCTCAACTCACCAAGAGCGACAAAGTTCTCGTAACGGGTGGCGCTAAAGGCGTGACGTTTGAATGTGCACTGACGCTTGCTAAGCAATGTAAGTCTCATTTCATTCTTGCAGGTCGTAGTAAGCATATTACTTCAGCTGAGCTACCTCAGTGGGCACAAGGCAGGCAAGAGAAAGAGCTAAAACCAGCGGCTATCGCTCACCTACAAGCAACAGGTGACAAGCCAACGCCGAAAAAAGTTGATGCCTTACTAAAACCTGTATTGAGCAGCCTTGAAATCAACGCAGCACTTGCCGCTTTCAATGAGATTGGCGCGAGCGCTGAATACCTAAGCCTAGATGTATCAAACCATGAGTCAGTAGCGAAAACGCTGGCGAATTTCGAAGGCATCACAGGTCTTATCCACGGTGCAGGTGTACTGGCTGATAAGCACATTCAAGACAAAACGCTTGATGAGCTGAACATGGTTTACGGCACCAAAGTGGGTGGATTAGAAGCGGTTCTTGGTGGTCTTGATAGCAGTAAGCTAAAACTGATTGCGATGTTCTCTTCGGCGGCGGGTTTCTACGGAAACACAGGCCAAAGTGACTACTCGATGTCTAACGAGATCCTGAACAAAGCGGCTCTACAGCTGTCTGCTCGCAACCCTCAAGCGAAAGTGATGAGCTTCAACTGGGGACCGTGGGACGGTGGCATGGTCAACGCAGCACTGAAACGTATGTTCACCGAGCGCGGCGTGTACGTGATTCCTCTTCAGGCGGGTGCAGAGCTATTTAGTTCTCAACTACTGAACGAAACTGGCATTCAACTGCTGGTTGGCACGAGCATGCAAGGTTCTGACAACAAGGAAGCTGCTGTAAAAAAGCTTAATGCGGAGTCTGTGCATCTTGCAAAGAGTCCGCTGAATACAAGCATCACTGTGACACGTCATCTTGATCCAAAGGCATTGCCTTTCATTCAAGATCACTGCATTGCCGGTAACCCTGTGTTACCGACAGTGTGTGCCATCCAATGGATGCGTGAAGTCGCAGAGCAACTGTTAGGGGTGAACGTTAGCGTTCACAACTACAAACTGCTTAAGGGTGTGATTTTTGATACTGATGAAGTGCAAGAGCTGAAACTGGTTCTTTCTTCTGATGCTAAATCAAAAGATCAGCTAAAAGCGGTGATCAGTTGCCAAGGGCGACCACAGTATCAAGCTCAGTTGCAAGTTGCCTCTGTGCAAGTGTCTGAAGATGTTCAACAAGCGTCAGTAAAACGCTTTGAGGCCAACACTTCAGCACCTGTAACAACGGCACAAGCTCTATACAGCGACGGCACTCTGTTTCACGGACCAAGACTGCAAGGTATTACCTCAGTCGAACGCTTTGACGACTTAGGTTTATTGGCTCAATGCCAGTTGCCTCAGATTGAAAACAGCGACTGTGGAGCATTTATTCCTAAGCAAGGCTTTGGCGATAGCCAGCCATTTGCCGAAGATTATCTGTTGCAAGCCATGTTGGTATGGGCTCGATTGAAATACGGCGCGGCAAGTTTACCGTCTGCAATCGGTGAGTTTATTTGTTACGCACCAATGCACAATGCTGACCAAGGTTGGCTAGAGCTGAACGTGATAAAAAGCACGGCTCGTTCGCTGCAAGCTGATATCTCGCTTTACCACCAAGATGGTCGTTTAAGCGCAGTAATGAAAGGTGCCAAAGTCACCATCAGCAAGAGCTTAAACGACGCATTTTTGCCGAAGTCTGGCTCAGCAGTATCAAAGAAAGAGGCGACTAAAAACGCAGAAAAGGAGCAATTGTCATAGTGACTGTTCCTACTAATAAAGCGATGCCATTGCGCATCGCTCTTTTAGCTCAGCCAGCAAACGCGGCTGAGCTTTCTGCCGACTTATCACCTTCGCTTCCTGAGATGGTTACTGTTGTGGTTGATGGCAATTTTAATCAAGCACTTGCTCACGCCATCGAGACAGTCAATCAAGGTAATGTTGTTAAGCTTTGTTTGGATTCTCATTCTCCATCATTGGTGATGTTGAGCGCGTTGACGGCTGCTCAAAACAAGATTCATCCACACGCTTATCTAGCGGGTTTTGCAGATATAGCTACCGGAGATAGCATTCAGCTAGCTCTGGATATTGCGCGCCGCCCCGCGACAGATTTAAGTCATCAACAGCAACACTCTGACTTATCGGCTTCGCAGCAGTTTGATGAATTGTTGAATATAGTTAATGCGATATCGAGCCGTTCATTGCCGAGCCATTCATTACCTAACAATTACTGGTTTACTGAGCCGAACAAAGCACGTGTTGCTGCGTTAACTTTCAGTGACAATAGCCAAAAAGCCACCAGCCTGATATTGACTCAAGCGACCGGTTTGCAAGAACCAAAACCCTTGCTATCAAGCGATCGTTTGATGTTTGTGGTTTCAGGCAACGAACAAGCCAATTTGGTTTCTCAGCTAGCTTCACTAAGAGCAGAGCTTAAATGCGTTAGCGATTCGGCGGACAGCGAACTTGCTATCGCCACCTTGATGCATTCAAACCTAAGTCACTTCCAAAGCGTTCAGCACAATGCTGGCGTTGGTGCGAACATCGTGATTCAGGCAGCTTCAACTGAGGCTGCAATACAAGAGATCACAGCGCTAGAAAATGCGTTGCCAAAAGTAATGGCTGAAAATAGCCAATACAAAACGCCAGCGGGCAGTTGTTTCTCACCGATGCCTCAAAGCAAAGGTGGAGTTGCATTTGTTTACCCAGGTGTTGGCACAGTTTATCCCGGCATGTTGCGCGAGTTTCACCACCATTTCCCACAGTTATTTGCTCGTTTAGAGCGCGAAGGTAACTTGAAAGAAATGTTGCAGGCTGACAAAACCTACGCTGAAGACTCGCAAGAAATGTCTCTTAGTGAGTTGGCAATTGCAGGTGTAGGCAGCAGCTATCTGTTAACACAACTGCTATGTGATGAATTCAAAGTGCAACCAGATTTCGCCTTGGGTTACTCCAAGGGTGAAGCCTCCATGTGGGCCAGCTTAAATGTTTGGAAAAATCCACATGCGCTGATTGAGATGACTCAAACCAGTCCTATCTTCACGACGGCTATTTCTGGCGAACTCACCGCAGTGCGTCAAGATTGGCAGCTGAACGGCGACGAAAGCATCCAATGGAATAGCTTTGTGGTTCGCAGTGATGCACAAGCGATTGAGGCTCTGTTACCAGAATTCCCACGCGCTTACCTCGCTATCATCCAAGGTGACACTTGCGTACTGGCAGGTTGTGAAAGCACATGTCGTGCATTGCTCAAGAAACTGGGTAAACGTGGCATTGCCGCGAATCGTGTTACTGCAATGCACACCACACCAGCACTAAGCCAGCATAGCCAAGTACGCGATTTTTACACACAACCACTGTTCGACGAGTTGCCAAAGCATATCCGCTTTATCAGCGCAGCAGGTCTACCGACTGGCGCACCAATCAATATCGACAGTGACAGCATCGCCCTTTCGATTGCCGACACTTTCTGTTCAACGCTGGATTTCACCGCGTTGATTCAGAGTGCGCGTCAGCAAGGTGCTCGTCTGTTTGTAGAAGTCGGTGCCGATCGTCAAACCAGCACATTGATCGACAAGATCAATCGTAGCGACAACGTAGCCGACCAATACTGCACAATCGCTTCCAATGCCAAAGGCGGTGACGATGTTGTCACGCTCATCAAATGCATTGGTCAGCTCATTACTCATCAAATTCCACTGTCTGTCGAGCCACTTATTCAAGGGCTAGAACAACAGATCACCACCGCTAAGCAATTAAGTGGTGTGTCTCAAGGCAGCGCAGTGAATCATCAAGGAGAGCTAGTATGAGTTCTCAATATCAGGCTCAAAATAAGCAGCAAGTGAAATGCAATAAGATCGCGATTGTCGGTATTGCTAACCAATACCCAGAAGCTGACACGCCAAAAGACTTCTGGCAAAACTTGCTGAATAAAAAAGATTCTCGAACCACATTAAGCGCTGAAAAGTTAGGCGCTAAACCTGAAAGCTATCAGGGTGTGCAAGGTGAGTCAGACCGCTTTTACTGTGATAAAGGTGGCTACATTGAAAACTTCAATTTCGATAGCAATGGCTACCGCTTAACAGAAGAATCGTTCAAAGGTGTCGACCAGAGTTTCCTTTGGGCTTTGGATACCAGTCGTAAGGCGTTAGTCGACGCTGGCATTGATCTGAATGCCGATGTTTTAGAACGCACAGGCGTGATCATGGGTGCCCTTTCGTTCCCAACCACACGCTCAAACGATCTGTTTCTGCCGATGTATCACTCGGTGGTCGAGAAAGCACTTAAAGGTAAATTGGCTAATGACCAATTTTCATTGCTACCAACCAATGAAAACGCTCAAGACCTCAACCCGATCAACGGTGCTGCAGCACACAACGCCTCTAAGTTAGTGGCTGATGCGCTAGGTTTAGGCAACGTGCAACTTAGCCTAGATGCGGCATGTGCAAGCTCAGTGTATTCATTGAAGTTAGCCTGTGATTACTTGAACACGGGCAAGGCCGACATGATGTTGGCAGGCGCGGTATCCGGTGCTGACCCATTCTTTATCAACATGGGTTTTTCGATCTTCCACGCTTACCCTGACCACGGTGTTTCGGTTCCGTTTGATAGCAATAGTAAAGGTCTGTTTGCTGGCGAAGGTGCCGGTGTTTTAGTGCTAAAACGTTTGGCTGATGCAAAGCGTGATGGCGACAATATCTACGCAGTCGTCAGCGGTATTGGCTTGTCGAACGATGGCCGTGGCCAGTTCGTATTAAGCCCAAACAGCAAAGGACAAGTACAAGCCTTTGAACGCGCTTACGAGGCTTCAAACCTAACACCAGACAGCATTGAAGTGATTGAGTGTCACGCAACTGGCACACCATTAGGTGACAAGGTTGAGTTAACCTCAATGGAGCGATTCTTTGCTGACAAATTGAATGGTTCTAACCCGCCATTGATTGGCTCTGCGAAGTCAAACCTCGGCCACTTACTGACTGCTGCGGGTATGCCGGGGATCATGAAAATGATCTTTGCGATGAAAGAAGGCGTGCTTCCGCCAAGTATTAACTTGGACAAGCCACTATCGTCGCCAGAAGGTTTGTTTGGCTCACAGACGCTACCAACACAAGTGCAACCTTGGCCAAGTAAAGCGGGCAACTCAGAGCGCTGCGCGGGTGTTTCTGTATTTGGTTTCGGTGGTTGTAACGCTCACTTACTTCTTGAAGCGTATTCAGGCACGGGTCATGCAAACCAGACTCTAGAGTCAGCATCTCCAAGCCTACAATCGCCTAATTTAAGCATTACTGGCCTCGCATCGCACTTCGGTTCTCTGCAAAGCATCAATGCGCTAAGCACTGCGATTGAAACCAACAACGATGCTTTCATTGCTTTGCCTAAGAAACGCTGGAAAGGCTTAGACCAACATCCAGAACTACTGAATCAGTTTGGTTTACACGGCATTCCAAACGGCGCGTACATCGATCAATTCGATCTCGATTTCCTGCGCTTCAAAGTGCCGCCAAATGAAGATGACCGTTTGATCTCTCAGCAGTTGCTACTGATGAAAGTTGCAGACGAAGCCATCAAAGATGCCAAGCTTGTTGCAGGCCAAAAGGTTGCGGTTTTAGTTGCGATGGAAACAGAGCTTGAGATGCACCAATTCCGTGGACGCGTAAACCTGCATAGCCAATTGGCTGACAGCTTTGCCAACATGGGTATTGAGCTGACACAAGACGAATACCAATCGCTAGAAACCATCGCGATGGACAGTGTAATGGACGCAGCCAAGCTGAACCAATACACCAGTTTCATCGGCAACATCATGGCTTCGCGTATCTCTTCATTGTGGGACTTTAACGGCCCTGCCTTTACGATTTCAGCCGCTGAACAGTCAGTTGCTCGTTGTATCGATGTCGCACAAAACCTCATGTCGCAAGAATCTATGGACGCCGTTGTAATTGCAGCCGTTGACCTTAGTGGCAGTGCAGAACATGTGATTCTGAAGAACAGCGTGAGCCCAGTGTCACTTGCTCCAAAATTCGGACAACCGCAAGACGGCTGTTGGAATGTGGGCGAAGGCGCAGGTGCAATTGTTCTTGTTGAAGAGAGTCGAGTGGTGAGCAACCAAGATACGGCTTACGGCAGCATCAACGCATTGGCTT
The DNA here is from genome assembly GCF_000272105.2 of Vibrio splendidus 12E03. GTDB lineage: Bacteria > Pseudomonadota > Gammaproteobacteria > Enterobacterales > Vibrionaceae > Vibrio > Vibrio splendidus_I. The sequence goes on from NZ_AJZD02000071.1 coordinate 48,874, forward strand.
TTGGTTCAAGCGAGAATAACAACGCCGTTGTTGATGAGTTACTGACTCAAGTCGGCATGAGCTCAAACGATGTATATCTGCTTGAGCTTAACCATGCACCAGAATCTTCATCACACGAGCTTGTATCTCTCAACTTTGGGGTTACCAAGACCACTCAAGCGAGTCAACGTGTTGGTCATTGCTCTGCAGCTTCTGGTATGGCAAGCCTGCTACACGGTCTGCTCAACCTGAACCTTGCACCTCTGAATCCAAATATCAGTTCTAAGAGTGCGATTGTTGCCAACATCAGCGAAGGACAATGTTCACAGCTGCTACTAAGCCAATCGAGTGTTGAATCTCAGTCACTATCGGTTCGTTTGAACAGTGAACTGGCGAGCGATGCTAAACGTCAATTGGTTAAGCAAGTGACTCTTGGTGGTCGCGATATTTATCAACATATTGCCCAAACCCCAGTGACCAACTTGGCAACGATTCAACAGAAAGCTTCTGGTAAAAAAGCAGCAAGAGTGGCGTCGATTCCAACGACAGCAAGCATTCAAGCAGCCCTTGCGCAAAAAGAGCTAGAGAAGAATGCATTAGCGCAGCACGCGGTAGAGCCAGTCATCGAAACTCCTACATCAGTATCCCCTACTCTGGCGCCAACTCGCCACAGTCAGCTAACAGGTAACCACAGCAATATGACTCATGTCCTATCCGCTAAAAATGACGCGTCTCAAATCGACGCTAATACGGATGCAGCATTAAAGCCGTCTGTAACACCACACAACCAAGCTTTTGCTCAAAATCAGCAAGCAGCTCAACAGGTACACAAAGCATTCCTGCACACTCGTGCCCAAGGCATGCAAATGGCTGATGCGCTATTAAAAGCACAGTTAAACGCAATTACGTCTGGTTTAGATAGCTCAACCGAAACACCAGCTCAGCCTGTTCAAGCTCAACCAGCTCAGGTTCAGTCAACGCCAGTCAACGTACTTGCGACGCCAGCACCAATAAAACCTATCCGTAAGCCATGTATCTGGGATTACGATGATCTGGTTGAATACGCTGAAGGCGATATTGCGAACGTATTTGGCCCTGATTACGCGATCATCGATAGCTACTCGCGCCGCGTTCGCTTGCCAACCACCGACTACCTACTGGTATCTCGTGTAACCAAGCTCAACGCGACCGTTAACGAGTACAAGCCAAGCACCATGACCACCGAATACGACATCCCAGTTGATGCGCCATATCTTGTTGATGGTCAGATCCCTTGGGCTGTTGCAGTTGAATCTGGTCAGTGTGACCTAATGCTGATCAGCTACTTAGGTATTGATTTCGAAAACAAAGGTGAGCGTGTTTATCGTCTGCTTGATTGCACATTAACTTTCCTTGGTGACTTGCCTCGTGGTGGCGATACGCTGCGTTACGATATCTCAATCAACAGCTTTGCTCGCAATGGCGACACGCTGCTGTTCTTCTTCTCGTACGAATGTTTCGTTGGCGACAAGATGATCCTGAAAATGGATAACGGCTGTGCGGGCTTCTTCACTGATGAAGAGCTAGCAGATGGCAAAGGTGTGATTCATACTGAAGATGAAATCAAGGCTCGTAAGCTGGCAACTAGGCAACGCTTCGATCCTATGTTGCACTGTCCTAAAACCCAGTTTAACCACCAAGAACTGCGCCACCTGCTGACTGCAAACATTACAGAGTGTTTTGGCCCAACTCACCAATCTGATCGCCACCAGCCTTCTTTGTGCTTCAGCTCAGAGAAGTTCATGATGATCGAAAAGGTTAGCCGTGTTGAACCGCAAGGCGGTACATGGGGACTTGGTCTGATTGAAGGTCACAAACAGCTAGAGCCTGAGCATTGGTACTTCCCTTGTCACTTCAAAGATGACTCAGTAATGGCTGGTTCTTTGATGGCAGAAGGTTGTGGTCAACTGCTTCAATTCTTCATGATGCACCTTGGCATGCATACGCTTGTTCAAAATGGTCGTTTCCAACCGCTTGAAAATGCCCCTCAACAAGTACGCTGTCGTGGACAGGTGCTACCACAATCGGCAGAGCTGACGTACCGCATGGAAGTGACTGAGATTGGTCTAAGCCCTCGCCCATACGCAAAAGCTAACATCGATATTTTGCTCAACGGCAAAGTGATCGTTGATTTCCAAAACTTGGGTGTGATGATCAAAGAAGACGACGAATGTACTCGTTACCTGCCTTCTTTAGAAACAGCTGTAGCGACCCCTGCTATCGAAAACTTGGGCCATACGCCAGCAGTGAACCAACAAGCTTCAGTAAATGCGCCACTTATGGCTCAAATTGAAGACCTAGAAACTGCACCAAACAAAGGTGTCGTTCCTCTTCAACACGTTGAAGCTCCGGTGACTCCTGATTACCCAAATCGCACACCCGATACGGTTCCGTTCACGCCTTATCACATGTTCGAATTCGCGACTGGCGATATCGAGAAATGTTTCGGTCCTGATTTCTCTATCTACCGTGGCATGATTCCGCCACGTACTCCGTGTGGCGACCTGCAGCTAACCACTCGTGTTGTTGAGATCGACGGTAAGCGTGGCGACTTCAAGAAGCCTTCATCGTGTATCGCAGAGTACGAAGTGCCAGAAAACGCATGGTACTTTGATGAAAACAGCCACCACACCTTGATGCCTTATTCGGTATTGATGGAGATTTCACTGCAGCCAAACGGATTTATCTCTGGCTACATGGGTACAACACTGGGCTTCCCAGGTGAAGAACTGTTTTTCCGCAACCTAGATGGCAGCGGCAAAATGCTGCGTAACGTCGACTTGCGTGGCAAAACGATTACCAACGATTCTCGTCTACTTTCAACGGTAATGATGGGCACCAATATCGTACAGAGCTTCAGCTTCGAACTGAGCACTGACGGCGTGCCTTTCTACCAAGGTACGGCGGTATTTGGTTACTTCAAAGGCGCTGCGCTGAAAGATCAACTTGGTTTGGACAACGGTAAAGTGACTCACCCTTGGCACGTTGATAACAACCGCACGCCGGATGTAAACATCAACCTGCTAGATAAAACAACGCGTTACTTCAATGCACCTGTTTCTGCTACGGGTGAAGTGCAAGAGCACTACCAATTGGCTGGCGGTCGCTTGAACTTTATCGATACGGTGCAGATCACCAGCGATGGTGGTAAAAACGGTCTGGGTTACCTATACGCTGAGCGTACGATTGATCCAAGCGATTGGTTCTTCCAGTTCCACTTCCATCAAGATCCGGTAATGCCAGGTTCTCTAGGTGTCGAAGCGATCATCGAACTAATGCAAACCTACGCGCTAAACAAAGATCTTGGCGCTGGCTTCCGTAATCCGAAGTTCGGTCAAATCCAATCTGAAGTGAAATGGAAATACCGTGGTCAGATTAACCCTCTGAACAAACAGATGTCTCTGGATGTACACATCACTGCGATTAAAGACGAAGACGGCAAACGCATCATCGTTGGTGACGCAAACCTGAGTAAAGATGGTCTACGTATTTACGAAGTGAAAGACATCGCGATTTGTATCGAAGAAGCCCCTGCTATCGATAAAGCTCCTGGTATCAAGAAAGCATAAGTCGCCATTAGAGACAGAGAATTAGGAAAGAATTTAGTATGACAACTCAAACTACAATCAATAACGAAAAGCTATCTCCGTGGCCTTGGCAGATCGAAGAGAACACAACGCGTTTCGATAACACAGCAATGTCGACAATCTTGAAAGATTTAAGCCTTGCTTGTTACGTAGTGAACCACCCAGAAAAAGGCCTAGGCGTAAGCCAACAAGCTGAGATTGCATCAGGCGATTCAGCAAGCTCTGCGAACAGCCAACCTGTTAGCGCATTTGCTCCCGCTCTTGGTACACAAAGCCTAGGCGACGAAGACTTTCGTCGCTGCCACGGCGTAAAATACGCTTACTACGCAGGAGCAATGGCAAACGGCATTTCATCTGAAGAGTTAGTGATTGCGCTTGGTCAGGCTGGCATTCTTTGTTCATTTGGCGCGGCGGGTTTAATCCCGTCTCGTGTTGAGCAAGCGATTAACCGCATTCAAGCTGCACTGCCAAACGGTCCTTACGCGTTTAACCTGATTCACAGCCCAAGCGAACCCGCACTAGAGCGCGGCAGTGTTGAGCTGTTTTTGAAACATAAAGTAAAAACGGTTGAGGCTTCTGCCTTCTTAGGTCTAACACCGCAAATCGTTCACTATCGTGCCGCTGGCCTTAGCCGCGATGCACAAGGTGAGATTCAGATTGGCAACAAGGTTATTGCTAAGGTAAGCCGTACTGAAATCGCAAGTAAGTTCATGCAGCCAGCTCCAGCTAAAATGCTGCAAGCCTTGGTTGATGAAGGCCGAATCACAACAGAACAGATGGAGCTGGCACAGCTTGTTCCTATGGCTGATGACATTACAGCAGAGGCCGATTCAGGTGGTCACACCGATAATCGTCCACTGGTTACCTTACTACCAACGATTATGGCACTAAAAGAACAGATCCAAGCTCAGTACCAATTCAAAACTCCGCTACGTGTCGGTTGTGGTGGTGGCGTAGGTACGCCTGACGCTGCTCTAGCGACGTTTAACATGGGCGCAGCTTACATTGTTACCGGTTCAATCAACCAAGCATGTGTCGAGGCTGGCGCGAGCGAACACACACGTAAGCTGCTTTCGACAACTGAAATGGCTGACGTGACTATGGCTCCAGCGGCAGACATGTTCGAAATGGGCGTGAAGCTGCAAGTGGTTAAGCGCGGTACTTTGTTCCCAATGCGTGCAAACAAGCTTTACGAAATCTACACGCGTTATGACTCGATTGAAGCGATTCCAGTTGAAGAACGTCAAAAACTTGAGAAACAAGTATTCCGTTCAACATTGGATGACATCTGGGCAGGGACTGTTGCGCACTTCAACGAGCGAGACCCTAAACAGATCGAACGTGCTGAAGGCAATCCGAAGCGTAAAATGGCGTTGATTTTCCGTTGGTACTTGGGGCTTTCTAGCCGCTGGTCAAACACAGGCGAACAAGGTCGTGAAATGGATTACCAAGTATGGGCCGGCCCTGCACTTGGCGCATTCAACGCGTGGGCAAAAGACAGCTACCTAGATGATTACCAACAGCGTAATGCGGTCGACCTTGCTAAGCACCTGATGCACGGTGCGGCTTACTTAGCACGTGTTAACCTGTTGACTTCGCAAGGTATCAAACTTGACCCAGAACTAGCACGTTGGAAGCCAACTCAAAGAATGGCGTAAATGACCGAAATGGGCTGGTTGACGAGTAACTAATTACTCAGCGACACGAAACAAAAAAGCGACCTTATCGGGTCGCTTTTCTTTTGGTTGTTCTTTTCAGGTTCGCTGCAAAATTAAGACTTCTGCATACGCTTTTTCAAGCGCGCTAAATCAATTGCACTTGAGCGTACAGTAAGCTTGATGCACTCGTAGTCGTACTCTTCTTTTACCACACTCATGTTTGAGCGAATCTCACCGATGATGCCTTGGCCAGAATAAGGAATCGTGATCTCTTCTTCGATCATGCCTTCTTCAGCAACACCAACGATGTACTTGTGCAGTTTCGTAATATCTAGCGGATCACGAGTCGACGTTAGCATCGCATCTGGGAATTCTTCGATCAGCTCTAATTGCTGTTCTTCAGTCAATCTATCACACTTATTCAGCACTAATAGTTTTTCGCTGCCTTCAACACCCACCTGTGCCAATACGTCGTGTACCACATCAAGTTGTGCGCGGAATGAAACGTCAGAAGCATCAACCACATAAAGCAGCAACGAAGCATCGTGCGCTTCTGCGAGTGTTGAGTGGAATGAAGCAACCAGATCGTGTGGCAATTTCTTGATGAAACCCACCGTATCTGACACTAGGATACGCGGCTGAGTGATCGGCTGAAGAGCACGAACCGTGGTGTCTAGAGTGGCAAACAGCTTATCTTCACCGCTCACTTCGGTTGCAGTCATCGCGCGCATCATCGAAGATTTACCGGCATTGGTGTAGCCAACTAAAGCAACAGTGAAAAGCTCCGAACGCTGTGTGCGTCGGTTTTTCATTTCGTCTTGTACACTAACCAGCTCACGCTTAAGCGCAGCAATTTGATCACGAACCTTACGGCGGTCTAGCTCTAGTGAAGTTTCACCAGCACCCTGACCCATTTGACGTTCTTTATCACCATCGGCCGTTTCACGCAGTCGAGGCACTAGGTAGTTTAGGCGAGCGATTTCAACTTGCAGACGTGCGGTACGAGTACGAGCATGACGGCTAAAGATCTCGATGATGATACCAGTACGGTCAAACACCTCGACACCCAAGTGCGCTTCTACATTACGCAGTTGCGATGGGCTCAAATCACAGTCAAATACCACAACGTCAGCAGTACCAAATTCCACGTCTTCAGATGGAAGATCATCAAAATCTAATTCATCGATACCAGCGCGAAAATCAAAAGATTCATCGATAAAATCTTCATCTTCGGCTTCTTCAATCGAACCTTGGTAACCGGTTAGGTGTGCAATTTCTGCAAGCTTACCTGCGCCCAACACGTTTTGTCGTTGTGTTGAACTGTGGTGTTGTGATTGGGTACCGACCACTTTAAACCCTAGGGTTGTTACTAAGCGAGCAAGTTCGGCAAGAGACTCTTTTGCTTCGTCACCTTTGAAGTCCGGTGTCGTAATAGAAATAAGTAAAGCGTTACTAGCTGAGGGTTTTGCTGTTAGTTTCATGTATTCTTCTGTTTATGCACTAATGTGCAACCTAGTATTTGGTCTAAAGTAGCGCGATCCTACGCTGTTCTCGGTCAGCTTTATAGAGCTAACGGAGGCTAATTAGCGATATTATTGCAGTTAATCCATTTATCTCGTTTATCCCTCTGTTTTCGTGAGGAAATAAAACAGGCTAAAACAACAAAAAGACAGCATCACGTTACTTATTATAAGTAGTGATACTGCCTTTGTTTAAGCTTAGACTCTCATTGAGCTACTGTCTCAAAAACTAGAAATCAATTCTCGCTTCCGTCTGAGCATCAAAGAATACTGCTTTGGATAGGTCAAAATGCAGTGGTGCCATTTGACCAACCGATACCTCAAATTCCGGTGACAAGCGACACGCGACTTCTTGATCGTTCACTTTGACCATTGCGATGGTATCGGGCCCTGTCGGTTCCAATACCTCCAGCTGCAAGTCTAGCTTGGTTGAGGCAGAGACATCATCACTTTCTTGTTCGGTAATGTGTTCTGGACGCAACCCAATCACCAACTCTTTGCCATCTTGGTCGCGCATACTTTGTGGCAAACGAATGTGGTGTTCTTGATCTGCGGTACCGACCACTTTAATTATCGGATTTTGTTCCTCATCCAAGTCCACCATAGTTTTAATGAAGTTCATTGATGGTGAACCCATAAAGCCCGCCACAAACATGTTGTTGGGCTTGGTGTAGATCTCTTGTGGCGTACCGAGTTGCTGCAGTTCACCATCTTTCATCACCGCAATCCGGTCAGCCAAGGTCATCGCCTCGATTTGGTCATGGGTCACGTAGACAATGGTGGTGTTCAGCTTTTGGTGCAGTCGTTTAATCTGATGACGCATTTCAACACGCAGCTTGGCATCCAAGTTAGAAAGCGGCTCATCGAACAGATACAGCTTAGGACGACGTGCCAAAGCGCGCCCCATCGCGACACGTTGACGCTGACCACCAGATAGCTGTGATGGTTTACGATCAAGCAGTTGCTCAATTTGCAGCATTTCAGCGACGCGATTCACTTCTGCATCGATTTCGTCTTGTGGCATCTTGCGGATCTTCAAGCCGAAGGCGATATTGCCGCGTACCGTCATGTTTGGGTAAAGTGCGTACGACTGGAATACCATCGCGATGTCGCGGTCTTTGGGTTCAACCTGGGCCACGTCAACACCGTCAATCACGATTTCACCCGAGCTAATATTTTCTAGCCCAGCGATGGTATTCATTAGGGTGGATTTTCCACACCCCGAAGGGCCGACAAGTATCAAAAATTCCCCCGAATCAATACTGATGTCGATGCCCTTTAACGTTTCGTTGTCCGCGTTGCGATAGGTTTTACGGATCTGTTTTAAATCTAATGTTGCCATGGGTAATTATCCTTTTACTGATCCTGCCGTTAGGCCACGAACAAAATATTTTCCTGCGAAGACATACACCAACAGCGTTGGCAGTGCGGCGATGATCGCGGCAGCCATATCGACGTTATATTCTTTGACGCCAGTACTGGTGTTGACTAGGTTGTTTAATGCCACGGTGATCGGCTGAGTTTCTGAGCCGGAATAGACTACTCCGAACAAGAAGTCATTCCAAATCGCGGTGAATTGCCAGATCACCGTCACCATGATGATTGGCGTTGATATCGGTAATAAAATCTTGAAGAAGATGATAAAGAAACCTGCACCATCGAGTTTTGCCGCCTTGATCAGTTCATCAGGAATCGAGATGTAGAAGTTACGGAAAAACAGAGTGGTAAACGCCATGCCGTAGATAACGTGCACAATCACCAAACCGATAGTTGTGTTCGCTAGCCCCATCTTGCCGAGCATGGTTGCCATTGGTAACAACACCACTTGGAATGGGATGAAGCAACCAAACAACAGCAAGCTGAAGAACAGATTCGAGCCTCGGAATTGCCATTTCGTCACTACATAACCATTGAATGCACCCAACAATGTTGAAATCGCAACCGCAGGAATCACCATTTGGAACGAGTTCCAGAAGTAGCCTTTGATACCTTCACATTTCACGCCCGTACAGGCGGTATCCCACGCTTTATACCAAGCATCGAAAACCCACTCTTTCGGCAAGCTCATTAAGTTACCCGCCTTGATGTCAGGCAGAGTTTTGAATGACGTCAGCGCCATCACGAACAATGGCATTAAATACACTAAGCAGAAGAAAAGCAGTGCTGAATAAATAAAGATTCGAGCAAAATTGATGTTATTCATCATGACTTTTTCTCCCTAAGTTCAGAGTAAAGGTAAGGCACGAGAATCGCTAAGATACCGGCAAGCATCATCATGGCACTGGCAGCACCAAGGCCGATTTGACCACGAGTAAAGGAGTGTGCGTACATAAATAGCGCAGGAAGATCCGATGAATAACCCGGGCCACCTGCTGTCATTGCCGTCACAAGGTCGAAGCTCTTAATCGCAATGTGTGACGTGATGATCACCGCGCTGAAAACCACAGGGCGCAAGCAAGGCAGAATGATTTTGAGATAGATAGTGGGTAAGCTTGCCCCATCGATTTGCGCAGCTTTAATGATCGAAGAATCGATACCACGCAAACCCGCTAAGAACATCGCCATCACGAAGCCCGATGATTGCCAAAGTGCTGCGATAACCAAGGTATATACCGACATTTCGGAGTCGACTAGCCAATCAAATTTGAAGTCAGTAAATCCCCAGTCTTGCATCAACTTTTCAATGCCAAGACCTGGGTTAAGGATCCACTTCCACGCCGTACCTGTCACGATGAATGACAGCGCCATTGGGTAGAGATAGATAGTGCGAATCGCCCCTTCTTGACGGATATTCTGGTCAAGCAATACCGCTAAACAGACACCAAGCAAGATAGCAATCGCCATAAATAGAAAACCAAACACACCGAGATTGGTGATTGAGGTGATCCAGCGATCGTTATCCATCAGCTTTTCATATTGGGTTAAACCAACGAAGTTGAAGCTCGGTAGAAATCGAGAGTTAGTGAACGACAACGCTGCCGTCCAAAAAATGTAGCCGTAGATACACACCACGGTCACTAACGCGGTCGGCGCTAGCACAATCTTAGGTAACCAATGTTGCAACCTGTCAGCAAAACTCGGTTTCGGTGCAGGCTGGCTCCTTGTGGGTTTTGGAGTCGACTCAGTCAAAACATGCTCCATAACTTATCCTTGTTGCACAATCGAGCCAATGGCTTGCCTTTCGGCACCACATCAGCATCACGCATATCAGAATTGGGAGTGAAGAGTAGATAGGCTCCCTACGAGCCTACCCACCCTGGGGGTTTGTAAAGCAACACAACCCGTCACTCACGTGCGTTGTATGTTGCTTATCAAGTTAGATTAGATAGCGGCTTTCACTGCTTTAGCTAACTTGGCAGCAGCTTGTTTAGGATCGGCATCTTTCTCGTTGAAGAAGTTGGTCACCACGTCATAGATAGCGCCTTGAGCGTAGCTTGTTGTCGCTAGGCCGTGAGCCATACTCGGAACAAGATCGCCCGATTCAGCACTCGCTTTAAAGGTAGCCATTGAATCCAACGCACATTGGTCGAATTTAGACATGTCCATATCTAGACGTACAGGGATAGAACCTTTGTTAAGGTTGAAGACTTCTTGGAAATCCTTGGTAAGAATGGTTTTCGCTAGGTCTTGCTGCGCTTTTTGGTTCTCTTTGTCACTTAACTCAAAGAACGCAAAGCTATCGATGTTGAAGGTAAATTGGCCGTCAGTACCTGGAGCTGGTGCACAGATGTAATCTTTACCCGGCACTTTGCCTGCCGCAGTAAATTCACCTTTCGCCCAGTCACCCATGATTTGCATCGCGGCTTCGCCATTGATAACCATTGAAGTTGCGACGTTCCAATCACGGCCTGGAGAGTTACTGTCGATGTAATCACGCATCTTTTTGAACTTGGTGAATACTTCCACCATTTTGTCACCAGACAACACGTCCATATCCAGGTCAACGAACGCTTTGTTGTAGTCTTCACTGCCTAGCACATCAAGTGCCACCGCTTCGAATACCGTCGCGTCTTGCCAAGGTTGACCACCGTGAGCCAGTGGAATGAAGCCAGCCGCTTTAATCTTGTCTGCGGCAACAAAGAACTCATCTAACGTAGTTGGAACCGTCACGCCTGATTTTTCTAAAACAACAGGGTTCGCCCAAAGCCAGTTAACACGGTGAACGTTGACAGGAACTGCGACATATTCGCCATCCCACTTCATCACTTTAGTGACCACTTCTGGCAGTAGCTCATCCCATTTTTCTTGTTTCGCAGTTGCATCGAGAGACGTTAGAAAACCTAAACCACCCCACTCTTGAATATCATGACCTTTGATCTGCGCCGCAGATGGAGGATTGCCCGACACTGCTCGAGTTTTCAAAACAGTCATCGCACTTTCACCGCCGCCACCAGCAACAGCGAAATCTTTCCAAGTATGGCCTTGTTCTTCAATCATCTCTTTCAGTACAGCTGCGGATTTCGCTTCGCCACCGGCAGTCCACCAGTGAAGCACTTCCACTTCACCAGCTTGAGAAAATGTTGAGGCAGCAAGAAGAGATAGAGTAAGTAGGGTTTTATTGATTTTCATTATTATCTTCCATGTTTTAGCGGACTCGACGTCCGGTTCAATACAGAGTCTACTTATTCTGATTTGTAAGATTGAAACAAAAGGTAAGCTCAATGTAACACAATTGTTACATTAAACTTCTAGGCCGCGTGGAACATAGACTTTAGCTTCTAAGCCGCCTTGAGGGGAGTTACGAATAATGAGATCTCCGCCGTGTCCGTGTAGGATGTTTCGACAGATTCCAAGCCCTAAACCGTGTCCTTGGTCGTCAGTGGCGAGCCTGAAGTAAGGTTCAAACACCAACTCTAACTTGTCTTCAGGAATACCTTTTCCGTGATCTTGAATAGTCACGATAACCCACACCGAGTCACTGTTAATATCGACTTCAGCTGATGTCCCATATTTCACAGCGTTGTCGATAAGATTGGTCAGCACACGTTTAATGGCTAATGGTTTGGCGACTAACGGGTCAACCACAATGGGCTCAAACTCAACCAAGGTTTGATGTTGGTTGTGCAGTTCAATCACGGAGAGCATCATCTCATTGAGGTCGATAATGGCGTTGTTTTCATGAAGGTCGGTATCTCTTACCGCTTGTAAAGCACCTTTAACCATCATCTCAAGCTCATCGAGATCTTTGTTGAATTTGTCTTTCTTTACTTCACTCTCCAACAACTCTGCACGTAATCTAAGCCGCGTTATTGGTGTCTTTAAGTCATGGGAGATTGCCGAGAAAAGGTGCTCTCGGTCGGCAACATAGCGACGAATCCGTTGCTGCATGCGATTAAAGGCTCGGGTCGCCGTCACCAGTTCCGTTGCTCCCTCTTCGTTTAGCGGAGGCTGCTGAATATCCATACTCATCTCATTGGCGGCTCTCGCTAGCTTTTTAAGAGGTCGCACTTGGCGACGAATCATCAAGTAAGTCAAAACCAAAAGAATGAGTGTCGAGGAAACTAAGAAGATCACCTGTTCACGACCAAGAATAGTGTCATCCAGTTTTACGTATGGCGCAGGCAACAACGCGGCGATATACACCCATTCGTGACTGGCTAGTTCTATCTGAACAACCAGAATAGGAGGGTTAAGAGGTTCTAAAGTTAAAGTATGATGTGCCCACGATCGCGGGAGATCGCTCAAGTAAATGTCATTTTTAAGCAAACGAAGATGTTCAGGGCGAGAGAAATCAACACGAACTGATTCCACTTTATTGAGCTTGCTACTCAAAACACTTTCTATCGCTTCAATCGAGGCGGTTTTTAAGCGGGTATCGGGTATCGGTTCAACGATCAAAGCCTCTTTATTAAAAGAAACGAAGAAGCGCGTACCGCCCATATTGCGGATCTGATCTAATACGATATGACGATATTTAACGGGCAGAGACTGGAAGAAGGTTACCGTTGAGGCAAACATGTTCGCCATGCTCGAAGAGGCAGAACGAATCCCCTCTAATTCTTTGTGTTTGGATTCGCTATACCAAATAGACGTTGCGATCCCCTGAGCTATCACCACGGCTAACAAGGTCAGCAACAAGGTTCTTGCTACCAAGGAGTTTGGCTTTAACCGGCTCAACCAGTTCATACGAGATACTTCATACGGAATACTTCATTGGAAATACTTTATTAGATTACTTGATTAACAGTAGGTCATGCTTAGTGCTCATACTGAACAGGCACAGCAAGAATGTAGCCATTGCCACGCATGGTTTTGATGTAATGAGGGTATTTACCACTGTCGCCCAGTCGACTTCTCAGGCGACTAAGCTGCACATCAATGCCTCGCTCAAAAGGCAGCGATTCTCGGCCTCTGGTTGCGAAAGAGATAGTATCTCGGTCGAGAACTTCGTTAGGACGAGTTAAGAACAGCATTAATAAAGAAAAGTCACTGCCCGACAAGTCCATCTCTTCTGCGTTTTCATTATGGGAGATCCGATGCGCTAGGGTATCAAGCGTCCAATCACCAAAAATAATCTGCTTTGGTAGTGCATCACTCGGCTTGTCATCCACCACTTGAACACGTCTTAATAACGCTTTGATTCGAGCCATTAACTGACGAGGGCTAAAAGGCTTGGCGATGTAGTCATCGGCACCAATTTCTAAGCCGATGATCTGGTCGGTTTCATCCGAGACTGCAGTCAGCATGATGATAGGCACATTCGATTGCTTACGTACTCGTTGGCACAAGGTAAAACCATCATCACCGGGTAGCATCACATCAAGCAGAATCAGATCGGGATAACCTTGGTTTTGCAGGTGGGTCTCTAGTTCAACACCGTCTCCCACAGAAGACACATCGAAACCAGATTTTGTTAGGTACTCTTCCAGCAGCTCGCGGATTTCTTGATCATCATCCACCACGAGAATTCGAGTATTTGTTGGCATCGCCCAAACCTATTAAATTTACAACTTATTCACATAGTGTATAGGCTGGCCGATTATTTGATTATTGACATGTTTGTAAAGTTAGAAGAACGAACAGATAAAGATCACATCTTAGTGACCTCTACCTGTACTTAGCGACTCAAAGAATCATCGAAGGTTAAGAGGAACAGCTGATTTCCATCGCTTTACCCCACTCAGGAGGCAACGCAGCAAGGTGTTCGTAGTCAGGGTGTTCTGCGTATGGGTCAGCCAGTACCACCATTAATGCTTCAATATCACTGCTATCACCGCGTTCCGCTTTATCTATCGCAAGCTGAGCTAGGTAGTTTCTAAGGATGTATTTAGGGTTTACTTGTCTCATCTTTTCGCAGCGCTCTGCCACTGAGCTCTCTTCCAGTTCACAGCGTTGTAAGTAGTTATCTAGCCACAGTTTTGCTGCATCTCGGTCGAGAACCAAATCAATCACTTTTTGCGCAGGCAAAGTGTCTAGGTTCGACAACGTTCGAAAAAACCTTGGGTAGTCGACTTTGCTTTGTGACATCAGCTCGAACATAGATTCGAACAAACGACTGTCGCCTTCTTGTTTCGAAAGCAGCCCCAATTTACGACGCATCATCTGACTGAAATAACCGTTCATTTGCGGTTCGTACTGCTCTAAAGCGGCCTCTAAGTCGGCCTTATCCACCAGCGGAGAAAGTGAGTGAGCCAGTGCAGATAGATTCCATAATCCAATTCTAGGCTGTTGATTAAAGGCATAACGACCTTGGTAATCCGAATGGTTACAGATCAAACGAGGGTCATATTCATCAAGAAACGCGAACGGACCATAATCGAAAGTTTGCCCAATGATCGACATGTTATCGGTGTTCATCACACCATGAGCAAAACCATTGGCTTGCCACAACGCGACCATTTCCGCAGTGCGATCGACAATCTCATTAAACATGGCAGCGTAGGGCTTCTCTTCATCGAGGCATTCTGGGAAGTGCCATTCAATCACTTTATCAGCCAGTAATTTATGTTCTGCCAACTGATTGGTATAAAACAGATGTTCAAAGTGACCAAATCGAATGTGAGATTCTGCAGCACGCACCAATAATGCGCCCCACTCTTGTTTCTCACGATAAACTGGCGTGTCACTGGTCATCATGGCTAATGCACGTGTGGTTGGGATATTGAGCCCTGCCATCGCTTCGCTACATAAGTACTCACGAACCGTTGATCGAATAACAGCGCGTCCATCACCCATACGAGAATAAGGCGTTTTACCTGCACCTTTGAGGTGTAAATCGAACGTTTCACCACTTTTAGCGACAACTTGAGCTAATAACAGCCCTCTTCCATCACCTAAATCCGGGTTATAAGAACCAAACTGGTGGCCTGCGTATTTCATTGCTACAGGCGAAAACTGCTCAGGTTCAACATTGCCAGATAACGTTTCAAGCAATTCCTCGGAAGCATCATCAAATGACGGAAAGCCGAGTTCATCCGCAAGCTTATGGTTCCATGCGAGCCATTGAACATTATTTAGCGGTGTAGGTTGAATTGGGGTATAGAACAGTCGAGGTAATGCAGTAAATCGATTGTTAAATGAAATAGAATCCCAGACAGACATGAGAGATACACTGTAGATAAAAGATAACTTAAGATTATCACAGTTTCGTAACAACTTCAGAAGTGCAATGATGCTTGTTTATAGAGATAAGGTGACAAACCAGTCCACTGAAAGAAGGTCGTGACTTAAGGCAAGAAGTGACAACGAGAAAGTGGCAACTAGGAGAAGCTTGCTAGAAGAAGATGACTAAGAAAAAATTAAGTGGCTAGCCTGATGAGAAAAGCCACATTTATAAGAGAAAGAGTTCTGACTTTGAAGACTTTTTAACAAGTGATTTCATAATAAAAACTAAAAATATAGAGCCATGAAGCTGACTACATTAGAGCAAGAATACCCACTAGAGAAAGGGTAGAGAAAATCCAAGTACGACTGATTACGCCAAAGTTACTGTGTTGAATCATTTCTTGATGCTGCATATGTCTCTCCTTGAGAACATGATGGTGTAACTACAATATATCGGCTTTTCGCCAAAAGCAGCAAGCACATTAATATTAACCTTTTATGACAGCATCAAGAATATTCTGTAATCATTCACCTCTCTGATAAAACAGAAAGTTATGCTCGACTGGTCGTCGAAAGCAGTGCACCAGCCCCAATAAAGACACCTCCAGTGACACGATTAAAGACCTTAGCTCGACCTTTCGCAAACAACCAATTTGACGACTTCGCGCCCAAGTAGGCGTACACCAGTAACCAAGACAATTCCATGACTGCGAAGGTCAAAGCAAACACGGTAAACTGTGGTAAGAGCGCAATTGAGGGATCAATAAACTGTGGGAAAAGTGCGGTAAAAAACAGGATAGCTTTGGGGTTACTCGCGCCAACAATAAAGCCACTTAGGTAATGCTGCGCAGCACTTTCTTTGACAGATCGAGAGCCGCCTTGTTGATCCGGTAACTTGTCATAATCTTGTTGGCTAGAGCGCAGAGATTTCCAGCCAAGGAAGATAAGGTAAGCCGCACCTGTCCATTTTATGACATTAAATACCACTTCAGACGAAGCAATAATTACCCCTAGCCCGGTAAACGATAAGGTTAAAATGCCAGTAATCGCAGTTAAGCTCCCCAACGCGGTAAACATCGATAATTTAAAGCCAGATTGCACACCTTTGGTCATGCACAATAGAGAACTTGGGCCAGGTGATGCCGTTAAGATCAGCACCGCTAATAAATAATAAATCCATGTATCAAAGCTCATCGTGAATCCTCCTTAACTCACTAAAACGACTAAATATTAAACACCAATATGTAATAAGCCCTCACATTAATCAACTAAATATTGCGCTGAACTTCTTCGATATAAATGCAAAAATCTTTAATCTAGGCAATAAAAAACGCCATGCATTGCTGCATGACGTTTAAATAAAAACGTTTCAAATCGAACGTCTTACTCAGTTTCAGGTTCTAAGCTTACAGCCCGATGACCGGATCATTCGCTTAATAGCTACAAACTAGTCTTTGTAGATAGAGAACTCATCAGCGCAAGCAACAAGCTGCTCACGAGTGATCATGAATACGCCATGACCACCGTTAGAGAATTCAATCCAAGTGAATGGAATCTCTGGGTACTGATCCATCATATGAACCATTGAGTTACCTACTTCACAGATAAGAATACCGTCGTCAGTTAGGTAGTCTGGTGCATTAGCTAAGATGCGACGAACCAATTTCAGACCGTCTGTACCCGCTGCTAGGCCAAGTTCTGGCTCGTGAGTAAACTCATCTGGCAGGCTGTTCATATCTTCTTCGTCCACGTAAGGTGGGTTAGATACGATCAGGTTGTATTTCTCTTTTGGCAAATCACGGAAAAGATCTGAACGGATTGGGAACACTTGCTGCTCCATGCCGTGATCTTGAACGTTCTGCTCTGCAACTTGCAATGCGTCTGTAGAGATATCAATCGCATCTACTTCAGCGTCAGGGAATGCGTGAGCACAAGCAATAGCGATACAACCACTACCCGTACACATATCCATGATGCGAGTTGGCTCTTCAGTTAACCAAGGTTGGAATTGAGCTTCGATCAGCTCACCAATTGGCGAACGAGGCACAAGAACACGTTCATCAACGAAGAACTCAAGACCACAGAACCAAGCTTTGTTGGTTAGGTAAGCCGTTGGTGTACGATCATTAATACGCTTGATTACGCGCTCAACAATACGTAGACGTTCGCTGCTCGTTAGACGAGAGTTCATCACATGCGAAGGAACATCAATCGGCAGATAAAGAGTAGGTAAGATAAGTTGTACTGCCTCATCCCACGCGTTATCAGTGCCGTGACCATAAAATAGGCCCGCTGCGTTAAAGCGGCTAACAGTCCAACGAATCACATCTTGAAGCGTGTGTAGTTCTGATACCGCTTCTTCTACAAAAATCTTATCCAAAATTGTCTCCGAAAAGCGCTACAATACTGCTAATTACGTTTCTAATTAGAATTCATAACCTGATGAGCAAAAAAGACACCGACTTCGATGACGATTTCGCCCTGTTCAACGATGCAGTAAAGGGCGTTAAAAAGTTGCAACAGGATACCATAGTCCAGCAGCCAAAAAGAAATGCCAAGCAAAAAGAAATTACTCGAACGGCAAGACAAGCCAGTGATAGCGAGTTTTATTTCTCGGATGAGTTCATTCCGCATCTTAGCGAAGACGGCCCAACACGCTATGCGCGTGATGATGTCTCTAAATATGAGGTCAAGCGCCTACGTCGTGGTGTCTACGTGCCTGACGTGTATCTCGATATGCATGGTATGACTCAACAAGAAGCCAAACGTGAGCTTGGCGCAATGATTGCGCACTGCGTGAAAGAGAGCGTGGCGTGTGCCTGTGTTCAGCACGGTATCGGTAAACACATCCTTAAACAGAAGGTGCCTTTGTGGTTAGCACAGCACCCAGATGTGATGGCTTTCCACCAAGCACCGTTAGAGTTTGGCGGCAATGGCGCGCTGTTAGTCTTGCTTTCGGTTCCTGAGAAATAATTCTGGTTTACGAATTCTCTCTCACCAAAAAACAACAAAGGGCATCCCAATCATATTGAGATGCCCTTTCTAATTGTCTGCAACTTTGTCATCAAACAGAGCTCAACGAGCTTATGGATTGATGTTCCAAAGCAACTCACCTTTTTGTGTCTCAAGGTTGAAGTCGATACACGCTAAGCCCGAAGTGGGAAACATAGGCGGCGCCATGCCTGTTGCAAACTCTGCCGTTAGGTAGCCCACTAGAGGTAAATGAGAAACAAATAAAATGGTCTCTAGTTTTTCTACTTCAGCCATTGCCAAGGTCAAATCAAACACATCGTCGGACATTCCATAAGGCGTAATGTCATCACAGGTTTCGACTTTCTTGCCAGAAAACGCCTGAGAGATCTCTAACCACGTTTCTTGTGCCCTTAAATATGGACTCACCAGCACTTTATCGAATTGACTAATCCCCTGCTCATTTGCAGCTTGTGCCACTGCAAGAGAAGCCATTTTCCCGCGCTTGGTCAACGCTCGTTCTGCATCCGAGTCCGCAAAATGCTCTGCTTCACCGTGGCGCATAATGAATATTTTCATGTTCAATCCTGTCTACGTAACATTTCGAAAGTCGATATATCCCATATCAGCGATACGCTACTTAGCGTTTGGCCCTCAATCCAGAGGGAGCCGCAGTCTATATAAATAATTATATCAAGTCACTTGCTAAAGAGTTCGACTTTCTTAACAATCTTGTTAAAAGAAAATAAATTACTGATAAAAATCGATAAAAGTGATGTAGAAATCGCCAAAAAGCACTTCATATCCCAAAATATGATTACAAGGTTTGCACGCCGAATCATCGGGTACATAATTTAAAAACCACCTTCTCTGGAGATGCTCCTGTGCACTTAAGCCCAAATGATGAACATCAATACCGTTACATAACCTTAAATAACGGGTTACGCGTACTGTTAGTTCAGGACCAAAATGCTCAAAAAGCAGCAGCCGCATTAGCCGTTAATGTGGGGCACTTTGATGACCCTACAGACCGAGAGGGTTTAGCTCACTACTTAGAGCATATGCTATTTTTGGGAACTGAAAAGTATCCAAAGGTCGGAGAGTTCCAAAGTTTTATCAGCCAACATGGCGGCAGCAACAATGCTTGGACGGGAACAGAGCACACCTGCTTCTTTTTTGACGTTGAGTTGAATGCGTTTGAAACCGCACTCGATCGCTTCAGCCAATTTTTCACTGCTCCCCTGTTCAACGAAGAAGCATTAGATAAAGAACGCCAAGCCGTTGATTCAGAATATAAGATGAAACTCAACGACGATTCTCGACGCTTGTACCAAGTTACCAAAGAACTAGTGAACCACAATCACCCATTCTCGAAGTTTTCTGTCGGTAATATCGATACGTTGGGCGACAGAAACGGCGAGACGATTAGACAAGAGATCTTATCGTTCCACCAGCAACAATATTCTGCAGACCTAATGACACTGACGCTGTCTGGCAATCAATCCTTAGATGAAATGCAAGGCTGGGTTGAGGATCGTTTTAGCTCGATTACCAATCACAACCTGCAAGGAAAAAAGGTTGAAGTACCGATTGTTGGCGAATTAAGCACCGGCGTTCAAGTTCGTGTTGAGCCGATTAAAGAAGTACGCAAACTGATTTTAACCTTCCCTATGCCAAGCATGGACGAACACTACGGCATTAAACCATTGTCGTTCTTTGCCCACCTTTTAGGATATGAAGGGGAAGGCAGTTTGATGATGCAGTTGAAAGAGAAAGGTTGGATTACTTCTCTCTCAGCAGGTGGTGGCGCAAGTGGCAGTAACTATCGTGATTTCACAGTCAGTTGTTCATTGACCATCGAAGGTTTAACCAAAACCGATAACATCATCCAAGCGGTATTCCAATACATCAAGTTGATTGAGCAACAAGGTATTGAAGAGTGGCGTTACCTAGAAAAGCGTGCCGTTTTAGAGTCAGCTTTCCGCTTTCAAGAACCAGCAAGACCACTTGATGTAGTGAGTCACCTGGTGATCAACATGCAGCACTACCAAGAGCAAGATGTGGTGTATGGCGATTACAAGATGTCGCATTTCGATGACGAATTACAGCGTTCTTTGCTCCCTTACTTAAACGTCGACAACATGCGTGCGACCATTGTTGCTCAAGGGTTCGAGTATGACAGAGAAGCGAAGTGGTATTTTACGCCCTACTCAGTCACTCCTTTCAGCGCAGAACAGGTTCAGAGCTTTACGTGCATCAACCCCGGTTGGCAGTTCGAGCTGCCAAGCAAAAATCCGTTTATTTGCTACGACTTAGATCCGGCAGAGCTCGAAGGCGACGCTAAACACCCACAACTGTTAGAAGAGTTGGACGGCTTTAAGCTATGGCACCTGCAAGACCATCAATTTCGAGTTCCGAAAGGTGTGGTGTATATCGCCATCGATAGCCCGCACTCAGTGGCTAGCCCTAGAAACATCGTCAAAACACGCTTATGTGTAGAGATGTTCTTAGATTCTCTGGAGAAAGATACGTATCAGGCTGAAATTGCAGGTATGGGTTACAACATGTATACCCACCAAGGTGGTGTCACACTGACTCTGTCTGGATTCAGCGAAAAGCAGCCACAATTGCTCAATATGATCCTTGAACGCTTTCAAGCACGCGACTTTAGTCCAACACGCTTCGAAACAATTAAGCATCAATTGCTAAGAAACTGGAATAACGCGTCGCAAGATCGTCCTATTTCGCAACTGTTCAATGCAATGACAGGCATCTTACAGCCCAACAACCCTCCTTATGCGGTGTTGATTGAAGCGCTAGAGACGATTGAAGTCGATGAGCTCTCCTCATTTGTTCAATCCATTTTGGCTGAGCTTCATGTTGAGATGTTTGTTTATGGTGATTGGCGACAAGCAGACGCTCACAAAATGGCTGAAACACTCAAGGATGCCCTACGAGTTCAAGATCAGGCTTATGAAGAGTCACTACGTCCGCTAATCATGTTGGGTGAAAACGGCAGCTTCCAGCGTGAAGTGGTGTGTAACCAAGATGATTCAGCAATCGTGGTTTATTATCAATGCCCAGATATTTCGCCTAAAAATATTGCGCTGTATTCACTGGCAAACCATTTGATGTCGGCTACTTTTTTCCATGAGATACGAACCAAGCAACAGCTAGGTTACATGGTAGGCACAGGCAATATGCCGCTCAACCGACACCCAGGTATTGTGTTGTACGTGCAATCGCCTAATGCAGCCCCTGCTGACTTGTTAGCCTCAATAGATGAGTTCCTCAATGCTTTTTATATGGTGTTGTTAGAGCTAAATGACTACCAATGGCACAGCAGTAAACGCGGCCTATGGAATCAGATCTCAACGCCAGATACCACCTTGCGCGGTCGTGCTCAACGCCTATGGGTTGCAATAGGCAATAAGGATCTTGAGTTCAACCAAAGAGAGCGTGTATTGGAAGACCTTAAGGGGTTAACTCGTTCGGACATGATGCGTTTTGTGGTGAGTCAGCTAAAACCTCGTACAGCGAATCGTCTGATTATGCACGCACATGGTAATGCTCATCAGGACGAAGAAAAGCTATCCGCAGGTGTGGAAATAGGCTCGATTGATGAGTTTCAGTTACGGCCCAAAGATACTGAACTTGGTTAGTCATTCCTAACAGAAAATCAGAAGGTTGATGTGCGAGCATCAACCTTTTTTATTGGATGCAGTTTAAAAGCAGATCTCCTATTACGCTCCTTCGTCGCTTTAGGAGATGACGGTACAGCAGAGTCGATATTCTCCCCAAGGAACTTATGTGCTACCAATGACTACCCATTCCCGACAAGAAGGAACAACTGAGTCGGGAATCTCTTTCTTTTTGCACGTCCCCATAAAAAATAAAGCCCGCATCAATCGTTTGATACGGGCTTCATAATCAATGTACTAGAAAGTTACTTCTAGAGAGAGTTACTTGTAAAAAGACTCATCCAAACCAGCACGTGTCAGTAGGCCATCACATGGCGCGAAACGATCACCATACTTCACAGCAAAATCGTTCATCATCTCAACCAGTGACTTAATACCAATTTGGTCCATATAACGGAACGGACCACCTAAGAATGGCGGGAAACCGATACCAAAAATAGCACCAATATCGCCATCACGAGGGCTACGGATAATGCCATCATCTAGACAACGAACCGCTTCATTCAACATAGGTAACACACAACGCATTGCGATGTCGTTATCACTTAGCTTAGGTTCAGGTTGCAGCTTAAGCAGCTTGTAAACTGACTTATCGACTTCCTTCTTCTTCCCTTTGTAGGTATAGAAACCCTTACCACTCTTGCGGCCTTTGCGGTTGTCGTTCAGAAGAATGTCGAACACATCAGGGCCTTGGAAACGATCGCCTAACTCATTCACTAAAATAGGAATGATCTTAGCTCCGATATCAACACCCACCTCATCTAGTAATGTGATAGGGCCAACCGGGAAACCGAAGTCCAATAACGTGCTGTCGAGCTTTTCAATCGGCTCGTTTGCTAGCAGTAAATGCGCAGCTTCATTCATGTACGGAGCAAGAATACGGTTCACGTAGAAGCCAGCCGTATCTTTCACAACAATCGGCGTTTTACCTTGCTTCTTCGCTAATGCAACCACCGTCGAGATCGTCTCTTCTGACGTTGTTTCATGAGGAATAACTTCAACCAGCGGCATTTTCTCTGCTGGGCTGAAGTAGTGAAGACCGACAACGTTTTCTGGTCGCTGCGCCTTCTCTGCAATCTTATGGATTGGCAATGAAGAAGTGTTTGTCGCGAAGATAGTCTCTGGCTTAGCATTGGCTTCAATATCTGCAACCATTGATTGCTTGAGGTCGAGATCTTCAAATACCGCTTCAATCACCACATCGGTGTGGTTAAAACTCGTGAAGTCGATACCACCAGAAAGCTGAAGCATCTTACTTTCAAGGCCCGCTCTGCTCAGAATGCGGCGCTTACGCTGCTTATCGAACAACTTGAAGTTGTAGTTAAGCGCGTTCAACACACCTTCATTTGATACGTCTTTAATGCGCACAGGCACTTTCGCCTTAGCAACACTGACATGGCTGATGCCTGCGCCCATAAGACCACCGCCCAGCACACCAACACGCTTAACCGCTTTGGGTTCTGCGTCTGCGCCGTGCTCTTTTTTCATTTCCGTAGTCGCAAAGAAAATCGAACGAAGGGCTTTAGATTCAGAAGTCATAACCAGTTCTGAGAAACGCTTCGCTTCATACTGAAGGCCTTTGTCAAAGCCGTTCTCAAGGCCATAACGAATGACATCTAGAATCGCATCTGCTGCTGGGTAATTTCCGCGTGTTTTCTGATTTGTCTTCTTAGAAGCTTGTTCAAAAATCACTTTACGACCAAGGCCGTTACGTGAAATCAGCTTTTCTTTGGTCGACGCTTGGCTTTTCGATGCTAGACGCTTACCTTTTTTACTGCCCGTATTCTTTTCAACAAAGCTTTTAGCGACTTCAAGCAGTATTGTTTCAGGTACACAAGCATCCACAACACCAAGCGATTTCGCTTTCTTAGCGCGCAGTTGCTTGCCCGTAAGGATTAGGTCGAGCGATGGTAACAAACCGATAAGGCGAGGCAGACGCTGTGTACCGCCAGAACCCGGCAATAAGCCTAATTGTACTTCTGGCAGACCAAGACGAGTCTTATCTGAATCGGTACATACACGGTAATCACACGCCAGTGCGAGCTCTAAACCACCACCTAAACATGGGCCATGAATCGCTGCGACCACTGGGTACGGCAGTTCAGACAGAGTTTGGAACATCTCCTGCCCTTGGCGAGCCAGAGACTGTGCTTCGTCAGCCGTTTTACACGCATCAAGCATTCGAACATCAGCGCCAGCAATAAAGTTATCAGGCTTAAGAGAATGAACAATTAGCCCTTTAACGCGGCTTTGCTTCTCTTTTAACTGCTCAAAGATCGCTTTCATCTCTTCAGCAAAAGCCGCTTGTAGCGTGTTCATTTTCTCGCCTGGTACATCAATCGCTAGCCAAGCAATGTCTTGGTCATCGATGTTAAGAGAGAATGCAGTCGCTTTCTTTTTCGGTGCTTCAGTCACTGGAGTTGAATCCACGTTAGTGACTGCTTCTTTTTCTGTTGTTGCATCAAGAGTCGTAGACATTATTCTACCTCCAAGATCATTGCTGCACCTAAACCACCAGCAGCACATGCTGTATTCAGTGCTAAGCCGCCACCGCGACGTTTTAATTCACGTAATGTTTGAGTCATCATACGCGCACCAGTTGCTGCGAACGGGTGGCCGTAAGCAATTGAACTGCCCAGCACGTTGAACTTATCCATATCAATCTCACCGATCGCTTTGTCACGGCCAAGGTTCTTCTGTGCGAACTCATCACTCGCAAACATTTTCACATTCGCTAGAACTTGAGCTGCGAATGCTTCATGCATCTCGATAAGCGTAAGGTCCGATAGTTCTAAGCCAGTGTTTTTCAATACTTGCGAGGTAGCGTACGTTGGTCCCATCAGCATATCCGTTTCAACACCAATAGCTGAGAACGCATAGCCACGAATATAACCCAGTACTTCTAAGCCTAGCTCTTTCGCTTTGCCTTCGCGCATCAACATCACCGCAGCGCCGCCATCAGTCAGCGGCGTTGCATTCGCAGCGGTCACACTGCCGTATTTTCTATCGAAAGCAGGACGAAGCTTAGCGTAGCCTTCAACCGTTGAGTCATGACGAATGTTGTTATCTTCCGCTAGGTACTTTTTGTACGGTGCCGGAAATGCCGTCATTACTTCGTCTTTAATCTTGCCTTCTTTCCATGCTTGAGAAGCCAAAGAGTGAGAACGGTGAGCAAGTGCATCTTGAGCTTCACGAGTAATACCGTGTGTCTTAGCCATCTGCTCAGCAGTTTGTCCCATGGATAAACCGGTCGAATATTCAGCAACGGCAGGCGGTACTGGCATCAAATCTTTTACTGAAAGTGTTTTGAGAATTTTCAGTTTTTGGCCCATGGTTTTGGTTTTGCTCAGTGCTAATAAATTTGCAGCTAGCTTTTTGGAAACGCCAATAGGCAATACAGAAGAAGAATCGGCACCACCAGCAATACCGACATCAATCGTGCCAGCCATAATGCTTTCGGTCACGTTGACTGCTGCTTGAAAGCTGGTCGCACACGCTCGAGTCACACTGTAAGCATCGGTATTGATATCCATACCGGTACCCAACACTATTTCACGCGCGATGTTTGGTGCTTCTGGCATCTGAACAACTTGGCCGAACACGACTTGTTCGATTAGCGCAGGATCGACATCAGTTCTTGCGAGCATTTCACTCACAACCATTTTGCCTAAGTCGACCGCAGGCACTTGGCTAAATTCTGTGCTCTGACGAGCGAATGGGGTTCGTAATCCAGCGACAACGGCAACACGTTCTCCAGAACGCGTTTTGACTTCCTGTTTGCCCATGGTTTCTCCTTAAAGTTAAGAGGTCTGACCTGAAACATTGTAAAGAAGTTGTTAATTAAATCAAACGAGCGTTTAAATAAACGTGATACGAGTATCTCACTGTTTGAAAATATAACTGCACATTCAGGCGAACCTTTTTGGGTGAAAGGTTGTCGTAAGAGACTAAACTATTGTAAGCAAAGACTGTTATAGCGGTGTAGGAGATTGGTTTTCTCGAGGCAAAAAAAAAACCACACAAAGCTGTGTGGTCGGAATGTGTATAAAGCAATTAACTTGACGCCAATTGAAAATAATCAGTTTCCTGATTAGGAGAAAGTAAAGTCAGCCTTCAAAAGGAAGTGTCGTCTTGCTCAACATGCTAGCCACGAATGACTAACTAGACGACAAGGTGTACTATAACTTTTTCAGGGTCTTAGATTTTGAAGTAGATCAATTTTAATGTGATTTTACGAATTCCAGCCGCCGTTCGCTCTAAAGACGAAACAGACTATAAACGAAGCACAACGTATAGAGGACAGCTATACGCAGAGCAATTATGGAGGCTCGTGTGTCAATAATAAAAATGTTTGGAAAGAAAAAAGCCAAGCGTCCGGTCAACTCTGATATGGACAAACAAAGAAAATACGAAGCACTCGTACGTGCCTATCACCGTGACCTCTTTCGCTACGCCTATTGGTTATGCAAAGACAAAAGCATTGCCGAAGATTTAGTGCAAGAAACTTGCCTTCGTGCATGGAAGTCACTCGATAGCCTTCAAGATGAAAAAGCCGCTAAATCTTGGCTGATTACCATCTTGAGACGCGAGAACGCTCGACGTTTTGAACGCAAACAGTTTGATCTGGTTGATATCGACGATCACGGTAACGATGCTAGTGTCAGTGATGACCCGCACCATCAGCATCAGTGGTTGCAAGCCCAGATCATGAAACTTGAAATTGATTACCGTGAACCTCTCTTCTTGCAAGTGATTGGTGGTTTTAGTGGTGATGAGATTGCCGATATTCTCGATCTCAACAAAAACACGGTGATGACACGTTTATTCAGAGCTCGAAATCAGTTGAAAGAGCTGTTGGATACAGAAGAGGCAGAGAGGGGGCAACATAATGGATGATTTGGAATTTCGTCGTCGTGTATTGTCGGAACCTAAACAACGTACACAAGATATTGTTGATGCGGCCGCGAATAGCGAAGCCAATAGTAACTTCTTAGACGATGTACTAGCGCTTGATAAACAGATCCACTCTGCAATGAATGTGGATGTGCCAGACGATCTTGCTGATCGCATTCTGTTCAATCAGACCTCAAGCGAAGAAAGCAAAGTGGTAAGGCCGACTTTTGCTCGACGAGCAATGGCGATGGCTGCCTCGGTAGCATTTGTAGCCGGTTTATTGGTTGGCCAAGTTAACTGGGGAAATGCACTCGTATCTCCCGCTCAAGCAAGTTTGGTCGATACCGCGATGAAACATGTGGTTGATGAAAAAAGCTTCGTTAGTTCTATCGATGAGCAGGTTACATCGCAGCAGATCAACGCCAAGATGAACCCATTTGCATATCAATTCGATGAGGCATTTCCTTATCACGTGTATTACTTGAACCATTGTGGTTTTGGTAAGTCCAATGCAATGCACATGGTCTTCCAAGGTGAGAAAGGTAAAGTAACTCTATTTTTAACTGGAATCCCAACAGACAAAGCCGTCGATTTTGACGAAAAAGGTATGTCTGGTTCAGTTACACCAATCGATAACAGTAGCCTGATCCTTGTTGGTGAAGATGGTGAGGATGTTTCCAAAATCGCCGAAAATCTGACAAAAATGATCAAACCGATGAGCTAATTCGCTCTTAAAGCCCCGTCACAAAAGGCCCAGCAATTATATTACTGATATTGCTGGGCTTTATTTATAAATAAACCGAAAAACCATTCACACCACCAATATCTCTAGAGTTAAAACTCTAAAAAACAGCATTTCGCACCATTTTCGTGCCAGATAGGCGTCATTTCCATAATTTTCCACTCAAAATTTCCAATGGTCGGATTTGTATATCGTATACTTGCGAATAGGATCAGCCACCATTGAGCAATTGCTCAAATTAATCGCCCTGTAGAGGCGGATATATAAAGGAATAAATGAATGACTACCAACAACACGCGTCTGTTTAAAAAGTCTCTTTTAGCAGTAACAATTACACTGGCGTCTTCGCAAGCGATGGCAGCAGGTTTCCAACTTAACGCACAATCAGCTACCGGCATCGGCCGTGCTTTCGCTGGTGATGCAGTAATCGCAGATAACGCGTCAGTAATGGCACGTAACCCTGCAGCAATGGCACTGTTTGACAAAACTGAGCTTTCTCTTGGTTTTGAAACAATCACTTCAATGATTGAAGTGAAAGATACTAGCTACAATACGCTTGGTGGCGCAATGCCAGTCGATAACGTTGATGATGTTGGTGATACTTCTGTAGCTCCAAACATTCACCTCATTGTTCCTGTTAATGAAAAGTTTGCTTGGGGTGTGAACGCTTACTCTAACTTCGGTACTAAAACTGAGTTTTCAGATGATTACCTAGCTAGTGAATATGGCGGTTTAACAGATGTAATGAGCATCAACTTCGGTCTTGCAGGCTCTTACCGTCTAAACGATCAATGGAGCTTTGGTGCCGGTCTTGACCTGATCTACGGTGAAGGCACAATGAAGCGTACTGCTGGTGTCGGCTTTGGCCCAGCCGCAGGACAAAAACTACTTGACGTAGATGGTGCAACTGGTTGGGCTGTTGGCTTTAACGTAGGTACAGTTTACGAGCTAGATGAAAACAACCGTTTTGGTCTATCTTACCGTTACAGCCCTGAGTTCACCGCGGAAGATGACAACGGTCAAGAAATCACACTGCCTCTACCAGATATGGCAGAGTTCTCTGGTTTCCACAAAATTGAAGACACTAAATTCGCTGTTCACTACTCTGTTCAATGGATTGGTTGGAGTGCATTCGACTCAATTGATTTTGAGAAGCTAGATCCTACTCAATCGACACTGGCTTACGCATTGAGCGGCGGCACAGGCGCGTACCAGAAAGATTACAAATGGCAAGATGGTTGGCACTACGCTATTGGTGGTACATACTACCTGAACACTGATTGGACGCTTCGTGCTGGTTACATGTACGACACAAGTGCACAAGATTCACTAACTTCTATCTCTGTACCAGATTCAGATCGTCAGTGGTTCTCTGCTGGTTTCACATACCACATTAATACCGATTCTAACGTAGACTTTGGTTTCACTTACCTACTAGGTGATGATACTAAAGTTGAAGAAAGCTTAGGCGCAACTTCTGTTAGCGCAACAACGCATGCTGATGCAATCCTACTAGGCCTGCAATACAGCCGCAGCTTCTAATAAAAGCTAGGTTATAAATACCCAAAGGGTCGCATTACGCGACCCTTTTTTATTTTCTAAACCACTGACCCGCATCAATTTAAGCTTACAACTGTAGCCTGCGCTAGCTACAAATGACTACAAGTGTACGCTCAAACCTCGCAACACAGCCGAAACATTCAGAATATTTACCTAATAATTAGTCACAATTGATTATTAAACCCCTAAAACACTGTTTTATTCGAATTTCATTTTTAAAGTAATGACTCTAAAAGTAGAATCACGCCACTAAATACTTATGATTCAGCGAACATAATAATGAAAATAAATAAGACTCTTCTATCTGCTGCAGTGGCAGTTGGACTACTTTCGACTTCTACCGTGACTCAAGCGGCAGGTTTTCAGCTAGCAGAATACTCAGCAACAGGCCTAGGCCGTGCATACGCGGGTGAAGCTGCAATGGCTGACGGTGCAGACGCACAATGGCGTAACCCTGCCATGCTGACTTATCTAGAAGGCACTCAGGTTTCTGTTGGTGCTATCTATGTTGACCCGAACATCGATATCGACGGTACTTCTACGTCTATGATGGGCAAAACAACTTCATCAAATTCTAGTGATTTTGCACACAGTGCAGTTATCCCAAACTTTTACGTTTCTCATAAGTACAACGAAAAATTTGCTTTAGGTTTTGCTGCTGGTACTAACTACGGTATGGAAACAGACCTAGGGAAAGACTTTGGTGGCGCTAACCATGGTAACGAAGCAAGTGTTACTACAATGGAGCTAAACCTTAATGCTGCATACCAAGTACTGGAGAGTGTTTCTCTTGGTGGTGGCATTCGTTACATTATGGCTGAAGGTAGCTTTGGTGCAGTATCTACAGCAAACTCGCTTGTTCCATTACCAGCAGGTACTCCTTTAAAATATATGGAAGGTGATGACACTGCATGGGGCTGGCAAATTGGTACAGCGTGGCAGATTAATGAAAACAACCGCCTTGGCTTTACTTACAAGTCAGAAGTTGATCTAACTCTAGAAGGTTATGCACAAGGCTTTGGTTTCAACCAAGCAAACCCGGCGGCGCACAAAAATGGTTCAATGGACCTTGCACTTCCAGCAACAGCAGAACTTGCGAGCTTCCACCAGCTAACAGAAAAAGTTGCAGTTCACGCGAGTGTTAACTGGACAAACTGGAGCAGCTTTAAAGAACTTGTAGCGGATTTCCCTGGTGAAAACAGCGTTGAGATCAAGCAAGAGAACTGGGAAGACAACTACCGCTTTGCAATTGGTACGACTTACCAAATGACACCAAAACTGGCTCTGCGTTCTGGTATTGCTTACGACACTTCGGCAGTAAGCGAAGAGCACCGCACTGCGACTATCCCAGAAACAGATCGTACTTGGCTGAGCATTGGTGCAGGCTACCAATGGTCTAAGCAGCTAACTCTAGATGCTGGTTTCACTTACATCCTAGCGAAAGACGCTAAAATGCATGAAACCGATGCTGCAGCAGATTTATTTGGTGGCAGCTTCGAAGGTGAAGTAACAGGTAGCATCTGGCTAGTAGGTATACAAGCTAACTACCGCTTCTAATCTACCTCCCTAAAAGTAGAAAGCATTAAAAAGGCTCGATGTTGCATCAACATCGAGCCTTTCTTTTATCGATTTTCTAAATCATGTTTCTAGTAATCTTCTAGATAACCATCGATCAAATCTTCTTCTTCAAGGTCGACCTCTTCAGGCTCGATCTCGGCTTTAAAGTCACGGCGTTGAATATATACATCACGCGTTAATGCGTATGGATCTGGAGAATCATCCAACAGCGCTTCTTGTGATACTAATTGAGCACGTGTTTCCATGCCTTCAAATGCCCATTTACCTAAGCTCGTCCAGAAGTTCAAGAAAGATAAAGGAACATACAAGCCATCGACGGTTTCAGTCACTTCTCGCGTTGTTAACGGCCCATAACCCGGCACCATGAAGTACGGACCATTCCCTACCCCATAATGACCAATCGCATCAGAGAACGACTTATCATCGTATTTGGTGATCCCCGCTTCGCTGGCAATATCGATTAAGCCTAACAAACCAATCGTTGAGTTGATCCAAAAACGGTTGAAATGGTCGAGTGCTTTTTCACCGTTGCCCATAATAAGGTTGTTCACCATGCTTGATGGCTCGTCTAAGTTGGCTAAAAAATTGGAGATACCAGAACGCACTGGCACAGGGGTGTAGTCAACATAAGCGAGGGAAACAGGGCGAACCAGATAAGGATCTAGATATTCGTAGTTGATATCCCACATCGCGCGGTTGAAGCCTTCAAAAGGATCATTCGGGTGGGACTCTTCGACGTATTCAGAGGTTTCGAGGTTATCATCGTTAACACTTTCGTCCGGCGCACTTGAACAACCCACCGTTAAGCTTGCGATAAAAAGTAAACTCGAGAGTCTTAAAACACTGACAGACATATCACCTTTTCCATAAGGAATAATAAAAAAGGCCAGCAATCGCTGACCTCAATTGTTTGCGTAAGTCTATACCGTTTATCAACAAATCGGAATAGCTAGCGCTTATGCAAAGTGATGATTAATATTGCTTATTGATATCAATGGTCACTGGAGCACCCAGTTCTACCACTTCACTTTCACCGTACCAATCACCGTCGCGAGTTGAAACGTTACCATCTGTATCAAGCCTAGCTCTAACCATGAGAGTTTCTAGGCTAGACAGTTCCTGCCCTTCCAACATGCTGTTGCCATCATCAAGCACAACAGTACGAGGGAAAGTCCCTAGTGGGTAACGAGCCGCAGCGATAGGCATTGGAGAACCATCAGCTCTGTGTACTGACACGATTAACACAGAGTTAGGATCTGCGTTCACATCAGCAGAAAGGTCTAGTGTTACAGCAACAGTCTTACCTTGGTCGACACCCATCGCGTCGCCCATTTTTTGCTGAGCACTTTCAATACTGCGCGAAAGCATTTCGTAGCGACTGTCTTGTGGACCAATCATTTGCTGCATGATACTCCAGTACTTCACTGCACCGGGATAGTCTTGACGCTCAAACGCATCAAACGCTAGCAGTGAGAACACGCGAAGGTCGACGTAGTCGTTTTGAATCAATCGGCTCAAAATCAAGCGAGCTTGGTTTTGATCAGTTTCATCAGGAGAAAGCATCAGTGCTTGCGCGAAACCTAACTGAACATCTTCATTCTTAGGTTCAAGCTTGTAAGCTCGTTCCATAGAATCTTTTGCTGTTTCAGCGTCGCGGTTAGCCAGTGCAATACGACCCAATAGCAACCAACCTGTTGAATCTTTTGGTTGGTAATGTAGACGGGTACGAAGCGCTAGAGTCAAATCTTCCAGTTCGTCATCCGTTAATGCACCGCCTTCCGATGACATTAGCTTTTTAGACAATTCAGGAAGGTTTGAGCTCACTTCTTGCCAGTGTTGAACTTTGTCCAATGCACCAAACTTAAAGTACATACCATAAGTCACAACCACGACAAGGATGATCGACGGTACAACCACACCAAGCGTTGAAATCTGAGTCTTCTTCATCTCTTGCTGAGCAGGTACATCATCCAGTAGAGACTGTTTCAAATCAGCGATCAGTTCTTGTTGATTATCAACAAGGCCTTCTTCTGCTTCTACTTCTAACTCGACAAGACGGTCTTTATAGAATGCTTTGTTCAACTCGTCGCGAAGCATTTCGTCATTGTTCGCCTTCTTATTAATGAAGGGTAGAACAATTAAGAAAATTGCCGCTAGCGAAAGGATAATGGTAGAAATCCAAAATAGAGTCATTACTTCTTATCTCCGTCGTTCTCTTCATCGAGTAACGCTTTTAAGCGAGCTTCTTTGTCTGCATCCCAGTCTTTATCTGACTCTACGGCTTTCGACTTTGATTTTCTGCTTCGTAAAATAATCAAACCGAAACCGAACACAACGACCGCAAATGGACCAATCCAAAGAATTGAAGTTGCCAGCGTCAGCGGCGGGTTATAAGTAACGAAGTTACCGTAGCGAGCAATCATGTAATCAATGATATCTTGCTTCGACTTACCGTCTTTTGTCATTTCGTACACTTTCTGGCGTAAGTCGACCGCAAGTTCAGCGTTCGAATCACCAATCGTGTTGTTCTGACATTTAGGGCAACGCAGCGTATTGCTCAACTCTTTGAACTGCTGTTCTTGATCCACAGTATCAAATTCATGAAATTCGATAGGCGCAGCCGCAACTGTCGCTGAGATTGCGAACGTAGCGAATAGCGTAATCAGTGCCTTTCTAATCATTTCGATTCCTCCAACAACTCTTGATACATCGGCTCAAGCGTCGATGCCCAGTTGGTTGGGTTCACATCACCGACATGGCGGTAACGAACCACGCCGTTGGCATCAATTAAGAAGGTCTCAGGTGCACCATATACGCCAAGGTCAAGACCCAGCATACCGTTGCCATCAAACAGACTGATAAGGTACGGGTTACCCAGTTCTTTTAACCAACCAACCGCTTTGTTGCGGTCATCTTTGTAGTTAAGACCAATGATCTTAACGCCTTGAGCTGCGAGCTTGTTCAGGTAAGAGTGCTCTGCGTAACAAGTAGGACACCAAGTTGCCCATACGTTAAGAAGCAGTGGCTCACCTTTAAAGATCGCTTGATCATGAAACTTACCTGGTTGTTCTAAGTCTTCTAGACCGAACTCAGGAACAGGCTTACCAATCAATACCGATTCAAGCTTAGTCGGGTCATCGCCCGACTGATTGCGCATCAATTGCGTTGCAAAGATTCCAGCGAGAACCATGAACGCAATCAAAGGAATGAATAAAATCTTCTTGTTCATTCGAATTAAGCCTCCTGCTCTTGAGCCGACTTTTTGGTTGGCTTACGGAAACGGTAACGACGGTCACTGATAGCAATAGCACCACCAATCGACATAATCAAAGAACCTGCCCAGATCCAACGTACAAATGGTTTGTAGTAGATACGTACAGCCCAAGATTTGTTGTCGTCTAAACGTTCACCCATTGCGATGTAAAGGTCGCGCGTTACGCCACGGTCAATCGCTGCTTCTGTCATCATAGACTTAGCTGTGGTGTAGAAACGTTTTTCAGCGTGAAGCGTGTTGATGTATTTGCCTTCTTTGGTAATTTCAAAGTCAGCAATATAACCATCGTAGTTAGGACCATCTTTGTCACGAACCCCTGTAAACAGGAAGCTGTATTCTTCAAGCTGGTAGCTTTCACCTGGCGCCAGACGTACATCGCGTTCGATGCTGTAGTTTTGCACCATCGCGATACCAATCACTGTCACGGCTAAACCAATGTGACCGCACATCATTGCCCAGTGGCTACGAGGTAGCTTAGTTAGACCTTTCAGGAATGTATGACGGTGAGTCGCACGCTCATGCAGCTCAAAGCCGTGCATGAAGATGATCCAGAACGCCATTACCCAACCAGCAAAAGCAGTACCACTGAAGCGGTCAGCCAGTAGAGCAACCATTAGCGCACTCAAGCCAAGTGAAAATGCACCTGAAATCAGCATTGGTTTAACAAGCTTAGATAGGTTGTCACGTTTCCAGCGGATCAGAGGACCGATACCAAGCAGGAACGAGAACGGGATCATTAACCAGAAGAACAACATGTCAAAGAATGGTGCACCGATAGATACCGAGCCCAAGCCTAACTGTTTGTGAACTAATGGCAGTAGCGTACCGACTAATACAACGACAAGCGCTGCAATCAATAAGATGTTGTTACCAAGCAATGCGTTTTCACGAGAAACCAAATCGAAGTTACCGCGAACACGAACCGATGCGCCTTTAACAGCGAACAACAGCAGTGAACCACCGATAACAAAGACTAGGAAACCTAGAATAAACATACCACGAGCAGGATCCGACGCGAATGCGTGAACCGATACCAAGATGCCCGAACGAACTAGGAATGTACCTAGTAAGCTTAGCGAGAATGCAGAGATAGCCAGCAGTACTGTCCAAGCTTTAAATGTGCCACGCTTTTCAGTTACCGCTAGTGAGTGCATTAGAGCAGTACCAGCCAACCAAGGCATGAATGAAGCGTTTTCTACTGGATCCCAGAACCACCAGCCACCCCAGCCAAGTTCGTAGTAAGCCCACCAAGAACCTAGTGCGATACCTACCGTTAGGAATAACCAAGCAGCGATTGTCCAAGGGCGAGACCAACGAGCCCATGCCGTATCTAAACGACCACTCATTAGAGAAGCGATTGCAAAAGAGAACGCTACCGAGAAACCTACATAACCCATGTAAAGCATTGGCGGGTGAATAATCAAACCCGGATCTTGCAGTAGTGGGTTCAAATCTCGCCCATCTACAGGGAAGAAAGGCAATGTACGTAGGAACGGGTTAGAGGTTACGATAATGAACAGCAAGAAGCCGACAGTAATCAAACCCATGATAGCCAGTACGCGAGCCACAGACTCTTGAGGCATACCACGGCTGAACGTCGCTACTGCAACCGTCCAACCTGCTTGGATAAGAACCCAAAGCAGTAATGAACCTTCGTGAGCGCCCCAAACCGCCGTGATTCGGTAGTACCAAGGCAGTTGGCTATTCGAGTTACTCGCTACATATTGAATCGTAAAATCATTTGTGTAGAACGCGTAACACAAGATAAAGAACGAAATCGCTAAGAATCCGAACATACCCCACGACAACGGTCGTGCGCTGTTCATCAATAATGTGTTATTTCGAGCGGCTCCATACAATGGGAGCACGCTTAGCAGCAATGCAAGTCCCAAAGACAGGATCATCGCAAAATGGCCGATCTCGGCTATCATTGAGCATTTCCTTCTTTTTGTTCAGTTGTGTATTGCAAAGGCTCATGAGTCTTCTTCATTGCTTCTGCAACTTCAGAAGGCATGTACTCTTCATCGTGCTTTGCCAACACCTCGAACGCTTCAATTGTCGTCGCATCTTTAAGGACACCCTGAGCAACAATACCTTGGCCTTCACGGAAAAGATCAGGAAGGATGCCATCATATAAAATCGTTACTTTAGGGCCTACATCTTGCAAATCAAAGCTTACACGTAGTGATTCATTGTCACGGCTTACAGAGCCGACTACGACCATGCCACCAATACGTAGGCGTTGACCAACTTCAGGTTTCTTACCATCTTTGCCGTTGACCAGCTCAGTTGGTGTGTAGAACAGATCCATGTTCTGGTTAAGTGCGTAAACCATCAATCCAACAGTCGCACTGATACCAAAAAAGATCGCTAAGACAATGCCCAGCCTCTTTTTACGTCTTGGGTTCATAGAGTGTTCTCCATATTTTTTGCTGCATCGATACGAGCTTGACGATCAATCTTAGCTTGTACTTCATTTAGTAATTGCTTACCACGACGAACGCTTACGACCAGTAAAATGATCATCGCGAGGAATGTGATTCCAAATGCACTCCATACATACGAGGCATAGCCTCCCATGGCAAAGAAATCACTCAAAGATTCAAAATACATAATTACCTACCCTACTACGCTTTTTCAGCCGCAAGCTTGCGAACCCATGGACGGTGACTTTCTTTACTGATGATTTCGTTACGGAAACGAACCATAGTCACAGCACCAAAGAAAAAAGCGAAGCCGAAGATGTTAAGAAGAAGCGGCCATAACATGTCACTTGAAATAGAAGGCTTGTCGAACTTAGTGATCGTCGCGCCTTGGTGAAGTGTGTTCCACCACTCTACTGAAAAGTGAATGATAGGTAGGTTGATGACACCAACGATAGCCAAAATGCCTGCCGCTTTGGCTGCTGTTTTTTGGTCGTCAAAAGCGTGGTGAAGTGCAATCACACCTAAGTATAAGAATAGAAGAATCAGCTCTGAGGTTAAACGCGCATCCCAAACCCACCAAGCACCCCACATTGGTTTACCCCAAACCGCGCCGGTTAGTAACGCAATGAAGGTAAACACAGCACCAATCGGTGCCATCGCCAGTGCAGCCATATCTGATAGCCTTACCTGCCATACCAAACCGATAAAGGCAGCAATCGCCATCGACATGTATACGCCCATCGACCAAATTGCAGACGGAACATGGATGTAGATGATACGGAAGCTATCGCCTTGTTGGTAATCAGAAGGCGCAAATGCAAGCCCCCACACGGTACCGACGGATAGACACAATAGCGCTAGGATCGAAAACCATGGCAAAAGTTTACCAGCAAGCTGATAAGAGGTTTCTGCTTTGGCATAGGGATGGAGCCATTTCCACATGTTGTAATCTCACTCTTACTTCATATTGCTTACAGCTATTAAAGCTATAATTATAATAATTTTATTTGTCTTGCTTTCAGTTTTACTGACTCTATGAGTCCAATCGACACGTTTGGTTCACATTGGCTATACGATAACGGAACCCCAATCAGTTCACACTCACTCTAAGTGCGGCACTGATCGCAAAAGGCGTCATAGTCATCGCACCCATTAACATTGCCCCAAGCACCGCCAATTGGCCGTTTTA
>NZ_AJZD02000072.1 GCF_000272105.2 Vibrio splendidus 12E03
TCGGATAATCCCGAAATGACTGATCGGAATGCTCCGAAATATGCACCTATAATCGGAAGCAATATTTGCTTGCACGGGTTTCAACTAGAAATTAGAATTAAACTGGATTATATGTATAATTTTCATTTGGTTAGGTAAGGATCTTGAGATATTCTGAATACATCAATTCGTGCTGGCACGATATTAAAATGTTATGTGCTTACTCCAAAACTCACTATAATACGGTGGATTCTTGAACAAATGCTCTTCACGAGGTATCTTTGAATAAGAGGTGGGTATATGCGAAATGAAATGAAAACATTGAATCGAGTCTCTGTAAAGTCTCTTCAATGGCATAAAGAACAAGCGAAAAAATCTGAGTTATTCTCAGAGCAAGCGGCTAAATCACTAGGATTAACAGTGGAAGAGCTTAGAAATTTAGGGAAACAAAAAAGGGCACACTAGGTGCCCAAAAAACTTACCAATCATAAGGGGTTGAGTAAGGGTTGTAGTCCTCGGCTCTCTGGATTTCCGATTGATAAAAGTCCAACAACTTACGATGCTCTGTGGCGATTGAGACCTTTAGAGCATCGTCAGTTTCCAAACAGTATTGTCTTTCCAACTCTACCAGTCTCTCGTGGATAGCCATTAGAGCGATGTTAGTAGTGTCAACGTGTAAGTCTTGTGCGTTTTTTGTAGTCAATGCTTCAATAGACATTTTCTTTGTTCCTTCTAAGTTTCTGAGGGCTAATTCCCTCGCAAGTATGTGAGACTAGCTCACGGTTAGGTGCAGAGAATGCACTCTCCTGAGGGACCTAGTGGAACTTCTACGATACGCAGAACGGTTAAGTTCGTGGGCATGATATAGCAACTACGTATTAAATCAAGCACATAACAAGCAATTCAAGCAGATTCGCAACGCTCGGCATTTTGGGTTTGAATTAGTTTTAGTGTTTACGGCACAATGGTCTAGATAGGTGGTAGCGTTGCTCACTACTTAATTGGGCGTTATGTAACCTTTCTTCCTCGAGGCTTGAAAGCTACATTCAGTAGCTTTCAATATCTAGGTTTTAGTTTAATGTGTTCAGAATAGGTGTGACATATACGTAGTTGTACAGAGCTAATGACTTCGAAATGATTGTCACTAAACACCAGCCAATTAGGACTTTACAGCGTGAAGTAGAGTTCCTTTGTGACTTGAAAAAAGATGAAATAGCGATGTGGATTAAAGGTAAAAATAAACTTCCTCCAATAGCTTCAGCAA
Organism: Vibrio splendidus 12E03; assembly: GCF_000272105.2. Taxonomy (GTDB): domain Bacteria; phylum Pseudomonadota; class Gammaproteobacteria; order Enterobacterales; family Vibrionaceae; genus Vibrio; species Vibrio splendidus_I. The sequence goes on from NZ_AJZD02000072.1 coordinate 1,244, forward strand.
TTAGTTCAGCGAAAGCTTGGGGATGAGATAGAAGAGTTGCCAGTGAGAATTTTTCAATGCCAAAGTATATATGGAAGTTACCAAAGAAAACTAAGAGAAAAGTGAATATACATGTAAAGAGTGTTGCTTTTTTTAAGCTGCTTTTAGCGGTTGTAGTCATTTTTTACCTAAACATATAAAAGTGGTAATTAGGTTTCTTCTTATCACCAGATTAAAATAGGCGCTTATTTTAGTTGTAATTTCGGTCTTGTCTATACGTTTAAAGTTGCTTATCTTGATCTAAAACAGGTTTACATAATCGGGTAGCCGGAGGTATTTACCCTCCAGCCCCCACACCACCCTGCATGCGGATCCGCACAGGGCGGTTCATTCAGAACGCCTAACTTATATCTTCTGGTTTGGATATTGAACAGCGATCCATCCGTCTTTCAGTGAAAATAATCCCGCTTTCCTAAGGTAATCATTACTCAGTGCTTGCTGTATCCCAGGTGTTTTCGAACTTCGCCACGGCCCTTTGCTTGTGATACCACAACCAACGGCAGTTTGGATCCAGACTCCGCGTTTAAGGTAAGCGTCTACGAACCGACTCATTGACTTTCTAATATCAACACAGATACCGCCAACTAAGGCGGCATCTGTCATTCTGAACGCTATTCGGGGAGGGGGGACTAGTCTGTTTTTGGCATGTTCCAAGGAAGAAGATGACCATGGTCGTCCTCACTCTTCAGTTTCGGGATTTCTCGCAGCACGTATTCCAGATACTCATACGGCTCACAGTCGTTAGCCTTCGCGGTTTCGATAAGACTGTACAGCACAGCACTGGCGCGTGCTCCATTATGAGTCTTCGAGAACAACCAGTTGTTCCGTCCTACTGTGAACGGACGTACTGAACGTTCCGCTCGGTTATTATCCATGCTCAACCGGCCATCATCGATAACTCGTACTAGCTTCGACCATTGATTGAGACTGTAGCTAATCGCCTCACCAAGTTTACTTTTAGGGGGCACCTGAGTGACCGATTTATCTAACCACGCCTTGAACTCATTGAGCAGAGACTGAGTCTTTGATTGGCGGGTAAGATATCGCTCTTCCCTCGTCTTATCTTTGAGTGCTTGTTCAACACGATAGAGCTTTTGGAACCAACTGACTGCCCACTGGATTTTACCCCCTTTACCTTGCTTGCCTTTTGGTTGGCTCTGCTCGGCCTCTATGAACTTACGTCTTGCATGCGCCCAGCAACCCACCAACTTCGCCTCTGTCTTTTCATACGCTTTATACCCATCCACATGAAGGTATCCAGTGTAGTTTGACAGGTACCATTCAGGGCAGTGGTGACCGCGACTCCCTTCCTGGTAGTCGAACAAGACGATACCGGGGGATTTCGCATTCCCTCCTCGGTCTGGACCACACCCATACAACCAGATGTAACTTTTCTTTCGTCATCGAGCACGGTCAACGTGGTCTCGTCCGCGAACAGAACATCTTGAGCAAGGAGGCTTTCTTTCAGTAAGGCGATTAACGGCTCTACCTTATCAGCGCAACGCAGTATCCACTGACTCATCGTTTTTCGGCTGAGCGCTAACCCATATTGTCTGAACAACGATTCTTGACGATAGAGAGGCAGGGCATAGTGGTATTTGTTCGTGATGATTTGCGCAAGCAAAGAGGGCGTCGCGATGCTTTTCGGGATAATCGATGCTGGCGGTGGAGCCATTGCAACAACACTCTTCTCTCCTAACGCATCACATTGACGACAGACGTATTTGGGTCTTTCAGTGACTTCAACGTATAACTTGGCTGGGATATACACCAGTTTTTCACTGGTGCTTTGCCCCATCCTGCAGAGCATCGACTGGCAACACGAGCAGGTTTTTTCTGCTTCTGGTATGTCCACCACAACTCGCTCTCGTGGTAAGTCTTCGGGAAGCTTCGGGCGACCACGACGTTTTGTCTCGGATGAAGTACTTTTCGCGTCCGATGTTTCATCATTCTGATTGCTGGTCGCTTCATCTTCACCTGTCGTATCGGCATGAGTCTCCGCCTCATTGAACTCTAAGTCCTGAGGGGGCAGGGTTTCACTACTGCTACCAAAGCGTTTACGCCGCGCTAGGTTGAGTTTTTCAACCAGCGATTGGATAGTTATTTCGCTCTCGTTTAGAGATTGGCGAAGTGTGAGTACCGTAGATTCAAGCTCAGTCACTTTTGAACGTAAGAGCGTTAGCTCATCTGGATTATTTTTATTTGGCATATAAGGAAGATCGCAGAGTTACGCGAAAGTTCCTTATCCGCTATTATTTTTTAATTTAATTAAGACTTTGGTAATTCAATGTTTGATGGGGTTTCATTTTTTCAATGTCGAGTCCATCAAGCAACCAATGCCACTGCTCTTCCGTTAGTGAGAGGGTTTTCCCTGGCATTTTTCTTGGCCAAGCGAACTTGTCTTTTTCGAGTCGCTTTTGCCAGAGGCAAAAGCCATTACGCTGCCAGTAGAGAACTTTGAGCTTATCCCGCGTGCGATTACAGAAGACGAATAGCGCTTCGGAGAAGGGATTAAGGTTCATATTCTGTTCAACGATAAAGCTCAAGCCGTTAATGCCCTTTCTAAAATCGACGGGCGCCTTGTGGAGATAGATAACAGAGGTATCAGGGAACATCTTCATACAACAGCAAGCTCCTTCAATAGAAGGCCGAGCCACTGAGGGGTTACATCACGAGGCACATGAAGAGAGCATGCCCCCGCTTCAAGGCGTAATTCCGTAGGTAACGTAGAGGTAGGCAGTTGCTCGGTTTTGGTGTTTGGCTTAGCTGTTTTTTCAACAACAATGAATTCAGAAAGTGAATCTTCTCGTTTTTTAGGCATGTTGACTAAGTGGTGTAGTTTGCGACGGTTGTTGTCAAACGTTTTTGGATGAAGATTGTGCTCTAAACAAAACTGAGCGGCAGACTGCTCACTATTGTAATACTTCTGCACAAGGCGTAGCCATTCTTGCTGAGGTCTATGCTGAGACATTTTCGAGTACCTTTAACGATCAAAGTTAAAGGTTACGACGTTTATTAAAAAGATTGAATGAGTCGATTTAAAGACGCTTACGATTTATTGCACTAAGTGATTCATATCCAGAACTTTCATAGGCTGAATTTTTACCAGTGGCACTTTCTAGCTCGAAAATGCCACATTATTAGTTTCGTCCAACAAATTCGCGTTCGTAAATATCAGAAATTTATCCAAATACAGCTCATGTAATGGTAACTATATTTATGTGGGGAACGTGAATTGTCACATTGGAATGTAAGTCGCTTCGGGAGAATATTCATCCTGAACTCTGATACTTAAAAACGAAATGGGCTAACATGGTCTGATTGTTGACCGGAATATCTTTAAAAACACCCTGAGGTAACCATGGCGCAGCCCTTTAATGATTCTATAGTGCATTTAACTGAAAACCAGCTAAAAATATTGGATGACAGACTTGCTTCTATTGATACTGACATGGCGATATCTTTGTCTCTTGTTCGTCGAGCGCAAGGCTTGTCTTTTGACGATTTAGAGAGAAGAGTGAGTGGTATTAAAGGCTCGACACTCAAACGATATATGCAGCAAAGCTATACCTCGATTCGCCCTCTTCATATGGTGGCTGCGATGTCTTGGGTAATGATGGTTCCTATGACCAGCTTCTATCTTGCGTTAAAAGTGAAAGAAAATTACCGTGGTATGGATAGCCACACTGTAAACGCGTTGTTTTGTATTGGGCGTTTACCAACAAAACAGTTTGATCTTTATATTAATATGATCACAGAGCTTATGACTTTAGAGGGCCGAAATGATTTTCTAGAGTTTCGTGAGGAGTTACTTTCAACAACCTCGTTACCTTCGTGTTATGAACAATTACTCCCGCCCGATAATTTAGACCTAAATGCCTTCGCTATTGATTACTATCGTTCATCGGCGATCACTGTAAAGCGTTTTCGACTAGAACATAATATTCCTGTCGATGTCATTTCTCGTGTTTTAGGGTTATCTGTATACCAATACAGAACTTTAGAAGATGTGAATAAAACACGAGACTTTTCCGTGTCTATTGGATTTAGAGTCAAGCTAGGCTTTCAGCTTAACTCCCATGTGAATTTTACAAGTGAAATGGTCCAATTCCCTCAGTTTCATCAATTACGCCAGTTCCAGCATGTCAGAGATGCGTTAACTACCAAGGCTTTGAGTCTTGTAGCCGATAAAAATAAAAAACACGCCGTAGAGATACTGATAAGTCTATCAAATATATACATTAATAATTAGACATACCTACAGGGAGTGAAAATAATCAACCCAAAAAGCGCATTGTCTTGGGTTGATTGCACCTAACTAACAAGCAACAATATGAAGGTAGTTACTTATTCATGAGGTTAGCTGCTTAGTTAATCGTTGCAAGTTGCTTGTGCAGAGTAAGTTGTGCTTCTACTTGGGCGAGCATCGCACGTGCCACAGTATCTGGATATTGTAAATGAACAAGGTGGTCAGCATTATTGATTACGACTAAATGACCGTTAGGAAGTTGTTGCACAAACTTTGTAGCTGTTTCTTTAGTTACATAAGGATCATACTCACCAACACAAATGGTGCTGGGCGCTGTGATTTTATCTACATTGCTTGGAGTGTGTACTAGAAGTCGAACGGAGTTCTCGAAAAACACATCTATGCGTTCCTGAGGCATTGCTTTAATACTTCGTACTGTCGCTCTTATGATCGCTTTATTTTTCGGTATGTTGTCATTGTTAACAGTGAGCGATTCAGTAAAAGAATTCGCGAAACAAGTTGGGCTACTCATGGCTGCTGCAATCATTTTCTTTGTCGCTAAGCGGCCAGAAGAAGGGATCCCTGGCACACCGCCACAAATAGACATTGATCGAACATGGGGCCAGATATCGCAAAGCTCAACAGCTACGGCTGTTGCATAAGAGAAGCCAATGATATGAACTGAACTCACTCGTAAATAACCAAGAAATTCTCGTAACATTGTAGCTTGATCTCTAATGCTAATCGTCGATTCAAGGTTTTCTGTGTGTCCAGTACCCGGTATTTCAATGGTGATACAGTTCATTTTATTGGCAAAGTGTGTGGAAAATGAATTTACACTTTCAATATCTTGCAATGCGCCGAGTAAAAACACTATGTGGTGTTCAGAGTTATCACAGTGCTGAATTCGGTAGCGGTAATGATGATTATTTAAAACAGTTTTGATGATTTCCATTTACTTTATCCTCTTTGTTTATATGGAGGCTTATAAATGATGGATAAAACGTGGAATGGCTAGGGAAAATGAAAAACAAAATTTTAGAGCAGCACTTAGCAGAGGCTGATCAGCCAATGAAAAACTTTATGGCCGACTTACTAGAAATATTAGGGAGGAAGGCATGTAGTACACAAGACCCTGAGTTAGTCTTACGCTACTTTGGTGCTGTACTGTCTATTCGATTGGTGTCATTTGAGGGTGATGAAATGAACGTAAATACGGAAGAGTAAGCCTACTTGTTGCTCAGTCTATTGAATGGTTTGATGTTTAAACAAAAACAGAACCTCCCTGCTAGGTTCTGTTTAAAACGAAGGTCACATGATTTATCACACATCATTTTATTTGCTTTCTTTAGTGCGGGGTGATTTTCGTATAACGAGGATATTTTACCCTGCCACACCAGTATTATTCATTAATTGCTAATTTAGGAAAGTCACAGACTCATTTTCAGATTTTGTACAATTTCCTTTGGCATTGAAGAGTGGCCAATGTGTAAACAAGCGTCACGTATGGGCGGGAGATGGTTCGTAAAGTAGGCGCGCCTTAGCTTGCATAAGAACAAA
>NZ_AJZD02000073.1 GCF_000272105.2 Vibrio splendidus 12E03
TTTGACCATGATCTGCTTCAAAATTTGTAGAGTAATTTGTTGTACTTGGTGTAAGGTAGCAGTACATATGTCGTTCGCGTATACCCCTTTAACGTAAATAAGCGTTAATGATCGCGAGTAGCTTCAAGCTATAAATATGGAATGGGTAGAGTAGAGTGCGTTCATCAAAGTGACATAATATAAGTCCAAGATGGTGTACTAGTTAACAGGACATTATGTCCACATCAAGGAATAGAGGGGGCACTATGAGTGACCAATCTTATAATGACGAAAGTCTTGAGTTGTTAGATGTTATGGAAATTGGCATTGATTTATCTGACTATGAACAAACAGTTAAACAATTAGCAGAAGAACTTTTTAAGTCTTCGAACTAAGCTTTTAAACCTTTAACTTGAGCTTTTTAAGCAAAAGTACTTAAACGAAAGCTTCCTTAGCTAAAAGTTTTTGTAGTTCAACGTTCTCAAATTAGACAATTCTTAAACTGAGCAAATCTCTTTCGCTCACACGTCATATCAAAACTATCCTCATTAAAGTTCGCGAAGATAAACGAGTACGTTTACCATGTTACTTAGTTCTCGATACTTTAATGAGGTTCAATGAACTTTCTCGCACACCTACACATCGCTCAACACTGCAACAGTAACTTAGCCGGTAATCTGCTAGGTGACTTCGTTAAAGGTGACCCTAATAAACATTATTCAGATTCGCTTTCTAACGGAATAAGGCTTCATCGATTCGTCGATAGCTATACCGACCGTCATGATGTGTCTCGTTCTGCAAAATCTCTCTTTTCAGATCAAACAAGACGCTTTGCACCGATTGCACTCGATGTATTTTGGGATCACTGCTTAGCCAATCATTGGGCTCAATATTCGCATCAGACATTAGAACGTTTTTGTTTCGATAGTCATCAACAGATCTTTGAACATCAAGAGGAACATTGGCCAGAAAGCTTCGTTATGGTTCATCAAAAAATGGCTGAGCATAGATGGTTAGAGAGTTATCAAGACATGTCTTCAATAGAGGTGGTATTACAGCGAATGGCGTTGAGAAGGCCAAAGCTCAATATGCTCGAGGCTTGTTACGATGACCTCGAACGTAACTATAATACGTTGCAGTGTCACTTTAATGAGTTATATCCTAACGTTTTAATAGAAGCGAAGCAGTTTAATACGTTTCAAATGAAGAAAAATCAAAAGGAAAGGTAAACAGTGTAATGCAGGTTTGCTACAATCCGCGCCTATTTAATCTTTGAGCATCATACTATGTCTGAATCTACAAAATCTTTTAACCAACTAGGATTATCTGAGCATCTTCTTGCCACACTATCAGAGCTTAATTTTACGGCTCCGACCAGCGTTCAAGAACAAGCGATTCCATTGGTATTAGAAGGCAAAGATGTACTGGCTGGTGCTCAAACGGGTACAGGTAAAACGGCCGCGTTTGGTTTACCGATTATTCAAAGATTAATCGAGACGAAAGACAACGTTATTCCGAACCCTAAGCTCGTTCGTGCGCTTGTGTTAGTGCCAACTCGTGAATTGGCACAACAGGTTTTCGATAACTTAACTAGCTACGCAAAGGGCACCGACATTAAAGTCGTGGTGGCTTACGGCGGCGTTAGCATGAAGGTGCAAACTGATAACCTACACGGTGGCGCAGATATTCTTGTCGCGACGCCTGGTCGTCTTATTGATCACATGTTCACTAGAAACATCATGTTGAGCCAAACGGAAGTACTGGTACTGGATGAAGCTGACCGTATGTTAGATATGGGCTTCATGCCTGACATCAAACGTATTCTTTCTCGCATGAACGAAGTGCGTCAAACCCTGTTCTTCTCTGCAACCTTTGATAACAAAATCAAAGCGATTGCACACCGTATGATGCAAAAGCCAAGTGAAATCCAAGTCACGCCAAAAAACAGTACCGCTGAAACCGTAACACAGATGGTTTACCCGGTAGATAAGTCGCGTAAAAGTGAGCTATTAGCGTATTTGATTGGTTCAAAAAACTGGCAACAAGTGTTGGTGTTCACTAAGACTAAGCAGGGCACTGATGCTCTCGTTAAAGAGCTTAAGTTAGACGGCATTAAAGCGGCATCAATCAATGGCGATAAGAGCCAAGGTGCGCGTCAAAAAGCCTTAGACGATTTCAAGTCAGGCAAAGTTCGTGCGTTGATCGCAACGGATGTAGCAGCTCGCGGTATTGATATTCAGCAGCTAGAACAAGTTGTGAACTATGACATGCCATTTAAAGCTGAAGATTACGTTCACCGAATCGGACGTACTGGCCGCGCAGGTAATACTGGCTTAGCGATTTCTTTGATGAGTCAGGATGAAGCGTACCTATTGGGTGACATTGAACGCTTACTTGATACTCGCTTGCCTCAAGAGTGGTTAGAGGGCTTTGAACCAAGCCTAGAAAAAGATGTAGCCCCTGATCGCGGTGGTCGCAGTAAAAGTCGTTCATCAGAAAAACGTAAGATGAAAGCGAAGCTTAAGATTCACCAAAATCGCGGTAAAGCACGTCGCTAACAAGCTGGACAAAGCTCCAGTTTAAAGATCTATAGATATAAAAATGCGCCGTTACAGTTGGTTCTGTAACGGCGCATTTTTGTTTCAAGTAAATCAATTTACGACCAAGGAAGATAAAAACACTGGATTAATGATGTTCTTGATTGCACTTCCATACACAGGGCACTTCATAAATTAGCTCATCTAGGCTAATTGGGTTTAGCACCCATTGGTCTTCGATTCTAAACTTACTTACCATTTGTGAGTTGAATAGTTGCCAATGCTTAAGTAGGGCATCTTCGGGCGAGGTGACCATATCGCCTTCATTCCAAGTGCTTTCCATGAAGGGAGTTAGGCATACCGCTCCGTGCGCATACATGATCATTTGCCATTTAATCTCATAAATGTTGATCAAGTTCTTTGGATTCGCATCGTTATATTGTTCAGCTAACATGTTGATTTCTTTTTCGACATCGCCAACATTGTCGATAAAGTAATCGACCAAGTTGTCTTTTTGACGAACAGAGTCAGTGATAAGTTGCATCGGTTTTCGTGAGTGAATCATGTTGCTAAAGAGGCGCATACTAAATAAATAGATAGTAATGTTTGGTGCGACGCCTTTTGGTAACTCTTCCACTATCTTAGCAATATAAGACTGAAAATAAGCGTGTAAACAATCACTTATCGCATGCCAAATTTTTTCTTTGCTGCCAAAGTGGTGGCGAATAAGGCTATGCGATACGCTTGCTTTTTCACTGATGTTACGAAGCGAAACGCTATCATAACCATGCTCACAGAACATATCCGCGGCAACACCCATGATCAAAAATCTCGTCTCTTCAGCGTCTTTTGCGCTTCTTCTACCTTGTTTCTTTTCAGTCATCTTCATTTCACACATTTACCTGATTACCACATTCTACACTGTTTTTACTCAAATAAAAAATACTGCACAGGTGGAAAGTAAAGCTTGTGGATTATGGATTTTTGAATATACTGCCCACCTGTGTAATAAATCATAATAATTAAATGGAGAGACATCATGCAGTCCAATTTGTCTATCAATGCCACATCGAGCAATCGCATGGGAGCTGTGATTGCAGCACTATTGCTCGCAGGCTCTTTGACCGGATGTAATAAGGTTCAGTCAGAAGAAACGGTTCAAGTTGTTAAGCCTGTAAAGCTGTTTGAGATTCCTTTGCAGACGGATATCGAGCTTGATAGCTTTATCGCAAAAGTAGATGCAACCGACCGTGCTGCGCTTTCCTTCCAAGTAGGAGGCGACATTGAAACCTTCGATGTTCGTATGGGACAAGAAGTGAAGAAAGGTCAGGTGCTCGCCGTATTAGATGCGACGGATTACCGTATTGCGGTTGATGCAGCAAAAGCCAAATTTGATCTTGCGAATAGCCAATACAAACAAGCTTCTGAGTTGTACGCGAAAAAGTTAGTCAGTACCGATTACTACGATCAAGCCGTGAACACCTTTACTGCCGCTGACGTTGAGTTGGACCAAGCAAAAACAAACCTTGGCTACACCACCTTAGTTGCTCCATTCGATGGCGTGGTATCGATGGTGTTTGGAAAACAATATCAATTGATCGCAGAAAAGCAGCCTGTACTGAATATTTTGAATCACAGTGAGATGGACGTGACGTTTTCAATTCCAGTATCAAAGCTTGAAGACCGTTCGATTCAAGACCTAACGAGCTCAAACATGTGGGTTGTGATGGATAGCCACCGTGGTATTCGTATCCCGACTCGCTTTAAAGAAATCTCTACACAACCAGATGAAGACACCAACAGCTACCAAGCGGTTGTATCCATCGAAAAGCCGGAAGGCATCAATTTACTTTCTGGAATGACAGCGCAAGTTGAAGTTCAGAAGCATAAATCTGACTACGGTATTGGCATTGTTGATTCAGCTTGGTTAACCAAAGAAGCTGACCATGGTGAGCTATGGCGCTATAACCCTGACTCTCAATTGATTTCTAAAGTACAAGTCCTTCTTGATGAGCAAGGCAAGGTTATTGATGGATTGTCGTCTGGCGACCTTATCGTTGAAGCGGGTGTGGATGTGTTATCCGATGGACAGCAAGTAAAAGCTTGGTTACGTGAGGGCGGTATTTAATGAACCTTTCCAAATTATCAATTGTTGTCGCGTCGGCTATGTTGCTTCAAGCCTGTAACAGTGAAGCCGTGCACCGTGAACACCCCCCCCTGCTAGTTTCTACCTTTGAAGTTGGCGCGCCGCTGACTGATCAATTCAGAAGTTTTAACGGTCAGGTAATGCCCGCTGAATTGACCCCCTTGGCATTTAAGCTCGCAGGCGAAATCCAACAAGTCTTGGTAGAAGCCGGTGACAACGTCGAAAAAGGGCAGTTACTTGCGACCTTAGACAACGCAACGTATCTCCAAGATCTTACTGACGCTAACTCTCAATTCAAACTGGCGAGCAAGCAGTTAGCCCGTGGTACGGAGATGTTTGGTAGCAAGATGTTGTCGCAGTCAGAGCTAGACCAACTAACGGCTAACTATAAGCTGGCATCAGCGAATTTGGCGGCTGCAGAGCGCAAGCTAAGTTACACAGAGCTTTTAGCGCCATTTTCCGGGACCGTTTCTACCGTGGACAAGCAACGTTTCGAAAACACGACACCGGGGGAAACACTATTAAGCGTGTACCAGAACGACAAGGTATATGTACGAATTCAAGTATCAGATTCGATCTTGGCATCGATCAGTCCAGACATGCGTTCAAATAGCTATCGTCCTAAGGCGACCTTTGGCGGTCACACTGGCCAATATCCACTGACGTATTTGGAGCACACCAGTGAATTGCACCCGCAATCGCGTACTTACGAATTTTGGATGCAGATGCAACAACCTAAAAACGAAATCCTGCCGGGCACCAGCGTTACGGTGAACGTGGATATGGCGAAAGCTGGCTTGAGCGATGTTCAAGGCTACCAATTACCAATGACAACTTTAGAAGCGGGTTCTGAAGCGAATCAGTTTTATGTGTGGAAAATGGAAGACGGACAAGCATTCAAAAGCGAAGTAGAAGTCGACAAGATCAGTGGCCAAGGCGCATTAATCGCTCACGGTGTTGAGCAAGGTGATCGACTCGTAAACTCGAATCTAAGAAAACTCCGTGACGGAATCAAATTGTCAGGAAAAGCAGAATGAACATCGCAGAATATTCAATAAAAAACAAAGTAATCAGCTGGTTATTTCTCGTCATATTGGCCATTGGTGGCGTGACGTCTTTTGGTAATCTATCCCGTTTGGAAGACCCAGCTTTTACTATTAAAGATGCAATGATTATTTCAACTTACCCTGGCGCTACGTCAATGGAAGTTGAAGAAGAGCTGACTTACCCGCTTGAAAAAGAGATAAGACAGCTGCCTTATATCGACAAGATTACCTCAACGTCGTCGAATGGTATGTCTCAAATTATGGTGAGCATGAAGATGGACTACGGTCCAGACGAGCTACCACAAATATGGGATGAAATGCGTCGCAAGATCAACGATCTACAGCCCACGCTTCCTAGTGGCGTCAACTCAGTTCAGATCATTGATGATTTCGGTGATGTGTTTGGCGTGATGATTATGCTGACGGGTGATGGATACGATTACGTCGAGCTCAAACAGTATGCTGATTACCTCACACGTGAAATCGAACTGGTTGAAGGCGTAGGCAAAGTAAGCATTGCAGGAGACCAACAAGAGCAATTGTTCGTTGAGATGTCACTTGAGCGTTTAGCGGCGTTAAATCTAGACATGTCGACGGTGACAGCATTGCTCGCACAGCAAAACAGTGTGGTATCGGCTGGTGAGGTAATGCTCAATGGTCAAAGCCTAACCATCAAACCTAACGGCACGCTGAGCACGGTTGAAGAGTTAGAAAACTTAATCATTCATGGCCGCGATACGGGTAACCTAATTCGCTTGAAAGATGTCGCTGAGGTCACTCGCGGAATCCAAGAAAAGCCAGGTAACGTATTAACTTACAATGGCAAACCAGCAATCAACCTAGGCATTGCGTTCTCATCGGGCGTAAACGTGGTGGAAATCGGTAATGCGCTTGATGCAGAACTTGATCGTTTAGAAAGCATTAAGCCAGCCGGTGTTGAGTTGAATTACTTCTACAACCAAGCACAAGAAGTGGACAAGTCCGTTGCTGATTTCTTGATAAGCTTAGTGGAAGCGGTAGCAATTGTTATCATCGTACTTCTGTTCGCGATGGGCTTACGCAGTGGTTTGATCATCGGTTTAGTACTGCTACTGACTGTGTTCGGTACGTTCATCTTGATGGATTACAACGATGTTGAACTGCACCGTATCTCGCTGGGTGCTTTGATCATCGCACTAGGTATGCTGGTGGATAACGCGATTGTTGTCGTTGAAGGTATTTTGGTTGGCTTGAAGAAAGGCAAAACCAAGCTTCAAGCAGCGAAAGACATCGTCAAGCAAACACAATGGCCACTGTTAGGTGCTACCATTATCGCTATCACCGCGTTTGCACCGATTGGTTTGTCGAAAGATGCGACAGGCGAATTCATGGGTTCACTGTTTTGGGTACTGTGTTTCTCACTGTTTTTGAGTTGGGTAACTGCACTAACACTAACGCCATTCCTTGCCGAGATGTTGCTTAAAGAAGAAGACAAGGTTGATGAGAACGAAGACCCATACAAAGGCATCCTGTTTGTTGTATTCGGTGCGTGCCTGAAAGTAGCACTTCGATTTAGATGGCTTACTGTAGTCAGTATGGTTGCGCTATTAGCAGTTTCTGTTGTCGGTTTTGGTATGGTGAAGCAGCAGTTCTTCCCACCGTCAAACACGCCAATGTTTTACGTAGACATGTGGATGCCAGAAGGCACCGATGTTCGTGAAACGATCAAGCAGACAGAAAAGGTTGAAAGCTACATTCGCCAGCAAGACGACGTTGAGTTTGTGACAACAACGGTTGGACAGGGCATGCAACGTTTTGCGCTGACATACCAACCAGAGAACAGTTACGAAGCGTATAGTCAACTGCAGGTACGAACGACTGATCGAGACACCATGTTTAAAGTCCTAGAAGGGCTAGACCAAGACTTGGCCAATAAATTTGAACAACCTACGTTCCAATTTAAATTGATTGAGTTTGGTCCGTCGCCGGCTTCAAAGATTGAAGCGCGTATTATCGGTGCTGACCCTCAAGTATTGCGTAGCATTGCAGTTGAAGTAGAAGATGTCTTACTTGCCGATCCAGGCTCACGAAATGTTCGTCACGATTGGCGTGAACGCACCAAAGAGCTAGTGCCACTGTTTAACGAATCAAAGGCACGTCGCCTTGGCATTTCAAAAACTGATTTGTCTGAGACGTTACAAATGGCGTTCGGCGGTTACAACATCGGTTTACTGCGTGATGGTACTCATATGTTACCTATCGTTGCGCGTTTACCTGAAGAAGAGCGTTTTGACTTTGAATCACTGAACAATGTGAAGATTTGGAGCCCATCGCTACAAACTTACATTCCGGTTGAGCAAGTGATTGATGGTGTAGAGCTTCAATGGTCTGAACCACTGATTCAACGTCGTGACAGAAAGCGTACGTTAACCGTACTGGCTGACCACGATGTACTTGGTGATGAAACGCCAGCAAGCTTGTTTGCTCGTGTGAAACCAAAGGTAGAAGCATTAGACCTACCAGAAGGCTACAGCATCAGTTGGGGTGGCGAATACGAAAGCTCAAAAGACGCACAAGAATCTCTATTTGGTTCACTGCCAATGGGTTACTTGCTGATGTTTATCATCACTATGCTTCTGTTTAACTCGCTTCGTAAGCCACTTGTGATTTGGTTTACGGTACCACTTTCTATCATTGGTGTTTCGATTGGTCTGTTAGGAACTAATATGCCATTCAGCTTCACGGCGTTCTTGGGCTTACTAAGTCTAAGCGGCATGATCTTGAAAAACGGTATCGTACTGCTTGACCAGATCAACACTGAACTATCAACAGGTAAAGACCCATATTTGGCGGTTGTCGACAGTGCGATTAGTCGTGTACGACCGGTATCTATGGCAGCATTGACGACTATCTTGGGTATGATTCCTTTGGTATTCGATGCATTTTTCGGCTCGATGGCGATTACAATCATGGCAGGCTTAGGCTTTGCTACCGTACTAACGCTAATAGTAGTACCGGTGATGTTCGCTATTTTATATAGAATCAAACCGTCCACTGCGGGTTATTAGGGAATGATATAAAACAGATTCTTTTAAGCCAGCCCAGTCAAATTTGACTGGGTTTTTTTATGCGTGTTGTCCCGTCCTGAAATGTGTTGACACGTGAGAGCGGCAAGAGGGTACGAATAGGCAAGCATTAAAAAAGCCGCTACTCAATGTTCAAGCGGCTTTGAGAAGGATAGGGCGATTCTAGATTGCGAGGCGTATGTCTAATTCAATCGGCTTTGGCATGGCTAAGTGATAGCCTTGATACATATTGAAGCCTAAGCCCTGCATCGCTTCGAGTTGTTGTTGGGTTTCTATGCCTTCAATCACAGTCTTTGCGCCAATTTGGTTTGCAAGATCAAGCACTAGCACCATTTCTCGAGTGTCGCCTTGTTCAAAGTCCAACATAACCGAGCGGTCTATCTTGATGATATGAGGGTTAATGTGGCGAACGCGCTGTTCGGTTGATGCTTGTGTTCCAAAGTCATCGACCGCTATTTGAAAGCCATTATCCGCAAGCGAAAGGGCGGCATCTTTCAAACGCTCTTCACTTTCTGCATTCAACTCTACCAACTCCATCACTATCTGGTCGCATGAAAGGTTAAGCTCGTGAAGGCGTTTAGCTAACAAGCTATCGCTGACCTTTTCTGCAGCAAACAACTCCCCAACGTTTGGAAGAACGTTCAAAAATAGGTGTAAATGACGGATTGTCGATTGTGCGAAGTTACGGATATGAATCGCTCGACTCAGCCTCTCGACATTGATTTTGTCTGTGCTTGAGGTTTCGTCGGAATGAAAGAAGTGATCAGGACGAACAATATCACCTTTGTTATTTGAAATGCGCACCAAAGCCTCAACACCTATTTGAGTCATAGAAGAGTCGAATATAGGTTGATAGACGCTTCTAAGCGTCAGGTCTTGGTATTTCGCAATAAACTGCATATCAGCATCTACGGATATACAGCTAATAAATTCACTTCTGTCTGATAAAATCATAGTCGCTAGTAAAGAGGGATTATTCAATGGCGGACGTACATGTCGCGGCTGTCACAATATTGACAGGTGTAAGTAAATTGTCAATTAATAAAAACT
>NZ_AJZD02000074.1 GCF_000272105.2 Vibrio splendidus 12E03
ATCTATAAATTTAATTACGCAACAAAGCCTCTTGTAGAGGCAGTAATAAATGGTGTTAAGAAGTACCCAATCATTGTGAAAATGTACGCGTATAATATTACTGGGTTATCCAATTTAAAAAACTGGAATGCCAGGATAAACATTAAGAACGTATAGGTTATTTTCACGACACGACTCATTTGCATTAAGTCACGTAAACTATAATTAGGATTCTTGTGCACCTTAAGGCTTGCATATATAAAACCAAACAGCGGTGGTAACATCGCGATTACGACACCCAAAGCTGAAGACTCCATATCTACTTTATTACCAAAAAACACTTCATATAAAACTACACCGACGGCTAATACTATTTGGCAGAGAACAACTCTTTTAGCAGCAACAAGGATGTCGCTACTTATCCCATTAAGCCTCATAATAAAACCTTTTATTTAACAGTGTAAGTCAATATAAAACACAGTTTGAATATGTTTTGTTACTAGCACTTACTTGTTAATAGCAATTTGACTTGTTAATAAACCTTTACTTGTTAACAAAGAAATAATCTTTCTGGCTTTATATCTCCTGACGAAATTAAACGAAATAAACTGACTCGCTATCGTTTCGACAAAATATAAACTACGCCTAAAATTATGTGATCAAAACGACAAATATCGACATCAATAATTCCATTTTTGAAATGAGTGTTTTCCATTTATGAAAGTAATAGTTCGATTGGAATATTCATGAGAATTTAAGATGTATTATTTTCTAGGGTAGGAGGGGGTTTTCAGTAGAATTTAGAGGGTTAATTTGGCTGCTTACGATCTTATCAATTAAGACTATTCAAACACTTACAATCAATTCCAAATAAATTACAGAGCGTCATTCCGGTAGCCGTTGGCACCGTTTTAACCACTGATGTAAGCCTTTGTTTGTTGAGTGATTTATCTATACGGCGTTCTCTATCGAAAACAAAATATTTTTTAATTTGTTTGTCACACAGCCATAAATCATGCGTTGAAACGGATAAATGGTCACTTAAGAAAGAGATTCTGGGAATCATTTAGCCCCAAATATGGATGTGCAGAGCTGAAAATCGGCGCTAAAACTTATGATACAAAGATACAAAGATACAAAGATACAAAGGCCAAACGTGGAGCTAGATCGGAGATCATGCTCCACCATCGGCCTTATAAAGGAAGCGAACTTAATCAGCTTCCTTTATGAGTCTTCATAACTTAGGTACTGAATACACAAGTCGTGAAAGGCTTGTGCCTGTGGCGATATAGTCCGGTCAGCTAACCTGAAAATACCGATTTGGCGCTGTAAAGGCGGATCAATCAATGGAATCCACACCAAGCGGGTTTCATTGGTTGGGAAAGCCAGTTTAGGCAGCGTGGTCACGCCTATCCCGAGCTCTAACACCGAAAACAGCGAAGTAATGTTCTCTACTGAATACAAAGCTTGTTCGCTGAGCATTCGTGCGGGTGTTGGGTCAAGTAGGGTACAAGTCCCGTTGCGAATGAAGGGTTGTTTTAACAAAGTTTGCCATTCGATTCCCTCTTTTTGAGAGGCGATAGGGTTGTCTTTGAGGCAGACCACACCGATAGGATCGGAAAGTAAAGGCGTAAAGTCGATGCTCTCTTCTTCTAAATGGGAGCTATTTCCGAGGGCAACATCCACCTCTCCAGACAGTAGTCTCGCTTCCACACCTGCCGCATTATCATCAATCAAGCTGACTTCTACATTAGGGTACTGCTCACAAAAGGCCCCTAAAACACTAGGGATTAATTTTGCGGCGACCGATGGCACGCTCGCTATTCGAACTCTTCCTTGTTGTCCTGCCGCAGCTGCGCGCAGGTCATTGTCTAATGCTTTGTAAACATTCAGGAATTGAATGATTTTTGGCAGGCATATTTCCCCGAAAGGTGTCAGCGTTGATTTGTTGCCTGTTTCAAACAGTGGCTGACCAAGTATTTTTTCTAGCTCTTTTATTGACGTAGAAAGTGCCGCTTGCGATCGATTTGCACGGTGAGATGCTGCTCGAAATCCGCCTTCTTCGACCACTAAAACGAAATGTTTTAACTGTTGTAGCTTAATACTCATGGCACTGATCCTTCTCTAGCCCTTGCTATGCCTTACTTTCTGTAAGGTGATAGATTTTATTTATCAAATGCACAAAATTTACCGTTAGATTTATCAGTCGTCAAGGTGCAGTATTTAACCATCTTGAAACATAGTTGTTACAAAGTTGGATGGAATCGTGAACGCACAAACTAAAAAACACCCAGTAAAAACCGAGCTTTTCGCTTCAAAAGCACCACTAGAGTGGGCAATCGTTAATAACGGCACTCTATACACGGCACAGATTCCAATTGATGAAACTGGCGCAGTAGTAGAAGGCGGTATCGAAGCGCAAACGCGTCAGACTTTTAACAACCTTGTTCATACGTTGGAGTGTGCAGGCGAATCTATGGATTCAGTGCTGCAAGTTCTGATTTACGTGACAGACCGTGAATATCTAAAAACGGTCAACAGCGTATACGGAGAATACTTCAATGCACCTTATCCAAACCGTGCTGCGGTCGTCGTTGCAGGGTTAGCAAGAGAAGAAATGTTGGTTGAGTTCGTGGTTTACGCATCAGCCTCTCAACCTGAATAAAGATACTGTGAACTGAGGCAATTTGCGGATTAAAGTTATTTGTCTGTAAAGATCTTTATTGATACAAGCGTCTTGGTTCAGTTTTAGATACAAGATTTAAACGTTATTTGTTATATAAATTAACGTTTTATTCATTAATCAGATGGTTGCCAGGCTCAAACGCAACCTAACCGTTACAAGGACAGAATGATGACTCAATTACAGAATGTTCAAGCAGAAAACGCACTTTACATTGGCGGCGAATGGCAAGCTGGTGTAAGCACCGTTGCGAACATTAACCCATCAGATATTTCTGAAAACATCGGTAACTTTGCACAAGCAAGTGCTGACCAAGTTCAACAAGCGATTTCAGCGGCAAAGCACGCTCAACCAGAGTGGGAAAAAACGCCGATTGAACGTAAGCAAGCAGTACTTCAAGCAATCGGTGATGAGCTGATTGCACGTTGTGATGAGCTAGGTACGTTACTTTCTCGTGAAGAAGGTAAGCCTTTTCCTGAAGGTCGTGGCGAAATTTACCGTGCAGGTCAGTTCTTCCAATACTTCGCAGCTGAAGTGCTTCGTCAAATTGGCGACAACGCAGAATCAGTACGCCCAGGTGTTTCTGTAGAAGTGACTCGTGAAGCGGTGGGTGTTATCGGCATCATCTCTCCTTGGAACTTCCCGACAGCAACGGCTGCTTGGAAAATTGCTCCTGCATTGGCTTTCGGTAACAGCGTTATCTGGAAACCAGCAAACCTAACACCAGCAAGTGCGGTTGCGCTTACTGAGATCATCCACCGCCAAGGTATCCCTGCAGGTACGTTTAACCTTGTACTAGGTAGCGGTTCAACGGTAGGTGATGCACTGATCAACTCTAAAGAAGTGAACGGTGTGAGCTTTACTGGTTCGGTTGATACGGGTCGTAAAGTAGCAGCAGCTACCGCACCAAACTTCGTTCGTTGCCAACTAGAAATGGGCAGTAAGAACGCACTTGTGGTTGCTGACGATGCTGATATCCAAACAGCAGTTGATGCAACTATCGCAGGTTCATTCTCTGGCGCAGGTCAAAAATGTACAGCATCTTCTCGTCTAGTGGTTATGGACGGCATTCACGACCAATACGTTGAAGCACTGATTAAGCGTATGAGCGAGCTGAAAGTGGGTCACGCACTAGAAGAAGGCGTGTTCATGGGGCCGGTAGTTGACGGTAACCAACTTGAAGCAAACCTAGGCTGGGTTGAGAAAGCGCGTCAAAGCGGCGGTGAGCTGGCATTTGGTGGTGAACGCTTGAGCATGCAACACGAAGGTTTTTACATGTCTCCAACGCTGTTCTTAAACACTAAGAACGATTGGGAAGTGAACCAAGAGGAAGTGTTCGCACCAATGGCAAGCGTGATTCGTGTGGCTGACCTAGAAGAAGCTATCGCGACGACCAACGATACTCGCTTTGGTCTAACAGGCGGCATCATTACTCAGAGCCTACGTACTAGCGCAATGTTCAAGCAACAAGCACAAACAGGTTGTGTGATGGTGAACCTACCAACAGCAGGCACGGATTACCACGTACCGTTTGGCGGCCGTAAAGAGTCTAGCTTCGGTCCTCGTGAGCAAGGTCAATACGCGAAAGAGTTCTACACAGTGGTTAAGACGGCTTACCAGCGTCCTTACTAGATAGATCTCTATTAATTGACGTTCTATTAATGAAAAGTGGCCTGATTCACAGAGTCAGGCCAACATTCAAACCAAAACAGCAAACGAACTTAGACAAGTGATTTAACCCATTTTTGAAAACATGTTACTTGAGCGTGTTTTCAAAACCGAGCTAGAACACTGAGCTTTCAATAGGAGTGGTTATGTACCAGCAACGGATTGTTATAGATGGATTGCAATACTGCAATTGGAACAGAGAATATTTCCAAACACTAAAGGCGAGCGGCATTACAGCAGTTCACGCTACCGCGGTTTACCACGAGACAGCTCGTGAAACCTTATCTCGCTTTGCAGAGTGGAACTTAAGATTCGAGCAGAATGCAGACCTTATCATGCCGATTCACTCAATGGCTGATGTTGAGACTGCAAAAGCGACCGGTAAAGTCGGTATTTTCCTTGGTGCTCAAAACTGTTCTCCAATCGACGATGAGATCGGTCTCATCGAAGTGATGCGTAAGCAAGGTCTTTTGATCATGCAACTGACGTACAACAACCAGAGCTTATTGGCGACAGGTTGTTACGAGAAGAACGACACAGGTATTACTCGCTTTGGTAAACAAGCCATCGAAGAGATGAACCGAGTGGGCATGATCATTGATATGTCTCACAGTGCCGAGCGCTCAACACTTGAAGCAATTGATTTGTCTTCTCGTCCTATTTGTATCAGTCATGCGAACCCAACATTTGCTCATGATGCACTACGAAATAAATCAAACGATGTGATTAAAGCCCTAACCGCACGCGGCGGCTTAATCGGATTCAGCTTATACCCATTCCACCTACCAAACGGCAGCCAATGTACCTTGGAAGACTTCTGCCAAATGGTTGCGACTACTGCTGACATGGTCGGCGTAGAGCACCTCGGTATTGGTAGTGACCTATGCTTAAACCAACCTCAAGCCGTTCTTGAATGGATGAGAAATGGTCGTTGGTCTAAAGCAATGGACTACGGCGAAGGCTCTGCGAACAACTCTGGTTGGCCAGATGCGTTGCCTTGGTTCTGTGGTAGTGCGGGTATGGAAAACATATATAACGGATTGATGCGTCATGGTTTCAGCGAGTCTGAAGCTGGGCAAGTCTTAGGAGAAAACTGGTTTAACTTTTTGAAAGATGGCCTAGAGCCTCAAACCAAGGGTTAATGGTTTCTCGCGAGCCATCATCGAATTAGCAGCCTTGTAACAAACGTTCAATGAGCGAGTGCTGCTTAAACCAATTTCACTATTCAAAAGGAACAACGGTCTATTTCGCAACGCGGTAACCCAAACATGGATTAGCCTGCCCAACACAAAAAACAATAGGGCAGGTGTTAAATACACCCTTGTAGTCATCATTCAAATGACAGCTGCAAAGAAACCTCTGGAGTCAGAGTATGTCTGATTTAACCAATAGCGTGAAATCTTCTAGCTTAAATGCGGGTCAAACACACAAAGCAAGCAACACAAACGAGTCTGAGTCTACGTCAGACAAATTAGGACTATCCAACCCAGCACTTTGGTACAGCGGCGGGTTTATCGCTCTGTTCGTGGCACTTGCTCTATTTGATGGCGAGCTGTTATCAAGCCTAGTAAATACGGGCTTTGCATGGTCTGTAAAAGTATTCGGTCCTTACTGGCAAATGCTTCTTCTTCTGACTTTTCTTATTGGTCTTGGCCTGGCGGCAGGGCGAACAGGCAAGGTTATCCTAGGTGGTATTGCTAAGCCTGAAATGGATGGCTTCCGTTGGATGGCAATCATCTTTTGTACGCTACTGGCGGGTGGCGGTGTATTTTGGGCGGCAGCTGAGCCTATTGCGCACTTTGTTAGCCCACCACCTTTATATGGTGCACAAGAAAACGCTCAACAAGGCGCAGTTAATGCCTTATCTCAATCTTTCATGCACTGGGGCTTCCTAGCATGGGCTATCGTTGGTAGCTTAACGTCTATCGTGGTTATGCACCTTCACTACGATAAAGGCCTACCACTTAAACCTCGTATTCTGCTTTACCCAGTATTGGGAGAAAGAGCACTGAAAGGCCATACAGGCGCACTGATTGATGCATGTTGTATTGTCGCAGTAGCGGCGGGCACCATTGGCCCTATCGGGTTCTTGGGCTTGCAAGTCAGCTATGCACTGAACGCACTGTTTGATATTCCAGATGGCTTCACGACGCAACTGATCATCATCTTATTCGCTATTGTTCTATACACGTTGTCGGCATTAAGTGGCCTTAACCGTGGAATGCAAATGCTAAGCCGTTACAACGTGATTCTTGCAATGGCATTGATGGTCTACATCCTGATCTTTGGCCCTACAAACTTTATCTTTAACGGCTACATTCAAGGTGTAGGCAGCATGATTGATAACTTCATCCCAATGGCGACATACCGTGGTGACGAAGGGTGGTTGAGCTGGTGGACAGTATTCTTCTGGGGTTGGTTCCTAGGTTACGGCCCAATGATGGCAATCTTTATTGCACGTATCTCTCGCGGTCGTAGTATTCGCCAACTGGTTTCAACCATCAGCTTAGTTGCACCGTTTGTTACTTGCTTCTGGTTCACGATTGTTGGCGGCTCTGGTCTTGCGTTCGAAATTGCAGACCCAGGTAGCGTCAGTAAAGCGTTCGAAGGTTTTAACTTACCCGGCGCACTGCTAGCGGTAACTCAGCAGCTACCAATGCCAATGCTTATCTCAATTCTGTTCTTAATTTTAACGACGATCTTTATCGTAACGACTGGTGATTCAATGACTTACACCATCAGTGTGGTGATCAGTGGTGAGACAGAACCGAATGCAATTATTCGTACCTTCTGGGGTGTGATGATGGGGGTAACTGCATTGATTCTGATTTCCCTAGGTTCAGGCGGAATCTCAGCGCTGCAATCCTTCATTGTTATCACAGCGGTACCTGTGTCCTTAATATTGCTGCCATCACTTTGGAATGCGCCTCAAATCGCAATCAAGATGGCAAAAGAGCAGGGCTTATAACAAATTAAAGAGAAACAAGGTATCAGCCTTTGAAAGAAGGCTGATACAAGGTTCCGAGAGGAACAGAAAAACCGTACTGGTGAAGATACACCGGGCGGCACGTATTTAGGTCAATCGATCTAGTCAGGACAAATAATAAGGGGTGAGCTCGCTTGCCCCAAATAACGTGAAAGCTAACCAGCACACTGTAACAACGAATGCTTCATATGATGGCAACGATCGGTTCTGAATGGCTAGCAAAATCCTATAACTATAAGGTGGTGAGCAAAATGGATGCACATCGTTCTACTTACACTGAATCAGCACTGCGTGACGCAACCGTCGTCATGGCACCGGAAAGGCTAGGTGCAATGCACCAAACACGCATCAGCTTCGTAAGAACTCTGATTCGTAAAATGGCACAACAGCAATGGAAAGTGACTAAACATGAGTGGCAACTGGATCCTCAAGGTTTTGGTCATGTTATCTATAAGCTAGAAACGCCAAATCATGTTTATCATTTGGTTGTTTTCTGCGATGAGATTGCAGACGACGAGCGAAATGACCGTGTAATTGCTGAAAAGTGGGATGTAACGTTTGCGCTTGTTCTTGGTGATGTTGATGTCGCCTTACTTGAAAGGCTTCGTGCGAATGTACCGCTACAAGAAGCAGGTCGTAATCCAAATAACGTGCTTGTGTTGGCGCGTGCAAACAAAAGTGTGCGAGTGTTTGAACACATCGTGAGTCACCTAGCTAAAGGTGTTCAACCAACACCAAAAGAACTGGCTGAAGTGGGTTATATCCTGCGAACGACGGCGGTATACGGTAATGGCAAATTTGGCATCGCTGACTTCAAAATCTTAGAGAAAAATGAAGATTTTAATCAGTCGTTTAGTGCGCAAATGTGTGCGGTTTATATGCTGCGTGAGTTCAGCCTAGATTGGGTTCATTACCTAGCCGAGCAACAAGGCGGTGAACAAGCGATTACCTTGCATAGAGGGTTACAACGTTACCTTGGTGTGGGGAATGCGACAGGTCTAGGGATGGCACCATACCTTATCAACCACCCAAGTATTGTCGACCAGTGGATGACGACTCGTGAACATGCATTGGCGGAAGTGTTAGCTCATCCTACCGAGACAGCTTTAATCGAGCCACTGCGAGCTTTGATGAGCAAAGCTGTGTCTCATCTGGAGCAGGTAGTCACCATTAATGAAAACCAACAACAGCTGAATAAAGCAGCTGTTGATGAGTTGAAACACGTAGAGCAATCGTTAGAAGTGTCTGTCAGCCAATGTGATACATGGGCGCAGTTAGTTGAACAATCTAAGCACATGAGTATGGAAGCCCAAGAAATCCTTATCTCATGCTTGATGGAATTGTACCCAGAATTAGTGGACGCCCACCAAGAGCAAATGAATTGCAGCGAAACACTGTCGCTTTCTAGCGGTAAAAAGATCCAAGACCTTTTAGTGGTATTGGAAGAGAAGTACCGCTGGGCAATTACTACTGACTTTACTAAAGCTGAGAACAACTATTGGTTCTGGTATCGCTCTCAAGACAAAGAAGAGCCAAGACTCGGTGTTCGAGGTGAGGAACTAGGCGAAGAGCGTGAACTGCCGTT
>NZ_AJZD02000075.1 GCF_000272105.2 Vibrio splendidus 12E03
TTGCGCTCTACCAACTGAGCTAGTATCGCAATCTGAAAACGTCTTTCGCCGTTCAGGGCTGCGAATTATAAGAGCATTTTTTTGTGATGCAAGTCCTTAATGCAAAATTACGAAACTTTTTACTCAACTGCTGTAAAAGCACACAGATTTGCAAAAAAATTAGCTCTTATGTCCCTGAAAAGTTAGATAAACGTGATCATTTTATCCGACTAGATGTTAATAATCGTTTTTCGGTAGTACTGCAGCTCTGCGATCGACTCTCGAATATCATCCAATGCGAGGTGACTTCCTGACTTTGAAAAACCGTCTAACACTTCAGGCTTCCAACGACGAGTCAGCTCTTTCAGCGTGCTTACATCAACATAACGGTAGTGGAAGTACTCTTCCAATTCAGGCATGTGTTTGTATAGGAAACGGCGATCTTGACCGATGCTATTACCACAGATTGGAGACTTACCTTTTGGTACCCACTTTTCAAGAAACTCAATCGTTTGTTGAATGGCATCTTGCTCTGAAACCGTGCTTTCTTGGATTCGCTTCACTAGACCGCTGCCGGTGTGAGTCGTTGTGCACCACTCGTCCATCTTGTCCAATTCACTCTGAGGTTGGTGAATAGCCAAAACAGGTCCTTCAGCCAGGATGTTAAGCTCACTATCAGTAACGATAGTAGCAATTTCAATGATTTTATGAGTTTCAGGATCAAGTCCTGTCATCTCTAGATCAACCCAAATAAGGTTCTGATCGCTAAAGGACATAAGGCGTCGCCTATTTGTTTATGTGTAAAAGAGGTACTATACCCAAATAACTATACTCAAACTAGCTTTAGGACCATTGAAATCACGTGGTACCAGCAACATCCTGTTTGAGTCCCCAATCATCAAGTTAGATGTGTTAAGTGAAAAATTGTGGCTAAAAAAAAGAAGTTAACCAAAGGTCAAGTACGTCGTGTACGTAGCAACCAGAACAAGCGACTCAAGAAAGAAGATTCTATCCAATGGGATGAGAACATGCTTGGCGGAACCAAAAGCGGACTCGTGATTACGCGCTTTGGCCAACATGCTGATATCGAAGATCTTGAAACTAACGAAGTTCATCGTTGTAACTTACGCCGTAGTATCGAGACTTTAGTTTCTGGTGACCGAGTGACTTGGCGCGCAGGCTTAGAATCAATGGCCGGTATTTCTGGCGTTGTGGAAGCGGTTGAGCCGAGAACTTCAATGCTGACTCGCCCTGATTACTACGATGGCCTAAAGCCAGTAGCTGCGAACGTCGACCAAATGGTTATCGTATCGGCTGTGCTACCAGAGCTATCACTTAATATTATCGACCGTTACCTAATTGCTTCAGAAACGGTAAACATCGCGCCGCTTGTTGTACTGAACAAGGTCGATCTACTGACTGATGAGCAGATTGCTGAATACCGTGAAACACTTAAAGAGTACGAGAAGATCGGCTATAAAGTGATGTTCGTGAGTAAAGAGTCTGGCTACGGCATCAAAGAGCTGGAAGCTGAACTCAAAGACCGTATCAACATCTTTGTTGGTCAATCGGGTGTGGGTAAATCAAGCCTAGTGAATGCATTAATGCCTACGCTAGACATTGAAGAAGGCGAAGTCTCTGAGAACTCAGGTCTTGGTCAGCACACAACCACGGCAGCTCGTTTATACCACTTCCCTTCTGGTGGTGATCTGATTGATTCACCAGGAGTGCGTGAATTCGGCCTATGGCACCTAGAGGCCGACGAAATCACTGAAGCCTTTATCGAGTTCAAGCCTTACCTTGGCGGTTGTAAGTTCCGTGACTGTAAACACATTGATGACCCAGGCTGCATCCTGCGCGAAGCGGTAGAAAACGGAAAGATCAGTCGATTACGTTTCGACAACTACCACCGCATCATTGAAAGCATGGCGAGTAACAAAGATAACCGTCAGTATTCACGCAACAAAAAAGCCGATCTCTAATCGCGTTTTTGTGAACAAATGTGTGCATTTACTGACAATTGGCGCGAATTTAAGTAACATCTCGCGCCCTAAACCGTCATCGACAGATTTAATTGAAAAACAATTAGCATTGGAAAATTAATACAATGGATAAGATTAAAGTTGGATTGCAGTACTGGATTCCACAACATGGATTAACTCGCCTAGTCGGCAAACTTGCGTCTGCTAAAGCGGGCGGCTTAACGACAGCGATCATCAACTGGTTCATCAAGCAATACAAAGTGAACATGGATGAAGCTCTGCATAGCGATCCAAAACACTTTAAAACATTCAATGAATTCTTCGTGCGTGAATTGAAAGAAGGCATGCGTCCTATCGCTGAAGGTGAGTCTGTTATTGTTCACCCTGCAGATGCACGTGTGAGCCAATTTGGCCCAATTACTGACGGTCAACTGATTCAAGCGAAAGGCCATAACTACTCAGCTCGCGAGCTATTGGGTGGTGATGCTGCGCTAGCGGATGAATTTAAAGACGGTGAATTCGCAACGCTTTACCTGTCTCCAAGTGATTACCACCGCGTGCACATGCCATGCGACGGCACACTGCGCCAGATGATCTACGTTCCAGGTGACCTTTTCTCAGTTAACCCGTTAACGGCAGAAAACGTTCCAAACCTATTCGCACGTAATGAGCGTGTCGTTTGTATCTTCGATACGGAATTTGGCCCAATGGCACAAGTGCTGGTTGGCGCAACGATCGTAGGTAGCATTGAGCAAGTATGGGCAGGTACCATCACCCCACCTCGTGGTAACTCGGTTTACAAATGGGATTACCCTGCACAAGGTGACAAAGCAATCATCTTGAAGAAAGGCGAAGAGATGGGCCGCTTTAAGCTTGGTTCAACCGTTATCAACCTGTTCGCTAAAGATGCGATCAAGTTTGACGACACTATGCAAAATGGCGAGAAAACGGTTCTTGGTACACCTTTCGCGCACATTGCTGGCAAAGAAGCGCAAGCAAATGACGATGTTGTTACCGATTCTGCTGAGAACACTGACCAAGCTTAACAATTTGAGTTAACTCATTTAAGCTTTCAAGGCGCGTTACTTTTTCTATTTCAGAGAAGAACGCGCCTTTTTCTTAACTCTACCGATTCATTTGCTACTCAAGCTCTAACAACTCAATCTTTCAAACCCTGCCCAGCCACCTGCTGCTTCTCACTCTTGTCTCTAATTGCCCAGATAAAAGATTGACCAAAAACAAAACAACTGTCGAAACCTTAAACAACTTTTTGATTTTCCAACCCGTCTCCAAGTACCAGAAATCCAGATAACTTACTCTATTTGAAGATATTTTATTTATAGGGTTTTTGTACATGCCTAAACTCAATGTTGGCGTTCTGGTCAAGCTGTTGATTTGTTTTGCGATTCCCTTAGGCGTGTTATTCATGCCGATAGATTCAATACCAATCGATGATCTCACGCTGATTCAACACCGCCTGTTGGCGATATTCTTATTAGCAGCCCTGCTGTGGGTGCTTGAACCTGTTCCGGTATTCGCCACTTCCATTTTGATCATTGCGCTTGAACTGGTGATGATATCTGACAAAGGTTTACACCTATTTAGAAATCCACCAGCGGGGCACGATCTCGGTGAGTTAATCAAATATACCGACATCTTCGGTGCATTTTCATCACCAATCATCATCCTTTTCATGGGTGGCTTTGCTCTTGCGATATCCGCATCCAAGTACGAACTCGATAACAACCTAGCTCGAGTGCTTCTCAAACCATTTGGTACAGAGCCGCGCTTCATTATGCTCGGCTTAATGCTGATCACCGCCGTGTTCTCAATGTTCATGTCAAATACCGCAACGACGGTAATGATGCTTGCGCTGCTCGGCCCTATCGTGGCATCTGCACCAAAAGGCGATATGGGTATCAAAGCGCTCGTGTTGTGTATTCCAATTGCTGCCAATACTGGCGGTATCGCAACCCCAATAGGTACACCGCCCAATGCCATCGCGCTGCAATACCTAACGGGTGAAAATACCATCGACTTCCTCAGCTGGATGATGATGGGCTTACCCTTTGTGATCATCCAACTCACCATCGCTTGGTTTCTTCTACAAAAACTCTTCCCTTCTAAAGAAAGAAACATGGTGCTCAAGCTCGATGGACAATTTAGAAAGAGCTGGCGAGCGATTGTGGTTTACATCACCTTCGCTGCGACAATCTTATTGTGGATGACCACCAAACTGCATGGCATGAACACCTATGTCGTGTCTATCATTCCATTGGCTGTGTTTACGCTCACTGGCATCATGGGTAAAGAAGAGCTCAAGCTGATTAACTGGGATGTGTTGTGGCTGGTCGCAGGTGGTATTGCGATTGGTATTGGCTTAGATAAAACAGGCTTAGCCGCTGCACTCGCACACGCAATTGACTATGAATCGCTGTCACCTGCAGCTGTGGTACTGACATTGTCTATCGTGTGTTGGTTAATGGCGAACTTCATGTCAAACACTGCGACGGCCAACTTGCTGATGCCGATAGCCGCTGCAATTGGTGCTTCCATGGAAAGCCTAGTTGCGATTGGTGGTCTGCAAGGCTTGCTGGTTGTGGTCGCCTTCTCTGCGTCACTTGGCATGATTCTGCCCGTATCGACACCACCAAACTCACTGGCCTACTCGACCGGGCTTATCGAAAGCAAAGACATGGCGAAGATGGGCATCATCTTAGGTATTGTGGGCTTGCTGATGGTTTACCTCGCCCTGTTTATCATCACCTAGTAAGCGTTAACGCTCCCCTTTAATCCTAACTAAAGCGCTGAATGTAAATTTGGCGCTTTTTTCGATCTATACCACTCCACCTCAAGCAATTAACTGACATTTCAATCAATAGGTAACTGTGATATTACTTCACTGTTTTACAAAAAGCAGAGTAAATATATTTAGAATTTATGATTTTAAACACAGTCATTCAACTTAAGACAGCGGCACTATACGCCAATCAAAGACACATCAATTCATTATTAAGTACGTCAACGTAGTTAGGTTTTGTCTAATCAGAGAGGAATGGACCTTGAGACATACTATTAAGTTTAAAATTCAGATCGCCATTGCGATCATTATCGCCGTCGTGAGTGGTACCCAAGCTTGGATATCAGTTACCCAGCTCACTCAAAAAACTGAAGTCGCGATCAACCAAGAAATGAGAAATGTCAGTGCTGGCACGACGAATTATATTGCCGATTGGCTCTCGACTCGCAGCGATATGATGCTTGCTAATGAACCGACCATTTCAAGCAACAGTAACTCTGACCGCGAGTTGCTAATCACCAAACAAGCTGGACAATTCTTGTCTGTTTATGCCGGATTCAGCGACGGCACTATCGCGTATGGCGACAAAGGTGAAGATTGGCCAGCAGGCTACGACCCACGCACCCGCCCTTGGTATAAAGATGCCAACGCAACATCAGACCTCGTCATTACTGAACCTTATCAAGACTTTGACGGCAGCATTGTCATCAGCTTTGCAAAAGCATTCAACGGTGAAAGACAAGGTGTCCTCGCGGCAGACCTAACTGTAACCAGCATTATCGACACCGTACTCAACGTGAAACTGGATAACGATGGCTTTGCGTTTTTAGTTGACGGTAACAACAACATCGTTGCCTACAGTGATGAAGAGCTAAGTCAGAAACCACTGACCAGTTTGAATCCGGAACTAACAGCCAACAAAGTGTCACAACTGATCCAAGGCCAAATGATCACTACGCTAACTTGGCCTGGCCAAGAGGATAAAATGGTCTACATTGCCAATGTCCCGAATACCGATTGGTCACTGGGTATTGTTATCGATAAGGAAATGGCGTTTTCCGCAGTATCTGACGCGATTCAGTTCATCGCTCTTACTTCTTTGATTTTGTATATCGTCATTTCGATTGCGAGCACAGTGGTGATCAACCGCCTGCTTTCCCCACTACAAACCTTGTCTGACGCGCTGACTCAGCTGGCTCAAGGCAGAGGCGACCTCACTCAACGTATTGATATCACGCGTATGGATGAGATAGGCAAACTAGCCGAACTTGTGAACCAGTTCTTAAGCCAGATGCAAAGCATGTTGAAAGGCGTTATCGAGCACAGCCATGATTTAAATAATCACGCAGAAAAAGCCAATCAACTGGCGACCCAATCATCCATTCGAGTTGAGAATCAGCAAAACGATATCAATCAAATAGCGACCGCGATTCATGAGATGTCAGCCACGGCAGCTGAAGTGGCTAGCCATGCCGAACTCACGGCATCCGCTTCTCAAGCGTCAGCCACCGCTTGTAACGATGGCCAAGAGGTTATTCAACAAAACCGCGACGCTATCACTAGCCTTGCGAGCCAAGTGGAAGACGCTGCCAATGTTATCCGAGAGCTGGAAAACAACGCGCAAAGCATCAATCAGATACTCTCCACCATTCAAGGCATTGCCGAACAAACCAACCTGTTGGCATTGAACGCCGCGATTGAAGCGGCGCGTGCGGGTGAGCAAGGTCGTGGATTTGCGGTTGTTGCAGACGAGGTTCGAGTACTGAGCCAACGAACGCATGGCTCGACCGAAGAAATCCGCGTGATGATTGATACGCTACAGAAGAATACCGAACATGCCGTTGAAAGCATGACCACCAGCACTCAACTGGCTGAGAACAGCGTTGGCTTCGCAGAGCAAGCTCATGGCAGCCTCTCTAAAATCACGCAAGCCATCACCGAAATCAACGATATGGCGCTGCAAATAGCCAGTGCTGCGGAAGAGCAACGCGCAGTAAGCGAAGACATCAGCCGTAATACGCAAGGGATCAAAGATGCCTCCGACGATCTTGCACAACAAGCTGAAAGCAGCCGCAATAGCTCAAATGAAATGAGTAACGCTGCCGAGTCGATGCGCCGAGATGTGGAGCGTTTTAAGGTATAGCTCATCTCAAGCAACAAAAGTTAAACCTCACCACCGAGCGGCGGGTGACGTAAACCGATAACTGAAGCAAAGTGACTCTTTTCATAAGAATCACTTTGTTCTCAGTCCGGTTTGATGCATATTGATGAGCTAATTTATCCCAGACACAAGGACTGTTAATCGATGGGGTTCGAATGGTTGGCTCTTGCTGCCGCTTTTCTTTGGGCCATCGCGAGCCTGATGTCAGTAAAGCCAGCTCAACACTTAGGTTCTTTCGCCTATAGCCGCTGGCGTATGGGCTGCACTGCGGTCATCTTATCGAGCATGGCTTGGTTTACGGGTGGCTGGTCAACTGTCGAAGCTGACCTAGTCACACCCATGATGCTATCTGGGCTGATTGGTATCTTCATTGGCGATACCGCCCTATTTGCCTGTTTGAACCGAATGGGCCCACGTCAAGCTGGCTTGCTGTTCTCTTGTCACGCCGTGTTCTCTGCGATTCTCGGTTACTTCCTGTTTAGTGAGAGCATGACCTCTGGCGAGCTTATTGGCTCGGCCTTGGTTTTCAGTGGCGTATTAACCGCAATCTTCTTTGGTCGTCGAGGCCAAGCAAACAACCAGCTTGAAACCATCAAGGGTACCGTGTGGATTGGTATTGCTCTGGGCATCACGGCCGCAATCTGCCAAGCATTGGGCGGTATTATTGCCAAACCCGTGATGCAAACTAATATCGACCCGGTTGCCGCCTCTGCCATTCGGATGATCACCGCCTTTGTCGCCCACTCCGCATTTCGTTTAACGGGTGCCAAGCTATCACGCGCAATCAACCCGATGAATGGTCAGATATTTGCGATTACCGCAGTTAACGGCTTTTTAGCGATGGCGGTGGGAATGACGCTGATCTTGTATGCGTTGCAGGAAGGCAATGTCGGCATGGTCGCTCTGTTATCTTCAACCACACCTATCATGTTGTTACCAATACTTTGGCTATACACCAAACAAAGACCAAATGCCTACGCTTGGATCGGTGCCATTGTTGCCGTAGTGGGTACTGGTATTCTGGTCAGCTGATGGAAACTGAGAGCTATTAGCTCTCAGTAAAAAAGCAAAAAGCTAAGAACGTGGGAACGGGAAAGCGGTCACATCATCGATGTGGTCGTAACCCAAAGCCAGCATAATCAGCCTATCGATACCTAAAGCAACACCCGCACAATCTGGTAACCCCGCTTTTAATGCCTCAATCAAGTGATAATCAATCGGTTGAGGTGATAAGCCCATATCAATACGCTTGGCATTATCATCTTCAAAACGCTGCAGTTGTTCTTGTGGTTTATCTAACTCATGAAAGCCGTTAGCTAGCTCGATACCTTTGAAATACACCTCAAAGCGATCGGCTACTCGCGAATCTTTCGGGTTAATCTTAGCTAATGCCGCTTGTGAGGCTGGGAAGTCATAAACAAAGGCTGGCACCTGTTGGCCAATCTTTGCTTCCACCCCAATACTGAAAAGAAGCTGCAATAGCGTATCACGATCTTCTTCAGGGTCAGCTATATCGCTGAGCCCAAGTTTCGCAGCAGCTTGCTTTAGCGTATCCATCGAATCTTCCAGTGGACACACACCTAACACGTCGATAAAGGCTTGTTGGTAAGTCATTCGCTGTGCTGAACTCGATTTAAGTACCTGCTGTAACAGCAAATCCATTTCATCCATCAGGTCATGATGATCAAAGCCAACGCGATACCACTCCAGCATGGTGAACTCAGGGTTGTGGTAACGGCCATTTTCTTCATTCCGGAAAGACTTACAAATTTGATAAATACAGCCACTGCCCGCCGCTAATAGACGTTTCATATGAAACTCAGGGCTAGTCATAAAGAACAGTGGCTGACCGTGCGCATAACCCGGCCCTACGAATTCAGTTTTGAAAGTATGCAAATGCACGTCCGTCACCGTGGCGTGGCTCATCGCAGGCGTATCCACTTCCATCACGTTTCGCTCAGCAAAGAACTGACGGATTTGATTAAGGATATCAGCACGTTGCTTTAACTGCTTAATGGTTGCGGCTGGTTGCCATGTTGAGTGCATTATTAAGTTCCATATTACTGAATTCTAGGCGACGGAAATTACCACCTTTCGCCTCTTTTGTAAGCTTCTATCTTTCTATAGATGGAAGCAAAATGTTGCTTTAATGAAGCCAGAAAATTACGTTCTACAATACAATTATCAATACAGCTTTCACATCCACATTGATAACAAAAATCATACTCAACAAGCCGTTAACACAAGTCTTGTGGGCTAATCGTTATCAACAATTCATTGCCGTGATTGCAGTCACATAACCTATAATTTCTATGCCTCCATATGCACTACCGACCTAAAAACCCAAATGCATCAACTTTTCGAATACCTTCCTCTCTTACACTGAACCTACCACTTAAGGCTTAGGGGTGATAAACGGTTGATGCCGTTTAAGTACTCTCTAAATGCTTTTTATAATAACAAGCGGAATACTCCGCATCACACTGGAGAATAACTGTGAAGACAATTACCACAGATATCGCAGTCATCGGCGCAGGCGGCGCTGGTCTTCGTACAGCAATTGCAGCAGCTGAAGCTAATCCTGAATTGGAAGTAGCACTGATTTCTAAAGTTTACCCAATGCGTTCGCACACGGTAGCAGCAGAAGGCGGTTCAGCAGCGGTAATTAAAGACGAAGATAGCCTAGATAACCACTTCAACGATACTGTTG
>NZ_AJZD02000076.1 GCF_000272105.2 Vibrio splendidus 12E03
GCAATTCGTAACGTCATCGTTGCGCCTTGTGGTGTCACATCAGGCAGAGTGGCGCACACCCTTGAGCAATCAGGAAGGCGCGCATCGAGAATAGGAGAAGAAGAATTGAGCGGCTGGTTGAGTGCGGTACTCAGTTGAATGATGAAGTCTTGAAAGGATTGGTTACTGTCAAAAGCAATGGGCGTTTTTTCTAACCGCCCGTTTCTCTCTATTGATATAGAGTCAAAACGGTCGACGAATATTTCCGTCGTATCAGGGTTTTCATACAACTCTCTGAGTGGCGTGAAATATTCCTCTACCCAGGACCATTGGTACTCTTTCTCTA
>NZ_AJZD02000077.1 GCF_000272105.2 Vibrio splendidus 12E03
TTCTTTGATATTTTATTATTTGGATTCGTACATATAAAGAAGTGATTCTTGTTATGTTTGCGACCTGACTAGTGTGTGCTATGTGTTAGTATACCATCATGTTTCGAGATTATGGGTTTCTGATAGCTCTTCATTGGATATTTTCTAAAACAAAACAGCAAGCTTTACTCACAAAGGTGAGCTTTTTATTTTTGATGCCAATCGTTTTGAGCAACTTTCTTAACGTGCTGATCGTATTGGTTAGAGACAGTAGCACCATTCCAACATTCATTAAAAATCTCATCATTTACTCACACATCGACCATTATGGTTATAAAGATAGAGTAAAAAACGAAATGGTTTTTGCCTTAATTTGATTAAGGTTTTATTTTCGATGGTCATTATCGAACGATCGCTCAGGTTTATATGAAATATCATTATTAATTCTGTTTCTAAAAAACAATTATTTCTATTGTAATTAATCCTAGATTAAATTGTCTTTTATTCTATTTTTTCGTTTGGGATATCAGAAATCAAGTTCGTTTAAAAATGTGTGGAATGTATATTTGGTGTGTTTTTTGTTATCTTTTAATGGTGTGTTTTTCGGGGTATATAAGTAAAATAAATAACGTATTCACGGATAGAGCATCAGCAGTAAAAGGGATAATTAATCATGTTGTTTTTTTTGTGGAGTGGAAATGAAAGTAGTTTCAAAAGAAAGTGTTACGCGTATTCTGGGTGGCATCGAAGAGTATAAACAACTCGCTTGCGTGGAGTCTAAAGGGTTAGATATGATCAGCTTATTGGTGCGCTTGTGCCACCTACAGAGCAAAAAAATCTCAACTGATGACCGTCAAATCTTAGCAGACCATATTAAGGACCTGATATTTGAAGAGGTTGTATTTGCTCGGAGCATGGAGTTGGAGGAGGCAGAATCAATCTTATTGGACTCTATTCAGCCTCTGTGCTGCTCTAAACCAAGCAAATGTTGATCACCTATGCTTGAGTGGAACTCAGAACATCGTCGATACGAGATGACTATAGCTGGATTCAAAGTACACAGTGTATTTCAATCCATCAGCGATGATTCTCAAACCGTGTTTGGCTATGAAGCGCTTTGCCGAATTGAGAAGCAAGGTGAAAAAGTCAACATCAAGAGGTTCTTTAAAATACTCGAGGGTTTTGGTGAAAAGTCAGAGTTCGGATTTAAGTTCTTTCTTAATATTATGCATTTAAGAAATTTCAGACAATCGAGCATCTATGATCGTGATACCAAGTTATTCCTCAACGTGACACCTTGTTTCTTTAAATACTTTTCACACGAGCATGATTTAAACAATTTGTACCTACCGTTAATCGAAGAAGAGCAGATTGACCTTAATCAGATAGTCGTTGAGATTGTCGAGGATTACTGCCCACTCGCGGATATTGAAAGCTTACACAAGGGCACTGAGTACTTGAAGAGTATCGGCATATCATTCGCATTAGACGACTTTGGTACGGGGTGGTCTGGCTACAGCCGCATGACGATAGTACAGCCCAATTACATCAAAGTCAGTAGAGAAATGCTGATCGAATTTGGTATGAGCGAATCAATCGAGAATAACCTGCTTGAAGAGCTGAACACCATCACTAGCCTAAAAGGGATCAAGGTGATCTTTGAGGGCATTGAAAATGTCGAAAATTATCAAACTGCGGATCGATATGGGGCTGATTATTATCAGGGTTATTATCTAGACCTTCCTAAGTCATACCCGGTAAATATGCCTAAACCAAGTGAGACAAAGCCCGATGAGACGTTTCGTCAAAATGCTCACCTGATTAAGAAAATAAGAGCAAGAGCGCTTAACTCATAGACGTGTAAAGCAGTGTGCAAAAACAGGCAATGTATCGATTCCCCTTAACTGAACTGTCTTTTGTTTTAGTTCACTAACCTCTCGTATGAGAGGTTAGCTTTTTAGTCCGTGGAGTCGATTGGGTGAGTGCTATTTGAGTGACTTTAAACAGACTAGTTTAGGAGGGAAGGGCTATCAGTATTCCAATAGATGATTACAGTTCGCTTTCTGAATTTCAATCTGATCAACATTAAGCTTAATGTTGTAATGCTGCTGTTCTCGATCCACAAAAAGACAAGTCCCTTCACTGGTACAAATACTAACGTTGGCGTTTTCGTTTGAGTTAATCGAAGACCATAAATCATCAAATGACGCTTTGATCGCATCATAGTTTTTACGTTTCGCTACTTCGTCTCTTGTAAGAGACATCATGCAAATCTCGCTCATAGTTTTCCTCTCAATATTTACAAAAAATTCTCCCGGCATTGTGAGGATGCTGGGAGAATCAATGTCATTCAGTTTAGATAGCGATTTACGCTGCCTTAGCGTCGTTCTTTAGCTGTTCTAGACAACGGATGAACGCACGTAGGTTACGATACACGTCTGTTTGATCATAAAACACGCCAACATTCTCTAATTCTATCGGGCCTGATACTGCGTTATCTAGCATTAGGTTATCAATTAAGCCAAAGTTTTCTAGCGTCATACCAATGCCATCCACATAGGTTTGCTCATCGACTTGCTTAGCATTTGGCAGTTGGTCTAGGTTTCTTTTTAGGAAAAGATTTGAGTTGTTGCTGTAGGCAAGTACCGTTTTACCTAGCGCTTTACCAAAGCCCATCTCATAGGCTGTACCCACATCGCAGCTCGCGCCTCTGAAAGGTGTCATGTTGGCGATGACGATATCACAGCTCTCAATAAGCTCTTCATTAGCGCTGTTTTGCTTAAGCTCATGATTTGAAAATTACTTTGAGGCTATTTCTTGTTCGTTGAAGGCGAGAACGTGACGGTGAGTCGAATGGGAAGGGGACCTCTTGAGATGCAGAAAAATCGATAGATAATAAAAAAGCCCGAGTATGGACTCGGGCTTTGGATGTTTCTTTGTCATCAATGAAGCGACTAGATTGCCTGACGCAGTTGGAAATAACGTCCTGCTTCGTTTAACAGTTTCTCATGAGAGCCGTTTTCAACAATCTCGCCTTGTTCAATCAGAACGATAGAATCCATCGATTCCAGACCAATCAAACGGTGCGTGATGAAGATAACCGTCTTGCCTTCGAAGTGCTTCTCGAAAAGAGTCATGATGCTTTGCTCAGTTTGCTTATCTAAGCCTTCTGTTGGCTCATCAAGAAGCAGGATAGGGGCGTCATGAAGAATGGCACGTGCGATGCCGATACGGCGCTTCTCACCACCAGACAGTTGACGACCACCGTCACCTAACCAGCTATCAAGCGCGTTGTTCTCAAGCAGCTTTTCTAGGCCAACGTCTTTAAGGATGTTCGCTAAGTGATCATCGGTGGCTTCTGGTCTTGCAATCAACAAGTTGTCACGCAAAGTGCCATTTAGAATGTCGACACGCTGGCTTACCACACTGATTGATTCACGAAGCTGTGATTCGTTCCACTGCGTCAGTTCAATGCCCGCGATTGAGATATAGCCCTTTTTAGGATCCCAGTAGCGAGTCAGTAGCTGAATCAAAGTCGATTTACCTGAACCCGTTTGACCAACAATCGCAACCTTGTGTGTGGCAGGAATCGTTAGGTCTACAGCGTTCAGAACACTGCGCTCAGAATCAGGGTAGTTGAACGTCACGTTTGAGAACGTAATATCAAGCGGCTTGTTGATGTCGAGTTTCTCTTCAGCAAACTGAACTTCAGGTTCCGACAAAATAACTTCGTTCAAGCGACGCGCAGAAGACAGAGTCTGCCCTAAATGCTGGAACGCACCTGCAATTGGCATTAGCAGCTCGAAGCTTGCCATAGTTGCGAATGCCATTAGCGCGATGAACGGGTCTGGTGCATTACCACCCACGCCGTCAGCCGCAAGCCAAAGCATAAGAACCAATGTCAAACCGTTGAACAGCATCAGAGCTGCTGACGCCATACCGGTTAGGTTAGCATTCACAAACTGATTCGCCATCAGCTTCTGCTGTGTTTCTAGAATCGCATTACGGTAACGTTCTTCTGCACCGAACAGAGTCAGTTCGCTGTAGCCTTCAATCCAATCTAGCGTAGTCACACGAAGATCAGCTTTGTTCTGTGTCAGCTCACCACCGTTACGTTTACCTAGCTTGTAGAACAAGATTGGCCAAACCAACAGCATGATCAGAAGGATAGAACCTAAGATCAAACCTAGTGAGCTATCGAACCACATCAAGAACAGAGTCAGGAAGAAAATCCCGAACACACCAACCGTCACTGGGCTTACTAAACGTAAGTACACGTGATCCATGGCATCTACATCAGCGACCAAGCGGTTGAGAAGGTCAGCATCACGAAGGTTTGAGATACGACCTGGGATCAGCGGAGCAAGCTTCTTGAAGAAGAAGATACGCAGATCGGTTAACAATTTGAATGTTGCATTGTGGCTGACAACACGTTCACCCCAACGACCCGCAGTACGGCTCATTGCCAAACCACGTACACCGCCACCCGGTAGCATATAGTTGAAGGTTTCACGCGCAATCGTCAGGCCCGCAACCGCAGAAGCTGAAATGAACCAGCCTGATAGCGTTAACAAGCCGATAGAAGCCGATAGAGTAGCAAAAGCCAATAGCATGCCTAGCGATAGGCCAAACCAATGCTTTTTATAGAGTTTCAGGTAAGGCAGTAAATCACGCATCTAAATTACCCTTATTATCTTGTTGAGCTAAGTTCGCGTTCAGCATCTCTTCAAACAAACCACCCGCAGTCGAAAGCTGAGAGTAATGACCTTGTTCAACCAGACCACCATCGCGCATAACCAGAATATTATCGACTGATTTAAGAGGAGCAAGTTGGTGCGTCACAAGCAGGGCAGTGCGACTTTCGATGTTGCTGTTGATGCCTTTCATCACGAGCTGTTCACTACGAGTGTCTAGGCTGGCAGTCGGTTCATCAAGCAACCAGAATTGACCGTCTTGAATCATTGCGCGAGCCAAAGCCAAACGCTGAGATTGACCAACAGATAGGCCTCCTGAACGATCAGAAATCATGTAATCCAAGCCGTGCTCGTTTACAAACTCGTTAGCAAAAGATTGCTCAAGTGCGTTTTGAACTGTTTGATCGGTAATATCTTGCTTACCTAGAGTGACGTTGTCACGAATGCTGCCGTGAAGCAACAGTGGGTTTTGACCAACCCAGCTGATCGTCTTACGCCAAGATGCCAAGTCTAAATCACGCAGTTCAACGCCATTGATTTTCAAGCTTCCTTCATAAGGCATGAAACCAAGGATGGCATTGATCAAACTTGTTTTACCCGCACCACTTGGGCCAACTAACGCAGTCGATTGGCGAGTGTTCAGTGCGAACGAGATAGGACCAACTAATTGAACACCTTCAGGGCTTAACACTTTTAGGTCGGTAGCTTCAATATTGATGCCTTGAGCTGGGTCTAGTTGAGTGTCACCTGATTTAACCTTAGTAATATCGGTTTCTAGGAACTCGACAATACTTTCGGCCGCGCCCACCGCTTGTTGCTTCGCGTGGTAGAACGTACCTAAGTCACGTAGAGGTTGGTAAAACTCTGGCGCTAAGATAAGGATAAACAAACCTGCGAATAGTGTAATACCTGCGCCGTAGTGGCCGAAGTTAAGCTCACCGATGTAGGTGAAACCAAAGTAAACCGCCGTCATCGCGATAGAGATCGACGTGAAGAACTCAAGTACCGCAGAAGACAAGAAAGCGATTTTCAACACGTCCATCGTGCGCGTTCTGAACACTTCAGATGCACCTTTAAGTACTTCTGTTTCAGCGTTGGTGCGATCAAATAGACGAATAGTCGTCATTGACTGCAAACGGTCGTAAAAGTGACCTGAAAGACGCTGCAGCGCTTTGAAGTTTTTACGGTTTGCATCGGCCGCTTTCATACCCACAAGCGCCATGAACATCGGCACTAGTGGAGCAGTAATCAAGAAGATCAGTCCTGCTGCCCAGTTTACTGGGAACACCACAACCAAAATAATGAATGGAATCATTACCGACAGAGACATCTGAGGCAGGTAACGAGAGAAGAAGTCTTGCATGTCTTCTACTTGTTCTAGCAACAGGGTTGCCCACGTACCGGCAGGTTTACCTTTAATGTAAGCAGGGCCTAACTCACGTAATTTATCTAGGATGAGTTGCCTTATGTAGACACGGATTTGTTCACCACAGCGATAACCTGCGATTTCACGTCCCCATGTACAGCCAGCACGGCCAACGACCGATAATGCCAAGCCTGCGAAATGACCAACCAGTTCAGATTTATCGACATTTTCGATGATCAGCTGGTGAAGAATAGAGGCGAGAAGAGCTGCTTGAGCAATTAAGAACACGCTTGAAAGTACGCCAAGGCTAATTGCAATCATAAGCCAGCGTTTCGCTAACTTACTCTGTTGCTTAAGCCACTTGTTCAAGCTGCGTTGTTTTTTCTTATCCATTATGAAGGCTTAATGATAATTATTATTTGTTGAGGGCGGCTAGTATACAAAAGAAAGCCCAGTGGATATACCACTGGGCTCTAGGGATTTACAACAAAATGTGATGACGCCCTGCATCTACTGAGGTGAGGGCTTCGATATTTAAATCTGCAATCTCAGATTTACTTATCGTTAAGGCCATCTAGGAAGCGTTCAGCATCCAGTGCAGCCATACAACCTGTACCAGCAGAAGTGATTGCTTGGCGGTAGTTGTGGTCCATTACATCACCCGCAGCGAACACGCCTGGGATACTGGTTTGTGTCGCGTTACCTTCAAGACCTGACTGAACGATGATGTAGTCATCTTTCATATCCACTTGGCCTTTGAAGATTTCAGTGTTTGGTTGGTGACCGATAGCAATGAATGCACCCATTACTTCGATGTCTTCTGTCTTATCAGACTGAGTATCTTTAATACGAACGCCCGTTACGCCCATGTCGTCACCTAGAACTTCGTCTAGCGTGCGATCAGTGTGAAGAACAATGTTGCCGTTCTCTACTTTGTCCATTAAACGCTTCACTAGAATCTTTTCAGCGCGGAACGTGTCACGGCGGTGAACTAGGTGAACTTCAGACGCGATGTTCGACAGGTAAAGTGCCTCTTCAACAGCGGTGTTACCACCACCAACAACCGCCACTTTCTGGTTGCGGTAGAAGAAACCATCACACGTTGCACAAGCAGAAACGCCACGGCCTTTGAATGCTTCTTCAGAATCTAAACCTAGGTACTTAGCTGATGCACCCGTTGAGATGATTAATGCATCACACGTGTACTCACCAGAATCGCCTTTAAGACGGAAAGGGCGGTTTGATAGGTCGACTTCGTTAATGTGGTCGAACAGGATCTCTGTTTCAAAGCGCTCTGCGTGCTCTTTCATGCGGTCCATTAGAGCAGGGCCCGTTAAACCTTCAGCATCACCCGGCCAGTTTTCTACTTCTGTTGTGGTTGTAAGCTGACCACCTTGCTGCATACCTGTAACAAGTACTGGGTTTAGGTTTGCACGAGCAGCGTAAACTGCAGCTGTATAGCCAGCAGGGCCAGAACCAAGAATCAATAAATTACAGTGCTTTACGTCGCTCATGAGGACTCCGAAATTGAAATTGTTTTTATTTATAATCGCTTAGGATTGTATGGAAAATATGGAGGCAATAAAAGGTTAAACAAGGGCTGAAGTGTAATTAATCGTTATAGTTTAGAACTTAATCGAGACAAACGTTTTCGTGGCGGGAGGATCAGTGAAATCACCAAAAGGCTTTGGCGGTGTTGGTGAGAGGGCTATGACTATGATTTATGTATGAGGTGGGCTTTTTTAGTTAGCCAAATCTTACACTTGCCTATTGTGAAATCGATCTTGATGCAACTTCAATGTTGCTCGCTAAGTAAGCTCTTTAGAAATCATTTGAACAATTCTAGTATCGAAAAGTTACTTAACCTATTGCCTTTTGTTTATGGGAGAGTTGATAACTTGATTCAATTAAAATAGAAAGATTACTTGTTTTATTAAATTCGTTTTCCGTTTTGGTCATATCGATAAACAAAGAGCCGAACCTGTTGTGAGTAGATTCGGATTTTAGTACTTGATGCTTTGTTTAATCTCTAGCTGCTTTTTTCAAAAAATCGCTCGTTTTGTAAGCGATAACTAACCAAAAAGATGACAAAGCAAAAATAACTGGTTGGATGTAACTAAACACACTCTCTGGGTTTATAAGAGAATACGCATAAACCCCTCCACAAAGAATCAAAAGAATAATTGTTAAACCGATAAAAATAAGCAACCCTTGTGAGTTTATGTTTTTGCTTCCATTAGAGTCACATATGATGATTCCTAGTGATTGAGCAATCATCATGAAACTAGCTACAGACCAATCTGTAGATGTCAGAATCTCCATTGGTTTTGATGTAGCTAACTTCGTTACCAATAAAATAACGAAAGGCACAAGTATAAAAATGTAGCTTGCTAGAAACTTTTTCATTCAAATAGATTTGCTTGACTGTCCGAACTAATAAACTTGTCACGTTCGACGCTATGAACGTGGTTAATAATTGCATTAGCGTTTCGAGTGTTTCCAGATGAGCTAACAACCACATCACAAATCAAGTTTACACGAATTAGATCGTTTGCTCTTACTACTGCCATTTTTCCAGATTGGTACTTACTAAGCCATTCATGATCAACTATCTTCACGAAAAATTGTCTTTGAGAAATGATACTTTTTACGTACCAAGAGCCAGTCCCAATATTACAGGGCTTGATTGCGATAATAGTGTCTTTGCCATTAAAGGGCTCTGGTTGGGATTTCTTTAAGTCTGCCATCGAGATATGAGATCTAAATCCAGGGTCAAACTTGTATACTTTATTGCTCGAAGATGACTCGT
Source organism: Vibrio splendidus 12E03 (assembly GCF_000272105.2). GTDB lineage: Bacteria > Pseudomonadota > Gammaproteobacteria > Enterobacterales > Vibrionaceae > Vibrio > Vibrio splendidus_I. The sequence continues at coordinate 8,849 of NZ_AJZD02000077.1, forward strand.
TTGCAGATACCTCAAAATGCTCTTGATCCATAAGCATTTCTCCACCGGTAGATATATCATTCATCACTTCGGCTAAAGAAATACGGTCAATATAAGGGTCGACTATATTAGCCGCAAATGTGTTATGACTTTTTAAAAAGGCTGATGTTTCTTGTTCAATTTCTTGAGCCTTTTGCTCTAAGTTATCCTCAGTTGCATCATTAAGTAGCAGTTTGGTTAGTTGTAAAGCAATAAAATCTAAAACACCGCCTTTATAACCAACCTTATTAATTAGCTTGATGGAACCACGTTCAACATGATCGAATAAAAAAACTGATTCGGAATCGGGTTCAATTTGCTGCCCAATTAATTCAATGAAGTGGCGGTAACCTTTGGTATAGCAGTGTAGAGCTAGCAGCATATCTTCAGGGTTAGCTCGCAGGTCTCTGTGCTCTAAACGTAATGTTAGGTTATTGGTTTCAGAGCATTTCTTTATTGGCGTAGTGGTGTGCATGTGTTGCTTTATTTTTAGTAATTGAATAGACGCAGCAATAATACGTCTCTTATACGTTACCTATCCAGCAGTAATCCGACTAAATTGGCCATTTTTGACCTAGATGGAAAGAAAAAGGTTCAAAAATGACCTTTGTGAGCCTCGGTAAATCGCTGAAGTTCATGATCGTCGTTAGAAACATTAAGGTTAGATGTCGTTTCTATTCTTTCCATGAACTCGCGGCACCCAAAGCTAAGCACCTCATGCTCAGGTTTTTGAGACACCGCGATTAATTACCACCCGCGACATTCCACTTCAAACATCTTCGAGACTAAAAGAACTATCAAGTTGCGCTTTTAAAAGAAATGAGCCATTTGGGGCGGCCGAGTTCCCCCCGAACTCGACCTGTTCCAGACGCGCAAGCAAAGGCGTTTGGTTTCTGGCTTAGTCATAAATTAACCAATTTCAGTTTGTTGTGTAAATAATCAATAGCTTGGCAATTGATAGGTAGGTCGTATTTCGCTGTGCAAAAGCATAGAAATGAATGATGACGAGTGTGATACCTGAACTCATGCAAGGAGGCTGGCGTATTGAAGCGAAAGGGCTGACACAATATGAAATATCACATGCTAGTTAATAATATCGTTAAATTTAAATTTGTAGGGATTTATAACTAGCTAGTGGAGTGTGCTAGTTTTAAGAGTTGGTCATCTTTTATTCTGGTGTTATACACTGCTTTTGAATTTCAGGTTAGATTTAGTGTCTGAATTATTAAATCTGACGGGATAAATGATTGTTTAATGTTGATTTGGCAAGATCTTCAAGTATCCTTTATGTAAGCAAAACGTTAAATGTCGAAAGTTAATTAACAATCATTAAGGAGTCGATGATGTTACATGCTCACGAAAATACCCTACATATTACCCACCTCAGTAACCACGCAGTTGAGGAGTTGTCACCGTCATTCTCTAAGCTTCCAAGCACAGAGCATGCGGATGGTCAGTTTCGATTAAGAAGGTACTCGGTGGTTCAATTCAGTAATGGACAAGTCGTAGAGCTAGACAAACATAACTTTGTTCAGTCTGAAGACATTAATCACTTTCAAGGTGACGTTGTTCGCCAATTCGAGCCAATTGAAGCACCAATCTTAAGCAGCGAAGGCATGCAAGAGATGTGTGAACTGTTTATCGAAACCAATGGACTTGAAGACGGGCAAGAAATCGAAATTCACCAAATCCGTATCGCTGCCATTTTTGAAGAAACGCAGGTTGCACCAGAAGGTGTTCACCAAGATGGCTTCGACCACATCGCTTTAATCGGCGTTAACCGACACAACATTGTGGGCGGCGAAATCATGCTGTACCAAGATTCACATGAAGCGCCATTCTTTAGAAAAGTGCTTGAAGACGGTGAAGTCGCAATGCTGGCCGACAGCAAGCTTTGGCATAACGCACAACCGATTCGTACCATAGACCACGATGAGATGGGCTACATGGATGTGTTTGTTCTAACGGCTAAGGATGCGCGCAATGTCCTTCACTCTTAATGATGTGCGCCAGCAGTTTAGCGCGCTAGGCCAATACCATAATGGTAAGCCGGTGACCTTTTTTGATGGGCCGGGTGGCTCTCAGGTCCCTGAAAATGTTTTAGCATCTATGACGGAATACCTAGGGCACTTTAATTCAAACCTAGGCGGTCACTACTTTTCTAGCCAAAAGACCACAGGTTTAATGCAGCAAGCGCGAGAAGCGGCACAAGCGCTACTCAATGCTGAATCTTCTGGCAACGTTGTGTTCGGTGCGAACATGACCTCACTGACCTTCCAGCTTAGCCGTGCAATCAGCCGAGATTGGAAAGAGGGCGATGAAGTTATCGTCACTGCGTTAGACCATTACTCGAATGTATCAAGCTGGCAGCAAGCGGCCGACGACAAAGGCGCGATTGTTCGCCAAGTTCGTGTCGACGAATCGGATTGCAGCCTAGACATGGCGCACTTTGAGTCTCTATTAAATGAGAAGACCAAGCTTGTTGCTGTGACGTTTGCTTCGAACACCACAGGCTCGATTGTTGATATGGCGAAAGTCATTGAGCTTGCACATCAGCACGGTGCGCAGGTTTATGTTGATGCGGTTCATTATGCGCCACACCACCTGATCGATGTTCAACAACTGAATTGTGATTTCTTAGCGTGTTCAGCTTATAAGTTCTTCGGCCCGCATGTGGGTATTGCTTACATTGCACCTCAATGGCTGCATACGTTAAAGCCTTACAAGGTAGAGCCTGCCACTAACATTGGCCCAGGTCGATTTGAAACAGGAACACAAAGCTTTGAAGGCCTTGCCGGTGTGATTGCGGCGGTGGATTACTTGGCGCAGTTAGGTGATCCAGCCGATTCATTGCGTTCTCGTTTAGAGCAAAGCTACGCGCTGTATAATAAGCACGAGAGCCAACTCAGTGAGTACTTCCTTAAACGCTTGGCCGACCTTGAAGGGGCAACGCTTTACGGGAAAACCGAGTTTGATTCGAATTTAAGAACGCCAACGTTTGCGATTACCTTTGAAAACCATTCTCCAGAGTTCATCGCCAAGAAGTTGGGTGAACATAATATCTGTGTTTGGAACGGACACTTCTATGCATTAGGGTTGGTGAAGCAGTTGGGTATTGAAGAGCAGGGCGTGGTGCGTATTGGTTGTATGCATTACAACTCGATTGAAGAGATCGACTTGCTGTTCAATGTGCTTGAAGGGATCTTGCGAAGTCACTAGCAAGAAGTAACTAACACCTAGATGGTTACAGAATTAGAAAAGAGCATGCTTCTCTCAATAATATTGAGGTGGAAGTATGCTCTTTTTGTTTGACTGAGCTTGTTTGTTCAACGGCAGTTATTCTATTAAGCCATTGATTTAACTAAGCGATTAATTTAACTAAGAAAGTTGTTTAACCAGAGCTGCACCTACAGCGTGTGCGCTGGTTGGGTTCTGGCCTGTAATCACTCGCTCATCAACAATCACAAGTTCTTGCCAAGGTTGAACCTTGTTGAAACGCGCAGCGCTACGAGCAAGAGACTCTTCCAGTAGGAATGGAATGTCGTTGATGGTGCCAAAGTCGATCTCTTCTTCGCGAGTAAAGCCAGTCACCGATTTAGAGCTTAGTAATTTTTCACCGTTGCTCAGAACAATCGGAAGCAGCGCCGCAGGGCCGTGACATACTGATGCGATCACACCGCCATCTTCATAATGTTTAGCCGCAATAGCAGCAAACTGCTCGTTAGTTGATAGGTCTGAAAGCAAGCCGAACCCGCCTGGGTAGAAGATAGCATCGTAGCTTTCTGCATTAATTTGGCTTACAGGGATCGTATTGTTAATACGGTTTTGGAAGTCATCATCAGCCAAGATCTCCGCGTTTACTGAATCCCCTTCAATATCTGTCCCATACAACGGACCTTTACCACCCTTGATAGAAGCGATGTCGTACTCAAAACCCGCAGCCAAGATCTCTTTCAGAGCATGAGTCAGTTCAGGCGCGTAAGTACCGTTCGCTTGATCTGTATCGCCTAGTGTTGCGTGGTTAGTTACAGGTATTAGTATTTTTTTCATGATTCGTCCCTTTGAGCACGTTTGTTTGGTTTCAGCGTCGTTGTTTAGACATCCGCGTTTCTAAGACAGACATCCGTTTTATTGATAGAGGTGCCGCTGTTTCGTTACCTGTAATAGTAGTAGTAAACCATTTGAGTGATAATATGCCGAGTAGGCAAAACATTATTGCTATATAGCAATAGTGGGTGTGAATTAGTCGGATGTGAATTCGTTAGATGTAAACAGGTGAAGTATGGACAGCTTTGAAGGGATTAATGAGTTTGTTGCAGTAGCCGAGTGCCACGGCTTTTCTGCAGCAGCAAAACAACTGGGTTGCAGTACCAGTCATGTCAGTCGCCAAGTTTCAAGATTAGAAGAGAGAGTGGGTGTGGCGTTGCTTGCACGCTCTACACGAATGGTGAGCCTGACTGAATCGGGTCACACCTATTATCAGCAGTGCAAAGACTTAGTAATAGGGCTTCAGCAAGCGAACGAACAAGTGACTTCTCAACAAACTCAGCTTAGCGGTACTTTGCGTGTGAGTGCCGCAGGCGCGTTTGCAGAAAATCATGTCGCGGCGGCGCTGATGGAGTTTGCCAAAGATCATCCTGAGCTCACCATAGAAATGAATTTCAATACCAAGATGGTTAACTTCATCGAAGATGGTATCGATTTCGCGATTCGTTATGGTCGATTAGACGATTCAGGGCTGGTGGCAAGAAAGCTGGTTGATCGCCCAATGGCCGCGGCAGCAAGCAAAGGTTACATTGCTGAGTTTGGTGCGCCAGCGAACCCAGAACAACTCAAGCTGCACAGCTGTATTATCGCTAACAGTGACCAATGGTTATTCGAGAAAGATGGAAATCCACTAACTGCAGTCAGAGTTCATGGCCGTTGGAGAAGCAACAATTCAAGCGCGGTACTGAAAGCTTGCGAAGAGGGGCTTGGTATCGTTTATCTTCCTAAAAGCAGCTTCAATGGTGGCCTTAGCAATGGAAAACTCGTTCCTGTGTTAGAAGAGTATTGGGGCTCGGGGACAAGCAGTTGGATTGTTTATCAGAACCGACGCTTTCTGCCTCAACGAGCGCGGCTTGCGATAGACTTCTTAGTCGATTACCTCTCTGGCTGGGATGAGTAAAAAGTGCGATTGAAGTTCGTGGTGAGCAGCTTGTGTTCTTCAACTGATGTGAAAAATAAAAAATTGAATCATTACATAGCCATAGCTTATCTATTTCTGTTTTTTGGCGCGCGTAATCAGATTGAGAGACTTGTCTACTTTTACTAAGTCGTGCTAGCGATTGAATTGTAGAGAAGCGGTCAGCAGTACGATATACTACGGTTTGTATTAATGTCCCTAAGCGCGTAAGAGATTATATGGAAGCGTTGGCAGGGCGTGTTGTTATGCTCCATTTTATGAAGTGTAGCTAGATTGCGGAGTTGGCAATGTTTTCTATAAATTTTGAATCCACTTACGGTGTGATAATCATTCAAGATATGAATGTGGTTAGTGTCGATGCTAACTATGCTCGTATTTATGGTTACCAATCTCCCGAAGAATTATTGGCCAATATTGACAGCTTTCTGGATCTAATTCCCGAAGAGTTCCATGTTCTCGCCTACCAAAACTATCTTGAAACGGTTAGTGGTCAACGAGACCCGCAAGTTCACACCTTTACCAATGTGGACCGCAACGGCAGAGAGTTCACGGTTTTTTCTATTGATCATGTCACAGAGTGGCAGGGAAGACCGGCGCTACAAGTGACCGTTATTGACCTTAGCCCAGCTATTCAGCTGCAGAATATTGTCCGCAAACAAGACCAAATGTATCGCGATATGATCATGCAATCGGGACAGGGAATATTGGTACACCGAGATTTTAAACCTTTGATGGTTAACCAATCTTGGGTGAACTTACAAGGTGGCAAGTCGATAGAGCAGGTATTGCAGCTCGACTCTATTCTTGATTTGGTGCCAAAACAAAACGTAGAAAGTATTTATCAACGTTACCAGACTGTCATGTCGGGTGAGCCGTCGGGTACCAGTAATGTGGTTGAGAATATCGGCTTGGATGGTGTCCATCGATTTTTCAATATCTATGACAACGCAGTTATCTGGGAAGGTAAGCCAGCCATGCAGGTTGTGCTTGAAGATGTCACCCAGAAAGTGATGCTAGAAAAGCAGCTCGTGCATCAAGCGAATTACGATGAGATGACGGACTTACTCAATCGTCGAGCTATTTATGAGTGGTTTAGAGAACACATGACCTCTGACAATCACCTTGTGTGTATGCTGCTCGATATTGATGATTTTAAATCGATTAATGATACATACGGTCACATGGTCGGTGACGAGGTGATCTGTGCGTTGGCTAATATTACTAAGCGCAGTGTTGAGAGTGTGGGCGGTGTTGCGGGTCGCTGGGGTGGTGAAGAGTTCATCGTCTTCCTTCCAAATGCAACGTCAGAAATGTCACATGAAATCTCTGAACAAATTCGTCAACAGTTTAATCAAGCAGAGTTTAAAATCGATGAACAGACTCGATTCAATTCGAGCGTTAGTATTGGTATGAGTGATAGCCTTGCGTGTGAAGAGCGCATGACGATCGATGCCTTGGTTAATCTAACCGATCAATCACTCTATCGAGCTAAAGCCAATGGTAAAAACTGTGTGGATGGAGATATGGTCGCGCTCTAGTCTTTGTACGTTGCTTTATTAAAGCAGATCGTCTCATCTGGAATGAAAAATGCCCTGAAGCAGAAGCCTCAGGGCATTTTTGTATCTCACTTGTGATGGCGCTCTGCTGATTAAGCAGAAACCTCAACTTCGTAAGAACCGAATTTACGGATGTTAATCACGCCCGTATCTAGGATTAGGTATTGGCCTTTAATGCCTTGCAGCACACCAGATACCTCAGGGTTCTTATCAAAGTTATGAGAAACAATCTTCACTGGGTGCTGTTCTACTGGGTAGCTCAGTGAGGTGATGTTCTCACTTAGTACTTCGATGGCATCATCACCGAATTTTGCTTTGATCTCTTGGATCTTATCTTCAACCAATGGAAGCAGCTCTTTTGCTTTCTCTACCAGTTCCATATCGTCACCGTCGCCTTTTAGTAGTGTGCGCCAGTTGGTTTTGTCAGCAATGTGCTTTGCTAATTCAACTTCGATCAGGCCAGAAATCTGACGTGTTTTTACCTTCAAGATAGGTAAACCTTGAGTCGCGCCCTGGTCAATCCAACGGGTTGGTATTTGAGTATGGCGAGTGATACCTACCTTTAGGCTTGATGTGTTCGATAAGTAAACGAAGTGATCAACCATGCAGTTCTCTTCGCCCCATTGAGGCTCACGACAAGTGCCTTCATCGTAGTGGCACGTCTCTGGTTTCATGATGCACATGTCGCAGCTTGCTAGCTTTTTCATGCACACAAAGCAGTGGCCTTGAGAGTAGCTTTTCTTGGTTTTCTTACCACATGAGCAGCAAAAAATATTGCCAGTGTGAGTGAGGTTGATGGTTTTACCAATCAGAGGGTTTAGCTCTACAAACTCTTCGCCTACAGGCAAACGGTAGGTAACCGCGCCATCAAGGGAAGCACTCATCTTTTTGAGTGTACCTTTTGCTAATAAAGACATGACATTACTCGTTGTATTTTGATTATTATTTCGTCGACTCGATTGCGCTGCGAGCAGGCAGTACGGTTAACGATGATTATGCGATGAGTATAACAAATGGTACCTGTTTTTATACGCAATATTACTTGATTCTCGATGTAAATAATCTGAATGAAATATAGGCATAAAAATATAGTATGACATTTTGTTCAGCCGTGATATAACGTTTTTTAGTGATTTATTGGTATCAAGATCACTAATTTATCTGACTTGTTTTTTATCGTGAAATCCCAACTATAGGGATCTTAAGCCGGAAGCTTAGACGTGAAGTGGATCCATAAGATTGTTATCTTTCTCGTTATCGCAACGCTTGCCATTGTGCAGTATTACCGTGTGAGCGGAAATCGTGTGATAACAGCAATAACCCCTGATAAATATGAGTTTATCGCGACCAGCGATCAAGTGGATAGAGGCGTCAGTACGTCCCAATTATCTTATCAAAATGGCCAGTATATTCTCGACTGTGAGCTTAAAAAGTCTGAGTATCCGTGGCCTTATTGCGGCCTATCGATTCGTATCAACCCAGACATTACCACTGGCCTTGACCTTTCTCAGTACCACACCTTTAGAGTCAATATTGATTACCATGCGGAGGCCGATTCTAGCGGTCGTTTGCGAACTTACCTGCGTAATTATAATCCTGCTTATTCGGTTCCTGATGACGAGTACACGCATAAATACAACGGGATGGAGTTTTCTCCAGGCGTTGATGGCGGTGTGATTGAGATTCCGATCAAAAACCTGCAAGTAATGACATGGTGGTTAGCGGATAACGATATTGCGTTAGAGCACTCAGCACCTGAGTTTTCGAATGTGAATATGGTTGAATTTGCTACTGCATCTGGTGCAAAGCTTGGCCACCATCGAATTGTTATCCGTAGTATTGAGTTCGAGGGATCTTATATTTCAGGCGAAAGCTTGTTCCTTATTTTACTGTTTGTTTGGGTTGGAACAGGCAGCGTATTTTTGGTATCAGAATTACATACTTCCAGAAAGCGCATGGTGATCGCAGAGAAAAGACATCATCACTTAAAGAACGTCAATCGAGCATTGAGAGAACAGAATTTCGAATTCTCGGAAATGGCTCATCGAGACGAATTAACTGGAGTTTTAAATCGTCACGCTATTCGTGATTGGCTAAAAATGCAGTCTCAGCAGGTTAAGCAGGGGCATGGAAAGCTAAGTATGTTGTATCTTGATATCGACTATTTCAAGAGCGTGAATGACAAGTACGGACACCAAATGGGCGACGATATTTTACGAGAGTTCAGTATGGTGGTCGGCAGTTCGATCGGCGCTTCCGATAAGTTGGTGAGGTGGGGTGGTGAAGAGTTTATTGTTTTTTGTCCGGAGACTGATCTTGGCGAAGCACAACGAAAGGCTGAGAAAATCCGACTCTTAGTCAGCCAGCACCTTTGGGTTCATGGCGATCCACTGACATGCAGTATTGGTGTTGCTGAGATGAAACAAGAGCGAGTGACAGAGACCATTGCTCGCGCTGATGAAGCTTTATATCAAGCGAAGCATTCAGGTCGAAATCAGGTGATCTTGAGTCACTAATCTGAAAATTGTTTTGATGAGTTTATAAGCCACATGTGCATATGTGGCGTTTTTATGGTTCTTCTCCCAAAAGCCAAAAGCCAAAAGCCAAAAGCCAAAAGCCAAAAACAAAAAAGGTGGCGCGGGGCCACCAAAAGGGAAAAGCGTTTCTTGTTTTTATGTGCCCGTTCAGTGCTTGCTTACGCTGAACGGGCATTTTTGTCTTGGTTGAACCGGGGGAAGTTCAACCCGTTTAGGGGGAGCATTCCTGTAAGTATGCGCTTATAGGACGTTCGTGCTTACCAGAAGATCCAAGCGAACAGTGTTAGCACTAGGATACAAACTAGGTTTAGAACCATACCGATTCGCATCATCTCTTTCTGCTTGATATGACCTGAGCCAAATACAATCGCGTTTGGTGGTGTTGCAACAGGTAACATGAAGGCACAAGATGCAGCGACAGCGATTAATGCAGACAGGATAACTGGCGACATACCTAATGCTTCAGCAATGGTGGCGAATACAGGTACTAACAATGCTGCACTTGCTGTGTTACTCGCAAATTCTGTTAGGAATACCACGAACGCGACTACCGCTAGAATTGTTAGCAGAACGCCTGCTGTCTCTAGGAAACCACTTAATGAATGCGCTAGGAATACACTGGTACCAGTCGCTTTAAGGATGTTACTTAGACAGATACCACCACCGAATAGAATCAATACACCCCAGTCGGTTGTCTTTTCAACATCTTTCCATTCTACCGCTCTAGAAGCGCCCAGCAGTACGATTGCACCAATTGCAACTAAGCTATCGAACTTAGAGAAGCCACCGATCATTGCGTTGATTGGTTTACCAAAAATCCACAGAGTCACGGTGAGTAGGAAGATAGACAGTGTGATTTTCTTGCTGTTTGTCCATTCTACTGGCGCGTGGTCTAGCTCGAACTTGTGGTTTAGTTTTGGCTTAGTCATCACGTAAAGAATCAACATTGCGATTGGCAATAGAATCATCGAGATTGGCAGGCCAAGTGCCATCCACTCTGTGAAGCTAAGGCCAACTTCTGCTGCAGCGATAGCGTTCGGTGGGCTACCTACTAGGGTTGCGATACCACCGATAGATGCACAGTAAGCGATACCCAATAGCACGAACACGTAGGTGTTGCGGTCTTCACTTTGGTCGACTTTGTTCATGATGCCAAGAACAAGAGGAAGCATCATTGCAGTGGTGGCTGTGTTTGAGATCCACATTGATAGACCGGCACTCACACCGAACAACATGAACACAGCGACCGACATTCTGCCTTTTGCAATCAGCAGTACTTTGTCAGCAATCGCTTTATCTAGCTCTTGTTTGTTCAGTGCGGCTGCTAATGCGAAGCCACCCATGAACAAGAAGATGATTGGGTTTGAAAAGTTAGCCAGCGCTGCGGGCGTGTTGAATACATCAAACAAGACAGCCAATAGGGGAACGAGCAAAGCGGTGATGCTGACGTGAATCGCTTCTGTTAACCATAGAATGGCAACGAACACGAGAATACTTAAACCTGTATTCACTTGCGCTTCGAATGGCAGGGTATTAAGCAAAACAGCAAATAGCGTGAAATTACCAATTAATATCATGCTGTTGCGGGTAAACAACCAGTGTTTCAGTGTAGTAACAAGTGCCGTCATAAGACGCTCCTTTTGTTTATCCTCGTTTTATTGGTGCACGACTTCATTGAGTCGTGCTTATTATTTTCGAGGTATATAGCTTGATGTAGGGTCAGACTTTGTTGGAAGAATGTTACTCAAGTTAATAAAGGAGTGTTGGTGTGTTTTTGCTTAACAATGGGGAAGTGTGAGGCAACAAATTCAAAATGTGTAGTTTTCTACACATCGGTCTCTTCAGGGGCTGCAATCGGGCTTGTTGTAGGGTCGACAACAGGGTTTACAGTGGGGTCAGTAATAGGGTTTGGAATCGGAAATGATTCCGGTTTTGGGCTCGGTTGAATAGGCTCTTTAGGGCCAAGAAACTTTGGCGTTGTCCCCATGATATACAGATCAAGGAATGCTTTGGTACGCGCAAACACTTCACGTAAACGTATCGTGGTTCCGGAATGGTGGGTTGGTCCTGAAACGGCTAAACACTGCGCGTGAATATCGTAAGAATTGGCGATGAATAGCGCTCTTTCACAGTGGAATTTTTGAGTGATGATCAGGAAGTTATCGGTATCGAATATCTTTTTGGCGCGAACAATCGAGTCTAAGGTTCTGAACCCCGCGTAGTCGAGATTGATACGTTCATCGGGGACGCCTGCTTTCAACAAGTCGCGCTTCATCGTCCACGGCTCATTGTAAGAGCGATGAGCGTTATCGCCACTCAGTAGAAATTGGTCCACTTTTTCACGATCGAACAGCTCAATCGCCGCTTCAATTCGGTGCTTATAATAGTCGTTGAGTGTTCTACCCAAATATTTGCTTGTGCCAAGCACAACTGCAACCTCAAGCTCGGGCACTTCATCAATATCGTAGATGATGCGATCTTCCGCTTGCCATGAAACCCAATAATCGATCGCAATAACCGCAGCGCTGCCTACCAAGAACACAATAAATGAGCCATACAGAAAACCTTGCAGTTTTTTGTATGTTTTTAGTAAGTAGTTTCGGCAAATGTGAGAATTGAATTTCACTCTCGGCATAGTCCTTTGACTGAGCATTATTTTTTGAGTGCTCGATAATACCAAATAAAAATGAGAAAAATCAGTTAAAAAGACAAGACAGTGTAAAGAAAAAAGCCCCTGCAATGGCAGAGGCTCTTAGAAGAGGAATTAACGCTCTTTATTCCAAGCGCAGTACGCTTTATTGAGAGCGCAGCACGCTTTATTAGAATGCCGTGCGCTTGTAGCGACGGTAAACTGGCTGCCAGAAGTGCTGGTCAATCGCTTGTTGCAGTGCTTCTTCAGTGATCTCTAGAGCAACGCCCTGTTCAATCGCCTTCTTACCAACAGCAAGAGCAATCTTCTTCGATACAGTGTGGATTTCTTCTAATGGTGGAAGTAGAGCGCCTGTGCCATTGATTGCTAGTGGAGAACACGTTGCAAGTGCACGGCTTGATTCCATTAGCATTTCGTCAGTGATGCGTGAAGCATTCACAGCTAATACACCAAGGCCAATACCTGGGAAGATGTAGCTGTTGTTACACTGAGCGATTGGGTAAGTCGTGCCATTGTGAACTACTGGCTCAAATGGGCTACCTGTCGCAACAAGTGCTTGGCCATCAGTCCAACGAATAATGTCGTTTGGTGTCGCTTCAACACGGCTTGTTGGGTTAGACAGTGGGAACACGATAGGGCGTTCACAGTGCAGGTTCATCTCTTTGATGACTTCTTTACTGAATAGACCTGGAGCACCAGATACACCAACCAATACGGTTGGCTTCGCGTGGCGAACAACGTCCAGTAGAGAGAAACCAGTGCCGTCGCTTTCCCAGTCTTTAGTGTTTTCGTTGGTTTGAACAAGACGCTGTTGGAAATCAAGTAGGTTTTGCATGCCTTCCTGTAGCAGACCCCAACGGTCAACCATGTAAACTTGAGAGCGAGCTTGTGCATCGCTGATACCTTCAGACACCATTTGAGCAATGATAGCTTCAGCAATACCACAACCTGCAGAACCCGCACCTAAGAAGGTAATACGCTGATCTGACAGTTTGCTGTTTGCTGCTTTACATGCTGCAAGTAGAGAGCCAACCGTTACGGCTGCTGTGCCTTGGATGTCATCGTTGAAACAACAGATGCGATCTTTGTAACGCTCAAGCAGTGGCATTGCGTTCTTTTGTGCGAAATCCTCGAACTGAACTAATGCATCAGGCCAACGGCGTTGAACCGCTTGGATGAACTCTTCAACGAATGCATCGTAGTCAGCACCTGTGATACGAGGGTGACGCCAGCCCATGTACATTGGGTCAGCAAGACGTTGAGGGTTGTTGGTACCCACATCGAGCACGATTGGTAGCATGTAAGCTGGGCTAATGCCGCCACACGCTGTGTAAAGTGCTAGCTTACCAATTGGAATACCCATGCCACCGATGCCTTGGTCTCCCAAACCAAGAATGCGCTCACCATCCGTAACCACGATAACTTTAACGTTGTGGTTTGTCGCATTATTCAGTAGATCATCGATACGGTCACGGTTCGGGTATGAGATAAACAGACCACGACCACGACGGTAAATATTTGAGAAGTTCTCACATGCTGCGCCAACCGTTGGCGTGTAAATGATAGGCATCATTTCAGAGATGTGGTTTTGAACTAAACGATAAAAAAGCGTTTCATTAGTGTCTTGGATGTTACGAAGGTAGATATGCTTATCCATATCACTTTCGAAGTTACAATATTGTTTGTATGCACGTCCTACTTGCTCTTGGATTGTTTCGGTTGTTTCCGGTAACAAACCTTCAAGGTTGAAAGAACTGCGCTCTTCAGCAGAGAATGCGCTGCCTTTGTTTAGAAGAGGGGTACTTAGTAGAGCAGGACCAGCATAAGGGATATATAGAGGGCGTTTATCGTTGTTCATTGGATGCCTAATATGGGAGAAAGGGTAACTGAAAAATGATAACGGTTTAGTTATTCAATTGTAAATAGTTTCTCCGCGATCTGAGCAAACAAAATGATATTCTTACCTCTGTCCCACACTTATCGAATTTCAACACGATAATTCGTTATACTTTGCTCACACTTTTTCGCGACGCTCCCTTTTATGTCATTACTTCCCATCGATGCTTATCAAAATGTATTCCACCAACAAATCGTTAATTCTCACCTTGTAGTAGAGGCTGAAACCGGATCAGGTAAATCTACGCGATTGCCAATTTGGGCTTCCCAACATGGGCGAGTTCTGGTGGTTGAGCCAAGACGCATCGCGTGTATTTCACTGGCTAAATATCTCGCACAACAATCGGGCGTGAAGCTTGGTAGCAAAGTGGGCTATGCGATTAAGCTTGAGTCTGAGTACAACGAGCAAACTGGCGTTGTTTTTGTGACGCCTGGTATCGCGCTGCGTTGGCTGTCAGAAGATGGGCTCGCTAGCTTTGACGTGATCGTGGTGGATGAGTTTCATGAGAGACGCTGGGACATCGACTTGCTGGTGGCGATTCTGAAACAAAAAGCGAGTCACCGTTTGGTGATCACATCAGCAACCATTGAGGGTGAACGCCTTGCTTATTATTTGGATGCGAATCGAATCAGTTGTGAAGGCCGAACTTATCAAGTTGAGATTGAACACAGAGCGAATGAATCCAGAACTCTGCCTGATATCCGACATCTAGAGCAGCGCATCGCGGAAGAAGTGAATCATCAATTAATTGCGTCTTTCGGCGATATGTTGGTTTTTCTGCCGGGTAAAAAAGAGATTGTGCAATGCGAACAAGCCTTAGCGAAAAATCCAGATATCCAAGTCATTAAATTGCATGCGTCGGTCAGTGATAAAGAGCGAGATTTAGCGTTATCGGGTCGGAATATCGATACTGCAGGTAATGGTTTGAGAAAGGTCATTCTTGCGACCAACGTTGCAGAAACCTCATTAACCATTCCTGACATCGGTGTGGTGATAGATTCAGGATTAGAAAGGCGCACCGTTCAGCGTAACGGCAGAACCACCTTGATGCTGAAATCCATATCACGCGCCAGTGCCAAACAACGCGCAGGTCGTGCAGGTAGGGTAATGGATGGTGTCTGTGTTCGTTTGTATGGCGAACATGCGGCGTTGGAGTTGGTTACGCCTCCTGAACTACAGCGTGAAGAACTGACCGAACCTATGTTGGCGGCGGCATGTTGTGGTGCGACTCTAGAGAGTTTGTCTTTTCTCGATCCTATGCCTGAGAAGTCGCTAAACAGCGCAACTCAAACCTTGCTGACGATGGAAGCGATTAACGCCGACCATCAAATTACCGAGCACGGCAAAAAGCTGTATCCGCTGCCGATTGATGCTTTGTATGCTGACATTGTTACTCGCATCAAAACCAAAGCACTCAAAGAAGCGATGGTCGATCTCACGGCGGCGCTATCTGTTCCTGCTCGCCTATATCAGTTACCTAATAATGCAGAACATCTAGAAGCGCTCGCTCAACAAGAAAAAGAAGAGTGTGATTTATCCCTGTTAATTCAGATTGTTCGCGGTCGTGATTATCCGCATCTTGAAATAGACCAGCAGGCTTTGAATGAAGCCCAAGGTTTGGCGAAGCAAATGCGTGAGGTGTTTGAACTTCCCCAGTTAGAGGTTGCCTCTCGCTATCAACGTACCGCTCTACTTGAAACTATTATTCAGTTGCACCCTGAATTGGTGTTTGTACGCCGACTGAAAAGGAAAGAAGCGTTTGCCAACGGGATGTTAGAGGTTGTACTTGGTCGCCAAAATCGTTTCCCTGACAATGCGCAAGCGATGTTGGTGTTGGACACTCACAGCTTACCGGGAAGAGGGGTTAAGCAAACACTGACCTTAGCGACGGTCACTGCACCTATTCCTCTTGAGCTTATAGTTGATGCTGAGTTAGGAGATTGGGAGCAAGGTGAAACCGTTGTGAATGATGATGGCGTCTTTACCGAGATGGCGTTGATGTACGCAGGCCGCACGATTACAACCAAGCTTGTCGCGGCTGAAGGGCAACTATCATTAAAGCCTATCGTCGATCTCGTGGTAAGTGGTGCTCAACTTCCTGGTTTTGCAAAGGTTCGCACTCAAGAGATTAAGCATTGGCAGCTGTATGTGAAACTCGGTCTCGATGAGCCAACACAATACACACCAGAAATTGAGAACATTAACTTTGAGCTATGGTTTATAGAGCAGCTTGAAGTGTTAGGGGTTACTGATGTCAGCGAATTGGAAATGTTTGACCACTCAGACATACCGTTCGATGGCATTCCAACTTGGCTCAATTCAGAATTTTCGGAAAAATACCCGTTTGCATTGAGCCTTGCCGACTTGCAACTCGATGTAGAATACTTGCCCGCGAGAAAGCTGATTTACGTTCACTATCAATCGGGTAGTCGAAAGTTATCGCCAAAACGTTGGGAGCTGCCGACATGGTCAGGCTGGCGCATTCAGTACAAAAAAGCGAGCCGAATAATTGATATCAAATAGATGGATAAGTTTTATCTCTAAAATATTAATCAAATAGGTGCATATATGATTTTTCAGTGCTTATTTTGTTACAAGTTTGATTTTTATATGCCTTTTTAACCAATCAAAAGGTCATAAAAGACTATTCTTCTATATCCTATTGCTATAAAGAAAGAGTTGATAGATATTGAGTATATTGTGTTGCCAAAGTGTCGGGGGACATCATGGATAAACAGGAAGAGACGCGTGTAGAGTTCGATTACACAACATTTCTTGGCGCCTCATGCAGTAAAAAATGGACTTTTCTGGAAGCACTCACCACAATTGCGCCAGTATTCAGTACCGTCTGGCGAGATAGCATTAAAGAGCTAGCAAGCCCTGAAGATCGTTTATGGCAGATGGCATTGAAATCAATGTCGACGCGTAAAAGTGATGAGTCGAATATTGTGACCTTACTCAAGCTCGCGAAGCTGGAAGGAATCAATGAGCTCAAAGTAGTGATGCCATATTCTCTTGAAGAAGAGCAGATCGAGTATATTGAATCGCGCAGTCATTTAGTGATTGCGGGTAATTCTGGAGAAGAGTTCACGATTAGGCTGTAACTTCAGTTTGCCTATAACCTCTTTCAGGAATAGTAAAACGCACACGTAAAAAGGGCCTCAAATATTGAGGCCCTTTTAGTATCTAAAACTTGTGTATACGAGCTTATTAGCTTTCTAGCTTTCTAGCTTTTTACTTTGAGATAAAGAAGCAATAAAGCGACTAGTCGATTAGCCCATAGTCAGCGCGCAGAACATCAATGATCTCTTGCTTAGGATTTTCGCTCAAGACAATCTCAGCACCTGTGATTTTCGCAGCGATATCAAGGTAAGTACGAGACAGAGACATTAGCGAATCAAGAGGTAGTTCATTGTCACGAGCTAGTGCTTCACGTTCTGGCATACGTTCTTTGTTCAATAGAATGTCGGCATCAGGGAAGTAGTTAAGCAAGAACTGACGGAAGCCTTCTTTTGAGTTCTCAACGATGTTGCCGTTGTTGTATTCCTGAGTATCCCAAATGCGAGATGAATCTGGAGTACCAACTTCGTCCATGTAGATAAGTTTTTCTTTGCCCTGAGCATCGTTGACGTAACCAAATTCAAACTTAGTGTCGACAAAGGTTTGGTCTACTTTCGCCAGTGCTTGGCTGATCACGTTGAAGCCTTCTTTTAGCAGCTTCTCGTAATGCGCGATGTCACTTGCTTGAGTAAAGTTGAACGCTGCGAAGTTATCTTCGATGTTGTTACGTGTGATGTTCACATCGTCAGCTTCTGGAACACCAGGGATACCTTTCAAAATCCCTTTTGTTGAAGGCGTGATAAGTAGCTCAGGCAGCTTCTTGTCTTTCTCTAGGCCTTCAGGTATCTCAATACCGCAGAATTCACGTTCGCCGTTCGCGTAAGCACGCCACATAGAACCAGTGATGTATTGACGACAAATCGCTTCAATCATTACAGGGCGAGCTTTTTGTACAATCCATACGAATGGGTGAGGGATATCAAGGATATGACTGTCAGCAAGGCCGTTGTCTTTAAACAATTTGAACCAGTGGTTAGAGATAGCATTTAGAGCTGCTCCCTTACCTGGAACACCTTTCAGATTCCCTTCACCACGCCAGATACAATCAAATGCAGAGATACGGTCACTGATCACCATGATTGCTAAAGGCGCATCTGGTGCTACATCGTAACCTTTCTCTTTAATTAGTCGTTGGCTATCTTCTTCAGTTAACCAGTAGACCGAACGAACCTTGCCACTGTGGACAGGTTTATCAGTACGGATTGGTAGGTCATCATTTACGGCAAGAACTTGATCAGCAAGGCTCATTTAGACATTCCTATTTTTTATCAAACGTCATACAGAGAAGTGCGGTGTGCACATGATTAGACGGGCATTATACCCAATCTACTATTTGCTTCCAGAGAAAAAGCAAACGATTGCTAAATCTGTTGATCAAATAAAAACCCCCGCCTAACAATCCGCTAAAAATTTGGCGAATTGTAGGGCAGGGGAAGGCAGTATATTTGGACTGTGTTTTGGAGCTATGCTGTTAAGTTAACTTAAGTTTGTTAGCTAAAAGATTAAGCTATGTTTGTGGACCGTGTTTTTGAGCCAAATGTTATTAAGCATATGGTCTAGTGAATACGCTCTGAATTTGCATCCATAAAGAAGACTTCACATTGAAAGCGTAACCCCAATGTTCTTAGGTACTGTTGGCTGAACTGATCAATCGATGAACTTGCAACTATCGCACTTGCATTCTTAGATCGAATGGCTTTCTCGACAGTCTCTACCTCAGTCATTTGATGAGAGGCTTTCATATGAATAACGCGGTCGCAGCAAACATTATGTTGCTTAAGCTGCTTAGCCGATGGTCTTGGTGTTTGAGCCGTAAACAGTAACCACTGATGTTGATTGGACAGCAACGCCATTCTTGCAAACAACGCTTCCTCGTTTGAATTTTTGCTTTTACGAGAAACTGATGTAAATGCGCAGTGAACTAGCGGGCTAGAGTGTTGTGCTTTAACGTGTGCTTGAATCATTTTGCTGTCCTTATATACATGCTGTATGTGTATACAGTAGTTTTAGTTGCTTATAAGATCAAGCGTTTTTTGCGGAATTATTGGACGATTTCGTTTGGAATTATGGATGAAAAACAGTTAAGCCATTGAAATTATTCGATAAATTAAATTTGAATGAATTTTATGTTTTGTCTCATAAGTTGAAAAAATGTGAGCTTTACACAGGTGTATACAGTGGTTTTGACAGAAAAGTACTGTATAGACCTGTATAGAAGAGAGAAGAGAGAAGAGAGAAGAGAGAAGAGAGAAGATCTAAAACCGCAGGCACAAAAAAAGCGCCTTAGGCGCTTTCTTATATTTCACGGTGTTGCTTATCTCAATGTCGCTTGGGAGAGTTTTGCTCTCATTTCCATTTCACCAATATTGAACTGGCGAACATCAATGGTTGCAATATCATTGCACTCGTTACATGCATGATGACACTTACCATCTAGGTAGTCGTGCTTTTTAACTAGGCTTGGCTTTTTGCACCAATCACAAACGCCTTCTATTGTGAACATATTCTCTCCTCACCTGTTTAAGTCAGGTGTATTTTCCGCGCAGATTATGACACAAGTAAGACCCATTAGTTAATAGTTTGTTACCCGTTTTTGAGAGGGGGATCGATTGCAACACCAATAAAATCGATATCTTTGAGACCTTGAAAAATGAAGATGTGTTTTTATTTACGGTTTTGTAACATTTTGTAAAATGGTTTTTAGCGCATTGTTCAAACGTTTCATTTCTTCGTCACATCCGTGACCATCTGGATGGTAGATCTTTGATAGTTGTTTGTATCGGATCTTGATGCTTTTCTGGTCGGGGATTGAGCTAGGTGTGTAGCCAAATAGCGCGCAGGCCACCTGCAAATTACTCCGACCTTTGCTGTTTTTCTGCTTTTTCAATTCGTGGAACATAGTGTGCAGCTGGCGTTTTTGCTGCTTAATCGTAAGGTCCTTCGAGCTAAGCTGTGCTTCAAGTGATTGTTGTTGCTGTCGCGAATCACCCGACTTTAGAGCTTGTCTTTTTCTTGAGATAACGAGCGTCGCAATGATGCTGACCATTGAAATCAACACGGCTAAGGCTGTGCCAATCAGATAGTCTGAATGCGTTAGGTTAGAACTGGAGAGGTTAGAGCGTGATGCTTGGTTAGATTGAACGTGCTTAGATAACCCCTGACTTGTGTCTATTTCAGAGTCGATGCTGTCATCGAGCTGTTCTATTGAAGAGATCTGTTTTGCACGTTGCTGGTTGAATTGTGCTTCCAAAATGCGGTTGTAGCCGTCTTCTGCTTGTGGATTATCTTTTAAGGCTGCTTCATACCATAGCTGCGCTTTATCTAAAGGTTGAAGGAGGTCTTGTTCTAGCGAGGATTCGTAGAGTTTTGCGACCTCGATAGGCGCGCGCTGGTTACCTTGCAACGCTGCTTTAATAAACCATTCCAAAGCAAGCTTGTTACTTTGTTCAACACCTGTACCTGCCAAGTACCATTCACCCAGTCTAAATTGCGCGTTTGGGTTGCCGTTTTCTGCTGACTGCGTGTACCAATACAATGAATCACTGGTGCTAACAGGAACGTCGACACCCGATTCATAAGCTTGAGCCAATTGGTATTGAGAAACTGGATCTTGAGGTTGTGATTCTAGTGAAAACTCATCACTGCTTGCTGCGTGCACGAAATGTGTGGTGAACAACGGTATCGTGGAAAAGATGAGGGCTAGAAATAGAGTTCTAAGAAGTGATGATGGCAGAATGTTGGATAGGATCAGCAAAAGATAAGTCTCGTAAAAAAGCCCAGAATCGATATGTCAGTATGAATACGCTTTATGGTCGTTGATTATTATTATCACGTTAAATGAGTAACATAACTGATAATCAACTATATAGAGGTTATTTCAATAGATAAAGACGGACTGGGCTTTAATCGTGCTACTTAAGCGGCAAGATTTGAATTTCTACGCGACGGTTACAAGCACGACCTTGAGAGGTGTTGTTGTCACACAGAGGGTAACGCTCACCGTTACCACGAGCAATGGCACGACCTGCAGCAACGTCTTGAGAGATCAAGAATGCACGAACAGATTCAGCACGACGCTCAGAAAGGATTTGGTTCGTCGATTCGCTGCCAGTGCTGTCAGTATGACCTTCAATCACTAGGCTAGTGTCTGGGTATTCAACGAGGATGCGAGCCACGCCGCGAAGGGTGTTGTGAATGCTTGATTCCAAAGCGTAAGAGCCAGAATCAAAACCGATGCCGTTTTCTAGGCGAAGTAGAAGTTGGTTCTCACCGACACGTTCAACTTGAACGCCTGAATTCATTAGCTCTTCACGAAGGGCTGCTTCTTGTCGGTCAAAGTAGTAACCAATACCACCACCAACAGCTGCCCCACCTGCTGCGCCGATAAGTGCACGTTTACCACGGTCTTTAGAGTCACCAGTTGCAGCACCAGCAACGGCACCAGCGAGTGCACCAATTAGAGCGCCTTGAGTTGCAGAGTTAGTCTCAGATTCGCCAGTTGTCGCGTTTTGGCGTTGAGTTGCCTGACAACCCGTTAGAGCGACAGTAAGTGCTAGGGCTAGTGTGATTTTCTTCAACGTATTTTCTCCATCATGTACTTCTGTCAAACGAATGAATGTGAATGACAAACATAGTCCTGTAAATCTTATTGATGGTTTTTATCAATACGCTGAAGCAATGTAAAGTGGCTCTATGATTTAGTTATCTTTTTAGCTGCCTGGGTGCCGCCAACCGGTCGATTAACAGACAATTTACGACCTTTCTTCAAACCAACTTCATAATCAGCAGTAAGGTTTTTCATCGCTTCTTTGAGTTGTTGCTTGAACGTTTCGCGGTCTATATTTTTGAATTCTTTATCAATGTAGTTATTGATCTTGTTGTTTGATTCGTCGTCTGGAGTGATGGTTGGCAGCTTTTCAAGCGCACCTTCTACCCAACCTGAAACAAACGAGTTAACGCGACGTGTCACTTCTAAGGATCCTGTGCCTGAGCCAGCAAAGCTATTTCTGAATTGGCCAGTGTGCTCATTCAGTTCGCGATAAATAATATCGAACGCAAAGGCTGCGAAGATAGCGCGATCGGCTTCACCAATGAACTCAACACGCTTAAGGCCTTTGTGATTCAGTAACACGGCTTCTACGCCAAACTTGGTGTTGATACCGCGAATAATACGCAGCAGTGTAGAACTGATATTTGCAGGTAACAGGTGACTGGACTGAGTTTTCCCCATCTTGATAAATTCAATATCGTCTTTTTCGAGACCATATTTCAGCATCAAGTTATGCGCCATTTTTATCGCATTGGCAGCTTCATTGACGTTCGCAGAATTTCCAAGCTCAAGACACTTGGCAATTTTCTTTAGGGCTTTTTTCTTATCCATCGACAATTTAATCAGTACCGCAAATTTTTAAAAGTCCAACATTTTACATGTTTTCGCGGGTAACAGAAAGGCAAAACTCGTTTGATGACTCAGTGAGACGGGGAATATCGGACAGCAGAAGCTAGCTTGGTTACACAAACAAAAACGCCATCAAGAGCATTGATGGCGTTAGTGACTTGATTTTTTAGAGTGACTAGAGCATTAGCACGCTAGATACCCAGTTCATCGAGTAGATCTGCTGCAGAATCGTTGCCTGAGCTTTGTGCTGGCTTGTTTGATTCTTGCATTTTTTTCTGAGTTGCTTCAAGAATGCTATCCGGGCATTCGTCTTCTGCGATTTCAAATTCTTCCAACTGGATGAACTCTGTCTTATCCATTGCAAGCTCAAGATAGAAGATGTTGTTATTTGCAGTAGAGAAGGTCACACGGCGAGCTTGTGGGCGATCTAGGTTGGTATCAACAGACAAGTTCACTTGCTTGTTCAGCGCAAGCATTTTCGGTTGGTTTTGTGTGATGTTGGTTTGCAGCTCTTTGCGGATTTTATTGGTGAAATCGCCAACCAATTGGTTCATCAACTCACCCAATACATCACCCACTTCGTCTGAAGTATGAAGCACAGCAAGCTCGTTTTCAGGCATGCCCATATTGCGCATGTAATTGGTGTAGATCTCTAGCGCTGCTTTGGACGTAAAATTAATAACAACGAGACCAGAAAAGCCGCCGTCAAACAGAACGAAGCAACCAAAATCTGGCTTTAGGCTTGTCTTGTTGATCTTTTGAACCATGGCTGAATAGGACACCTGAGAAGCCGTCGCTGAAGTCAGTACGCTTGAGACTGATTGGCATAGTTTAAGAAGGATATCTTCAGTTGTGACTGTTTTGTTTTTTTTCATTGTGATGTGCTCGTGGAGATGTCTTAAACAAAATGTTATTCAGTATATTGTTACTGAATTAAGACGAAAGTGACTATTTCTCCATTCTTGCACTGAGATTCTGATTTGATCACCTTTTTATATGATCTTAATAGTAGTAAAGTGACGAAATTCAAAGAAAATTATTAAAAATCTCAGATAACCCAATGCTGATAGGATCAGCGAAGTAGGGGCAGGAAGCAAATGTTACCAAGACTTCAACTCAATGCTGATGTCGATCCAGTTGTCGTACGCTTTTTAGATGAACTAAAAACAGCGGGCTTTACTGGCGACATTGAATCTCAATATTCTAGCCGTTTGGCTGTGGCGACTGATAATAGTGTCTATCAGCAATTGCCGCAGGCGGTCATCCTTCCTAAAACAACGCAAGACGTTGTGCTTATCGGTAAAGTGGTTTCTAAATCCGCTTACGAACGCGTGACTTTTTCCCCTCGTGGCGGCGGTACCGGAACCAACGGACAATCTTTAACAAAAGGTGTCGTGGTTGACCTGTCGCGATACATGAATAAGGTTCTTGAGATTAACGAGAAAGAAGGCTGGGTAAGAGTTCAGTCTGGTGTCGTTAAAGATCAATTGAACGACGCTGTTCGCCCTTATGGTTACTTTTTCTCTCCAGACCTTTCTACCAGTAACCGAGCAACCTTGGGTGGCATGATCAATACCGATGCTTCGGGCCAAGGGTCATTGAAGTACGGCAAAACGTCTGACCATGTATTGTCGCTGCAAGCGGTGTTCGCAGATGGTTCATGTCTAGAATCTGATTTATCACACGGCTTACCCGTTGAGGGTGAATTCGCTCACCATGCACTTGCAGTAACTGAGGCGGTTTGTCGAGACAAGCGCGCTCAAATCTTAGATAAATTCCCTCCGTTGAACCGCTTTTTAACAGGTTACGATCTAAAGAATGCAATCAACGAACAAGATGACAGTTTTGACCTGACTCGCGTTCTATGTGGCGCAGAAGGTTCTTTAGCATTCATTACAGAAGCAAAGCTCAACCTAACGAAGATTCCAAAAGCGCGCACACTGGTTAACGTGAAATACAACACGTTTGATTCTGCACTGCGTAATGCGCCGTTCATGGTAGAAGCGAAAGCACTGTCTGTTGAAACGGTGGATTCAAGAGTATTGAACTTAGCGAAGCAAGACATTGTTTGGCACACTGTGAGCGACCTGCTGACCGATGTTCCTAATAAAGAGATGCTTGGCATCAACATGGTTGAGTTTGCAGGCCAAGATGAAGCGGAAGTTGAACAGCAAGTTCAAGCGCTGACTACACGCCTTGAAACCATGGTTGAAAGCGAAGAAGCCGGCGTTATTGGTTTCCAAGTTTGTAGCGATTTGGCGAGCATTGGCCGAATCTACAACATGCGTAAGAAAGCAGTGGGTCTGTTAGGTGCGGCGAAAGGCCGAGCTAAGCCAGTCGCTTTTGCTGAGGATACTTGTGTACCACCAGAAAACTTGGCGGATTTCATCTCTGAATTTAGAGTGTTACTCGATTCAAAAGAGTTGAATTACGGCATGTTTGGTCACGTTGACGCGGGCGTATTACACGTTCGTCCAGCATTGGATCTGTGTGATCCGATGCAAGAAGCCTTGATGCATGAAGTCTCTGATGAAGTGGTTAAGCTGGTGGCTAAATACGGCGGCTTGATGTGGGGTGAACACGGTAAAGGCTTCCGTTCTGAGTATGGTCCTGACTTCTTCGGTGAAGAGCTGTTTACCGAATTAAGACGTGTTAAAGCAGCATTCGACCCGCATAACAAGATGAACCCTGGCAAGATCTGTACGCCTTTAGAAAGTGACGCTGAATTGGTGAAGGTTACTGATACCAAGCGTGGCTTTTACGACCGTCAGATCGACGTACAAGTTCGTGACAGCTTCAAGCAAGCGATGGAATGTAACGGTAACGGCTTGTGTTTCAACTACGACACTAGCTCGCCAATGTGTCCTTCAATGAAAGTCACGGCTGACCGTCGTCATTCACCAAAAGGCCGCGCAGGCTTGGTAAGAGAGTGGTTGCGTCAACTGACTGAACAAGGCGTTGATATTCTCGACCTTGAGCAAGAAGCGTTGAAAGACAATACACCCGTTAAGACTATGATTGAGCGTGTTCGTAACACGATGAACAAACGCCACGAATACGATTTCTCACATGAAGTTCATGAAGCGATGAACGGTTGTTTGGCGTGTAAAGCGTGTGCGAGTCAATGTCCGATCAAAGTCGATGTACCAAGTTTCCGCTCACGATTCTTAAACATCTATTACTCGCGTTACCAACGCCCAGCAAAAGACTATTTAGTCGCCAACATTGAAACCATGCTGCCGCTGATGGCGAAAGCGCCAAAAGTAGTGAACGCTGCATTAGGTCAAAAGTGGATCCAAACGGCAACAGCTAAAACGGTCGGTTATGTTGATGCACCGTTGATGTCAGTGCCTACGCTAAAAAATCGTCTGGCGAGCAAAGAGCTGCAACTCTTCGATTTACAGTATCTAGAAGGGCTCTCTTCTGAGCAGAAGAAACAGCACGTGTTGATCGTTCAAGACCCGTTTACTAGCTTTTATGATGCAGAGGTAGTCGAAGACTTCGTTACTCTGGCTCAGAAGCTTGGCAAAACACCGGTGTTATTGCCGTTTAAACCAAATGGTAAAGCACTGCACATCAAAGGCTTCTTAAGTCGTTTTGCGCGTGAAGCGAAATCAACATCGGATTTCTTGTCAATGGTTGCTGATATCGGTATACCTTTGGTGGGTGTTGATCCTGCACTGGTGCTTTGTTACCGCGATGAATATGTTGAGATCTTGGCTGACAAGCGCGGAGACTTTGATGTACTGACAGTGCATGAATGGTTAATGCCATCGTTGGGTGAGTTTGAAGCACGTTCTGCAAGTGAAGAGATGTGGTACTTGTTTGCTCACTGTACTGAGAAAACCAAAATGCCGAACGCTGAAAAAGAGTGGGGTGCTATCTTCAAACACTTTGGTGCTGCGTTAACCAGCGTTCCTGTCGGCTGTTGTGGCATGGCGGGCACCTTCGGGCACGAAGTCGATAAGCTACAAATGTCGAAAGATATATACGGTTTAAGTTGGAAGCCAAGGATGCAAGACTTACCGAAAGAGCGTTGCTTAGTGACGGGTTATTCCTGTCGAAGCCAAGTGAAGCGTTTTGAGGGTGAGAAGCTTGCCCACCCATTACAGGCGCTCGCAAAAATTCTTTAATACATTTAGCCCAGCAATTGCTGGGCTTTTTTCTAAACTAACAATGGAATTGTTAATAAGGAAAGCTATGAGATTTCTAGAGTTAAAAGTACCACCCGTTGCACTGTTCATTATTGTATTCATGGCCTCGTACTTCTGTGCTCAGCAGTTGAGCCAAGGAACATTGGCACTGCCTTATGGAATAGCTGTGCTCGGTATCGGGATTGTATTGAGTGGCGTTATTGGAATATCAGGCATATGGGAGTTTCGTAAACAGAAAACCACCGTTAATCCGATCAAAGTCGAAACCGCATCCGCAGTCGTGGACAGTGGAATTTTTGGCTACACGCGAAACCCAATGTATCTAGGGCTATTTATCCTACTGTTTTGCTTTGGCTACTTCTTCCAAAACCTATTCAGTGTTTTGCTCAGTTTTGTATTCGTAATCTACATGAATCAGTTCCAAATTAAGCCAGAAGAACGCGCTCTAGAGCAATTATTCGGTGCGGAATATGTTGATTACAAACAAAAGGTTAGACGCTGGATCTGATGTGGATTCAAATACAATTAAGTAATCAGATAAGAATTATTATCGTTTGGTTGATCTATATCACAAATTAATGTGTTTTAGGTTTCATATTGATTTCTTATAAAATAGTCTGCGCTTCATTATTAAAATGAATAAAGGCTAGGTAATGAAAGTTGTTCAGGCGAAATGGTTGTCGCTAGGTGTCTGTGTAGTGAGTCTGTCTTCAACGTCGGTGTTGGCAGATGTTTCAGCTCGAATTATAAACGGTAAAGAAGCAACACAAGGAAATTGGCCATTTATGGCTGCGCTAGTCTCAAGAAACGTGAATGCTTATGACGGTCAGTTTTGTGGTGCGAGCTTTATTGGCGAGAGATATGTCCTCACCGCTGCTCACTGTGTAGAAGGTAATGGCCGTGAAGATCTCGATGTGGTGATTGGCGTATCCAATCTTTCTACCTCTCAAGCAGCACAACACAGGTACGCTGTTGAAAATATATATTTACATCAGTATTACACTCCTAATCCTATAAGTAACGACATAGCCATTATTGAACTCGTCGATAAGCCATCGGAGTCTGTGGTTAATCTCGCTGATGCCTACATGCGCGGTAACCTGAATGATGGTCAGATTCTAACCGTCATGGGCTGGGGAGATCATGACGCATCAGATGATTATGCATCGAAGAGTGAGCTGTATCAGGTGGATGTTCCTTTAGTTAACCAGTACGAATGTAATAGCGTTTCTCACAGTGGCTATGCGTCAATTGGCAGTGATGCATTCTGTGCGGGTTACAGTGATGGTGGTTATGACTCTTGTCAGGGTGACAGTGGTGGCCCAATCGTTGTCTCGACAAATGGAACATATGAGCAACTAGGCATTGTAAGTTGGGGTAAAGGCTGTGCACAGGCCAATGCCTATGGAGTGTACACCAATATTAGTTATTTCGATGATTGGATTAATGAGCAGAAAGCAGGGTTTAGTTATCGTCAAATGGAAACGCTAGGTGCAAGATTATTGGCGCCTATCTCACATACCTTTGAATTTACCAATAAATCTGACCAAAACATCGAAGTAAACCGTGTTTATCCAATCTCTGGTAGTGATACTTATATAACTAATGATGGGTGTAGCACTTTAACTGCAGGGCAAAGCTGTGAAGTAGTGGTGAGTTATAACCTAAACTCAATTGGCGAACATAAATTTGGCATTAATGTTGAAACTGATTCACTACTGGGCACGGTTACATCAACGGCTTCTGTTATAGGGGCGAGATCTGTAACGAATACTGTAAACTCTTATGTGAGTGTACCAAACAGTGGTGTCTACAGCACACAAGCGTGGGGTACCGAAGGATCAACAATCGTCTCTCCATCAATAGGTAGCAGCGAATCGACAATGTTGGTTGTAGAGGGTATACCGACCGGGACAGTGTCTTTCGATGTGACGGTATCGTCTGAGTTGGATCATGATTACCTTGAAGTCTATATTAACGGACGAGAATTCTATGTAGATTCGGGTGAACTTGCTGGCTCGCTAAGCCTTCCGCTGGTGAGAGATTCTAATAATAGTTTTGCTATTAAGTATGTCAAAGATGGCTCCGTTTCCCTCGGGGATGACAGAGTTACGGTCAACAACTTTGCTTATGCCGATGAGATAAAGACACCCGATCCAGATGGTTCGCAGGATGCGAGAAGCTCTGGTAGCAGTGGCGGTTCTCTGGCTTGGCATTGGTTATTTATGCTTTTAGGCGGTTTGATTGTACGAAAGTTACCTTCACCACTGAAGTTTAAAAAGTAACCAGTACAAATATAATTTGATGGTTAAGAACTAAAAAGCCCAGCTTGAGGATATCAAGCTGGGCTTTATTGATCTTGTTCTAGAGCTATTTACACCACTTGATGTAAATAAGAGTGCCGATTAAGCAGCAGCTGCGAACTGAGCTAGAAACATCTCTTTGCGCTCGTTGAAGCGGTTTACTAGGTCGTCTACAGAAGCTTGGTCGTATGGCTTAAGACCACTTGCTACCATGCGTTTCACGCCTTTACCGACTACTTCACCGTCTTCTTTGAAATCGAAGTTCAGGGTCACGATGCCACGTTTGCCTTCAACATCAAAAGTCGCGCCAGAGAATTCAACTTCTGGGTGAGACAGGTCTAGGCGAGTAAATTCAACTTCCATGCTCTCGTAAATCACAAGAGGACGTTGGCAGTTGATCATCATTTGTTGTTCTTCCATAAGAGGAACCATGATGTGCGGGAAGTTCATACCAGAGAACTTAACGTAGTTTGTTACCACGTGCTCGATGAATGCTTGGTCGTGGCTCTTTTCACCTTCACAAGACATGTGTAGGTACTCTTTGCCTTTCTCGTCAACCAGTGAGCTTTCTTTCTCACATTTGTTGTCAACGCTTAGCGCAATACCGTTACCCACCATACCGGAAAAATCAAAACGCATTTTTTGGCTGATGCCTTCTTTCTGTAGAAGAACTGCAAACAAAAGGTCGCCAGGCACGCAGAAGCGCTTGTTGTCTTCATCGTGAATTGGGTTGAAGTCAGCGGCTACTTTTTTAGCAAAGTGGCTAGCTTGTTCACGAGTGAATTGAAATTGATTGTCTTCAGTAGAAAAGTAAGGTGTCAGAAACATAGTATCGCTATTAGTCATCAAATCTGGGGTGGATTATAGCTAACTAACTTCGCTCTAATGGTCTATCCAGTTAACTTTGCTTATATATCAATCGATTAGATAAATACGTTGGATGGTATGTGACGATTTTAAGGGGAATATGGTCTTTGGCTCAATGCAACAAGGGCTAATCAATAGCCCTTGTTTATATAAAACTCTAATGGGTGTTGTTCAGATTGTTTCTCCCTTAAAAGCTACACAGAATACCTTCTGGCATTAGGTGATTGTGCACTGATAATTTGAGCAATAGGTTCGCTTGCTCGATATCTGGTGAGAAGTAGCGATCTTTATCGTAGAAGCTGACTTTCTCGCGCAGTATCTGTTTTGCTTCTTCTACTCGAGGAGAAGAGAGATTTGGTGCTCTAAAATCTAAGCCTTGTGCTGCTGCTAAGTATTCAACAGCCAAGATGCC
Source organism: Vibrio splendidus 12E03 (assembly GCF_000272105.2). GTDB lineage: Bacteria > Pseudomonadota > Gammaproteobacteria > Enterobacterales > Vibrionaceae > Vibrio > Vibrio splendidus_I. The sequence goes on from NZ_AJZD02000077.1 coordinate 38,946, forward strand.
ACGGGTGTTTTCTGCCATGTCACGCAGTCGACGACCCGCAAAGGTTGCCATAGATACATGATCTTCTTGGTTTGCCGATGTTGGAAGGCTGTCTACTGATGCTGGGTGTGCCAGTGTTTTATTCTCGCTTGCCAGAGCAGCAGACGTTACTTGAGCAATCATAAAGCCTGAGTTAACGCCGCCGTTATCGACTAAGAAAGGTGGAAGTTTGCTTAGTGCGCTATCAATCAACAGTGCCATTCTTCGTTCTGACAAGCTACCTATCTCGGCGATTGCCAATGCAAGGTTATCGGCTGCCATTGCGACGGGTTCGGCGTGGAAGTTACCACCTGAAATGATGTCACCGTCTTCAGCAAAAACAAGTGGGTTGTCGGATACGGCATTTGCTTCAATGTTTAAGGTTTCTGCTGAATTACGAATCTGCTGTAAACACGCCCCCATCACTTGAGGCTGGCAACGCAGCGAATAAGGGTCTTGAACCTTTTCACAGCAAGTGTGTGACTCACCAATCTCACTCTTTTGATCAAGCATATGGCGGTAAGCAAGCGCGGCATCCATTTGGCCACGATGACCACGAACGCGATGAATTCGAGGATCAAACGGGCGACGACTACCCAGTGCGGCTTCAACAGACATTGCACCACACACAGTCGCAGACGCAAACAAGTCTTCAGCTGCGAACAGACCTTCTAATGCAAAGGCAGTCGATGCTTGTGTGCCGTTTAGCAGCGCTAAGCCTTCTTTCGGCGCAAGTGTTATTGGCTCCAAGCCAGCGATCTGCATTGCTTCTAAGCCAGTTATGATTTTGCCGTTGTGGCGTGCTTGGCCTTCACCTAGCAGAACGGTACTCATGTGGGCGAGGGGAGCAAGATCTCCAGATGCACCTACTGATCCTTTTTGTGGAACACATGGGTAAACCTGTGCGTTCACAAGATCGATAAGGGCATTAATCACTTTGAGGCGAATACCTGAGTAACCGCGAGACAAGCTGTTAATCTTCAATACCATCATCAAACGCACGGTTTCATCAGACATAAATTTGCCAATGCCCGCTGCATGAGAAAGTACGATACTTTTCTGTAGTACTTCGAGATCTTCAGGCGCAATTTTGGTATTTGCTAATAAGCCAAAGCCTGTATTGATGCCATACACGGTGCGATCTTCAGCAATCACTTGCTCGACAACCTGCATGCTCGCTTCAATATCTGGAATCGCTGCTGGATCAAGTGATAAGTTCACAGGGCTACGGCTAATCTTACGCAGTTCAGGTAGGCCTAGAAGTCCTGGTTTAAGTAATAAATTCAACATGTTTTCTCCAGACATTAAAGGCGACGAAGTTCTTCGTTTAGCATAGGTAAATCAAGCTTCTGTTCTTTAGCGCACTGCTTGGCAATATCGTAACCCGCATCAGCATGACGCATAACGCCAGTGGCCGGATCATTGTGAAGTACACGAGCAATACGCTGTGATGCATCTTCACTGCCGTCACAACAAATCACCATACCCGAGTGTTGCGAGAAGCCCATGCCAACGCCGCCACCGTGGTGGAGAGAAACCCATGTTGCGCCACCTGCAGTATTTAGAAGGGCGTTCAATAGAGGCCAATCTGATACGGCATCTGATCCATCCATCATGCCTTCTGTTTCGCGGTTCGGGCTTGCTACTGAGCCTGAATCTAGGTGGTCTCGACCGATAACAACGGGTGCTTTCAGTTCACCATTTTTAACCATTTCATTGAATGCTTGGCCTAAGCGTTCACGGTCTTTCAATCCAACCCAACAGATACGAGCTGGTAGGCCTTGGAACTGAATGCGTTCACGTGCCATATCTAGCCAGTTATGTAGATGTGGGTTGTCTGGAATCAGTTCTTTTACTTTTTGGTCTGTTTTGTAGATGTCTTCTGGGTCACCAGACAGTGCCGCCCAACGGAACGGACCGACGCCTTCACAAAATAAAGGTCGTATATATGCGGGAACGAAGCCTGGGAAATCAAATGCGTTTTCCACACCTTCTTCCAGTGCCATTTGGCGAATGTTGTTGCCGTAATCTACGGTTGCAGCACCACGGTACTGAAGATCTAGCATTGCTTGAACTTGAATCGCCATCGATTGTTTAGCGGCTTTCACCACTTTTGCTTCATCAATGGTGCGCTCTTGTGCGGCTTTCTCCATCGTCCAACCTTGCGGCAAGTAGCCGTTCAGAGGATCGTGGGCAGATGTTTGGTCGGTCACCACGTCAGGCGTGATATTACGTTCAACAAGCTCTGGGAATACGTCTGCGGCGTTACCTAATAAGCCAACAGAGATTGGCGTGCCTGACTCTTTAATCATTGCCATCGCTTCATCTAAGCTGGTGGCTTTTTTGTCTACATAGCCAGTACGTAAGCGGTAGTCGATTCGTGATTCATCACACTCCACTGCGATCATTGAGAAGCCAGCCATCGTTGCAGCAAGAGGTTGAGCACCGCCCATGCCACCAAGACCACCCGTTAGAACCCATTTACCGTTCGCTTCACCTTGGAAGTGCTTCTTCGCAATCGCGACAAAGGTTTCGTAAGTACCTTGAACGATGCCTTGAGAGCCAATGTAAATCCAGCTGCCTGCTGTCATTTGGCCGTACATCATCAAGCCTTCTTTATCGAGCTCGTTGAAGTGTTCCCAGTTCGCCCAATGTGGAACAAGGTTCGAGTTAGCGATCAGAACGCGAGGTGCGTTTTTATGAGTCGGGAACACGCCTACAGGTTTACCTGATTGAACAAGTAACGTTTGGTCGTCTTCTAAACGCTCTAATACTTCAACAATCTTGTCATAACATTTCCAATCACGCGCAGCGCGACCAATACCGCCATACACAACCAGTGCATGTGGGTGTTCTGCCACATCAGGGTCTAGGTTGTTCATCAGCATACGCAGTGGTGCTTCTGTTAACCAAGATTTAGCGCGCAAAGTAGTGCCATGAGGTGCGCGAATTTCGCGAGTCGTGTCGAGACGAGGGTCACTGTTGTGGTGTTCCGTCATTTTGGAATTCCTTCTGTTTCACGTTATATCGTTGTAGTTGTAGTTATCGGTATAGCTGGATTAGTCGTTGGCCATTGCAGAAGCTATATCCCAACACAAACGAGCCGCTAATCGAGCCGTTTGGCCATCGACGTCGTAGTCTGGGTTGTATTCCGCAATGTCCGCGATAATGAGTTTTTCACTGTGTTTAAAAATCTGTTCTAGAAAAGGCGCTAGCGCTTCATAGCTCACGCCTCGTGCTGCTGGAGCACTGACACCCGGCGCAGTCGCCGCAGGGAATACGTCTAAGTCAATGGTGAGATAGAGGTAATCACACGCAGCGATGAATTTTTGTAACTTTGCCAGTTGAGCGACTTGGTTCGCTTGGGTCATGTTGCGGTCGTGTTCATACCACACACCAAGTTGGTCGGCTTTGTTGAATAGCGCTTTGGTATTGCTGGCTGCACTCACACCAAGGCAAGCGTAGTGAAACGGCCATTGATGTATGTGGCAGTAATCACTTATCTGGTTAAAAGGCGTGCCTGAGCTCGGTTTAATATCGGCGATTTCGCTTTCAAATTCACGAAGATCAAAGTGAGCATCAAAGTTAACGATGCCGATCTTAGGATTGTGTTCTGATTGAATGTTATTTAGGTGCTCAGCGAGACCTTGAAAAGAAGCCCAAGCCACTTCGTGACCACCGCCAAGGGTAATCACTTTGTTGGTTGATAAAGCATTAGCAATAACAGAAGCACACTGTTTTTGGCTGACTTCGAGCTGGCCATCATTGCACTCGATATCACCAATATCTGCGATGTGTGCGTCACTGTGCCAAGCCATATTAGCCAACGCTTGGCGAATCAGGTTGGGTGCTTGTTTCGCGCCCACGCGTCCTTTATTTCTTGCGACACCGGCATCGCTGGCAAAGCCCACCAAGGCGATAGCGCTGTCAGTCAGATCGTCACTTAAATCACTACTTTGCACTTGCTTGGTAATGTGATGAACGCGAGTACCGAGTGCGCCATCTTCAAGATCATTACGCCCAGTCCACACAAAGTTATGTACGGTTTTTACGTTCTCTTGGATGCCGTTGGACTTAGATTGAGTCATGACACACCTCGCCGTTAACAATGCGTTTATGCAGATGAGGAACACCGACTTGATAGCTCAAGTCGGCAGGGTGCTCGATATTCCAGATAGCTAAATCTGCGGCATAACCCACTTCGACTTTGCCTTTGGTTTGTGAGTCGCCAATGGCAGCCGCAGCATTACACGTCACGCCACGCAGTGCTTCTTCAGGCGTTGTGCCAAACAGGGTGCAGCTCATGTTCATCATTAACGTTAGGTCAGCAAAAGGAGAAGTACCGGGGTTTAAGTCGGTCGCTATCGCCATTGGAATGTTGTGTTCGCGAAGTAGGGCAATAGGTGGCTGTTGAGTCTCTTTTAGGAAATAGAAAGCACCGGGTAATAAGGTTGCAACTGTGCCTGATTCCGCCAGCGCTTTGACTCCGGCTTCATCTAAGTATTCAACATGATCAACAGAGAGAGCACCGTATTTAGCTGCAAGCGCACTACCACCCATATTAGAAAGTTGTTCAGTGTGGCCTTTAATCGCGAGGCCATGTTCTTTGGCCGCTGCAAATACGCGTTCGGTTTGTTCTAGGTTGAAGCCGATAGATTCGCAGAACACGTCAACTGCATCGGCGAGTCCTTGCTCTGCAGCTTTAGGAATGATCTCTTGGCAAACCAGATCGATATAGCTGTCCGGTTGTTCTTTATATTCTGGTGGTACAGCATGGGCAGCAAGGAGAGTGGTGGTGATCTTAATTCGGCGATGATTTTCTAACGCTTTAGCTGCGCGTAACATCTTGAGTTCATCATCAAGCGTTAAACCATAGCCAGATTTTACTTCGATGCTGGTTACGCCACTTCTTAGCAGGCCATCGAGTCTAGGCAAAGCCATTTCAACCAGTTCGGATTCTTGCGCTGCGCGGGTCGCGGTTACTGTCGCTAGAATGCCGCCGCCTTGCTTGGCGATGTCGGTGTAAGACACACCATTCAAACGCTGCTCAAATTCATTGGCACGATTACCTGCAAATACAAGGTGAGTGTGGCAATCAATTAACCCAGGGGTGACGAGTTTGTTTTTGCAGTCATAGGTGACGTAATCCAAAGAACCATCAACACTTACTTGTTCTAATTCAGAAGCAAGTGCCTCGTGGTTTGAACAAGAGATGGATACGATCTTACCGTTTTCGATAACGATATTTTGAGGGGAAGAGGGCTGATAACCATCGGCTCCCGAACTCATGGAGACCACTCGTGCGTTTTTGAGGATCAAATTCATAATCACCTAGATCTTTGCTAAACATTAAATGTATATACAAATAAATAGGCTAAACGCTGACCCGAATCAAGTTGATGTTGCAAAAATGTGATCGGCGAGCAGGATGATGTTCTTTAATCTAGAAGTATCTTGGAGCTTAATTTGTACTTAGAGCCGGGATGGTAGAGCAATGCAAAGCTGATGAGCCGTTCTTTACTCCATGTTCTTCTATTAAGAAGAAGGCAAGGCTCTGATTCAGATAGCTTTAGTGACGTTCTGATCTTCGAGTCTGGAATAATAGCTTCAACCGTGTGCTCGATAGCACTCAACGGGCTACTTTTTGAAAGATATTCATTGGGCGTAGAGGTTGAAAAGTCTTGCTCTAGATATTTTGGAGCGGCTTGAGAGTTCACCCAGCGAGCTTCTAGCTGTATCGGCATATTGTCGGCAAAGTGGATGATTTCACTATAGAAGACTTCTGCATTGATCATCACGCCTAACCGTGTGGCGGTGCTTTCATCAGCCTTGATACTATCGTGCTTGATCACTTGGCTAGTATACGTTTGACCTCGGTCTTTGATCTCTTGCGCGATGTTGTTGATATCAAGCAGGGGAGACTGTGCTTTCTCCTCTGGCTCACACACAAAAGTACCTAGCCTTGGTTTCCGAATTAGCTTGCCTTCAGACACAAGATCTCGAATGGCCTTATTGACCGTCATTCTACTCACATTGAACTGCTCTGTGAGTTCGAGTTCCGTCGTAATTTGATAACCGACTGGCCAGTGACCATTGCTAATCTTGTCGTCTATGAACTGTTTTATCTGAAGGTAGAGCGGCGCTTTCGACATAATGAAACCTTATTTGACTATACAAATAGAGTAACGGATTTTTTCACGATTTCAACATTTCCTCAGGCAATGTGACCTTATTCAACATAGATAGCGCAAATGTCTTGATTCTGTGGGGCAAGTGTCGCAAATTGTCACGCAATAACTATTCGTAAATCAGATAATTAGAAAGGGAAATAATATGTTTAAGAAATTAAAGGCCTCGTTGGGCATCGGTGCGGCAAAGGTCGATACCGTCTTAGATAATATTGACGTTTTCCAAGGTGGCGAGTTGTCTGGCAATGTTCACATCATGGGTGGCGACGTTGAGCAACAAATCGACCTGATCAACTTAGTTCTCAACACAGAAGTGAAAGTCGAAACTGAAGACAGCACTAGCTACGAAACCTTTTCTCTTGGTCGTATTCAAGCTGTAGAGCCTTTCGTTATCCAACCGGGCGAAACTAAACTGGTGCCATTCCGTCTTAAGTTGAATGATGAAACGCCAGTCACTGCATTGAACGCACAAATGAATCAATGTCATGTGTGGGTAGAAACCAACCTAGATATCGGCTTCGCGATGGACCCTAAAGATCGCGACTTTATCTCCGTACACCCACTGCCAACGGTCGCTAAAATCATTCAAGGTGTTGAAGCATCGGGCATGGCTATGGTTAAAGCAGACGTAGAGAAGGGCTTCTTGAAAGGAAACAGCTTTGCATCTCGTTCGGGCTGTTACCAAGAGATTGAATTTCGCAGCGGCGGCTTCATGAATAATAAAGAGATCGAGCTGTCATTCATCGTTGAAGGCTCAATGGTTCACTGCTTAGCAGAAATCGATCGCTCAATGAGCTTCCGTGGCGACCAATACATCTCATTCAGCTTACCAGCAAACGCGGCTGACTCAGACATTCGCAACGCTGTATCAAGAATCATGAGTGCGTAGTTGCTCTCTCTGTTATTAGTTACTCTTTCTATTAGTAGAGACAAGACAGTACGATTTCTAAAGCCGAACTTTTTAGTTCGGCTTTTTTTGTTTTGTAGGTAAACGTAAAGAATCAATCATTGAACACTAGGTTAGGATGCTAGAAGCGTTTATATAGAAGAGACATTATTGTCATGCAGTTTTTGTGGCGCTGTGGGACTAACATTGTCATTTTATATTATTTCGTTACAATGTTCGGCTACTCACAAATGTGGCATCTGTATTTGCTTCTATGTGGGTATATTTATTATGCATATATCCCCAATCAGCGTACTAGTTGATTGAAAGACATATATTAAACATTTTCATGTGTTGCTTGGTGTGCAACACCACTGTAAAGGACAAATAATGCCAATTATTACTCTTCCTGACGGTAGTCAGCGTCAATTTGACAACCCTGTATCAACTCTAGATGTTGCCCTATCAATCGGTCCTGGTCTTGCGAAAGCAACCATTGCTGGTCGTGTAGATGGCGAGCGTGTTGATGCTTGTGATCTTATCGAAAACGATGCAAGCCTAGAAATCATCACAGCTAAAGATGAAGTTGATGGTCTTGAGATCGTTCGTCACTCTTGTGCTCACCTTTTAGGCCACGCGGTTAAGCAGCTTTTTCCAGAAGCGAAAATGGCGATCGGTCCTACTATCGATAACGGTTTCTACTACGATATCGACCTTGAGCATTCTCTAACGCAAGAAGATCTAGAAAAGATCGAAAAGCGTATGAAAGAGCTAGCGAAGACCAAGTACCAGGTTGTTAAGAAGAAAGTTAGCTGGCAGGAAGCGCGCGACGCATTCGAAGCTCGCGGCGAGACTTACAAGATTGAAATCTTGGACGAGAACGTTTCTAAAGACGATCGTCCAGGCCTGTACCATCACGAAGAATACATCGATATGTGTCGTGGTCCACACGTACCTAACATGAGCTTCTGCCAGCACTTCACTCTACTTAACGTAGCGGGTGCTTACTGGCGTGGTAACAGTGACAACAAGATGCTTCAACGTATCTACGGCACTGCATTCCACGACAAGAAGGCGCTTAAAGCTCACCTTGTGCGCCTAGAAGAAGCGGCTAAACGTGACCACCGTAAAATCGGTAAAGCGCTTGACCTATTCCACATGCAGCAAGAAGCACCAGGCATGGTGTTCTGGCACCACAACGGTTGGACTATCTTCCGTGAGCTAGAAGTATTTATTCGTCAGAAGCTGACAGAGTACGATTACCAAGAAGTTAAAGGCCCATTAATGATGGACCGTGTTCTTTGGGAACGCTCTGGTCACTGGGATAAGTATGCTGAAGCAATGTTCACAACCTCTTCTGAGAACCGTGAATACGCTATCAAGCCAATGAACTGTCCTGGTCACGTTCAAATCTTCAACCAAGGCCTGAAATCTTACCGTGATCTGCCGCTACGTATGGCTGAGTTCGGCTCATGTCACCGTAACGAGCCGTCTGGCGCACTTCACGGCATTATGCGTGTTCGTGGTTTTACTCAAGATGATGCACACGTATTCTGTACTGAAGACCAAGTTCAACAAGAAGTTAAAGCTTGTATTGAAATGGTTTACGATACTTACACAACTTTCGGCTTCGAAAGCATTGTTGTTAAGCTATCTACTCGTCCAGAACAGCGTGTAGGTTCAGACGAAATGTGGGACCGTGCAGAGGCTGACCTTAAGCAAGCGCTAGAGGCAATGGACATTGCATACGAGATTCAAGAAGGCGAGGGTGCGTTCTACGGACCTAAGATTGAATTTACTTTGCATGATTGTTTGGACCGCGCTTGGCAATGTGGTACAGTGCAGCTCGATTTTGCATTACCAGAACGTTTAGGTGCTACTTACGTAGGTGAAGATAACGAGCGTCACACGCCAGTTATGATCCACCGCGCGATTTTAGGTTCACTAGAACGCTTCATCGGTATTCTTATTGAAGAATACGCTGGCTTCTTCCCAACGTGGTTGGCGCCAGAACAAGCAGTTGTAATGGGCATTACAGACAAACAGTCTGAATATGTACAAGAAATTACGAAAAAACTGCAAAAAAGTGGATTTAGAGTCAAAGCAGACTTGAGAAATGAGAAGATTGGCTTTAAAATCCGCGAACATACTTTGAAACGTGTACCGTTCATGCTTGTGTGTGGTGACCAAGAAATGGAAGCCGGCGAAATTGCAGTACGTACACGTAAAGGTAAGGACCTTGGCAAATTTAAAGTGGATGACTTTATTTCATACATCCAAGCCGAGGTTTCAAGCCGTAAGCTCAATCTGGAGGAATAGCTATTAAAGGCGGAAGACGTGGCCAACAACCGGCCAAACAAAACCAGCACCGTTTAAACGGTGACATTCGTGGCGTTCGTGAAGTGCGTCTAACTGGCGCAGACGGCGAAGCTGTTGGTGTAGTATCAATCGCTGAAGCGATGGAAGCTGCAAATGAAGCTGGTATGGATCTTGTAGAGATCAGCCCTAACGCCGAGCCGCCAGTTTGTCGTGTGATGGACTACGGTAAGTTCCTCTTCGAGAAGAGCAAAGCTGCGAAAGAGCAGAAGAAGAAGCAAAAGCAGGTTCAGATCAAGGAAATTAAATTCCGACCTGGAACTGATATTGGAGACTATCAGGTAAAACTACGCAACCTGACTGGTTTCCTAGAAGACGGCAACAAAGTGAAGGTAACAATTCGCTTCCGTGGCCGCGAAATGGCTCACCAAGAAATCGGTGTTGACGTTCTTAATCGTTTGAAAGCGGATACTGAAGAATTTGCAGTAGTCGAATCTTTCCCAACGAGAATTGAAGGTCGCCAGATGATCATGGTGTTGGCCCCTAAAAAGAAGTAATTAACGGCTTTGCAAGTAATTGAACCCTGCAGCCTCAGGTTGCGGGGTTTTATTCGCCCTAATTACTATGTTATTAACAACTCAACAATGCGGAGTTATTCATCATGCCTAAGATGAAAACCAACAAAGGTGCTGCTAAGCGTTTCCAGAAAACTGCTGGTGGTATTAAGTTTAAGCACGCTGGTAAACGTCACATCCTGACTAAGCGTACTACTAAGAACAAGCGTCAGCTACGTCCGAACTCGATCCTTCCTAAATGTGAAGTTGCTCAAGTTCTACGTATGATGCCATACGCTTAATTCTTTTTAGTTTATAAATTCGTTTAGTTTAGGAGAAGCATAATGCCTCGCGTAAAACGTGGTGTACAAGCTCGTGCACGTCATAAGAAAGTTCTAAAACAAGCTAAAGGTTACTACGGAGCACGTTCACGTGTTTACCGCGTAGCTTTCCAAGCAGTTACCAAAGCTGGTCAATACGCTTACCGTGACCGTCGCAACAAGAAACGTCAATTCCGTCAACTTTGGATTGCACGTATCAACGCGGCATCTCGTCAAAATGGTCTATCTTACAGCCGTTTCATTAATGGCCTTAAGAAAGCATCTATCGAGATCGACCGTAAGATTCTTGCTGACATCGCAGTATTCGACAAAGCAGCATTTGCTGTTCTAGTTGAAAAAGCGAAAGCATCTCTATAATTTAGAGTTAGCTTAAAGGTTTAAGAAAAGGAGAACTTCGGTTCTCCTTTTTTATTGCCTGTAATTTGGCTTTTAAAGATTCCCAACTCCTTCCTTCGTCAGTCTTGGGAATGACGAGATGAACTTCCGCATCTAATTTTTATTCGCTTGAACAAGCATTCTGGTATATAAACATCTACCTAACCTTTAAATGTTAAGCGACCGAGATAAATGACCGCACCTACCACTATGACGTTCTTCGAACGTTTTGAAACTGACATCCTTTCTGGCAAAAAAACCATTACCATTCGCGATGAATCTGAGCGCAATTACCAACCTGGTAGCGTTGTAGAAGTATCAACGTTAGAAGAGGGGCGTGTATTCTGTAATCTTAAAATCATCAGCGTAGAACCAATCCTGTTTGATGACTTAGGTGAGTTCCATGCTCAGCAAGAGAACATGACGCTGCAAGTACTGAAAGACGTGATTCAAGATATCTACCCGGGTATCTCTCAGCTGTATGTGGTTTCTTACGAGCTTGTGTAGTCCGCTTTAAATAGAATTTGTTGATCAATACAGCGTCTAACGCAGAGCAATGAGAAAGGGAAGTCACAATGAGTGAATTACAGAATGGTGCAGCTCAGCAAATTTTTCTCCAACTTTATTGTCGTGAGCAAAATGAGCAGCCGTTAATCTCTAGAACTGATCTCGACATTGCTCTTTATGATAGCGAAGGCTTTCTAGCGTGGCGTGATACAAAGCGTGACTTCATTGTCAGTGATATCGAGAATCGAGTTTGGGTGAAGAGTTGCCCCGGCGGTTACATCACTGAAGTACACTTCAATGCTGACGGTTCTCTGATTGAATATCGTTTGTTCGATCGATTTGAAACAACAGGGCAGTGGCAACTAAAAGATGGGTTGTTACACGTCGAGATTTTGAAGGGCGAGAATCGCTACCAGTTTACTGTTGTGGCTCGTGCTGATCTCAATATTCACTCTGCGGTGGAATATAAAAATGGTGAGCTGCATTCGTATCTGAAATTGGTGCAGGCTGAGCGTTAATCCCTTTTAGCCGACCTTGCTTGTCCATTAGAATAAGTGATATTCCAAGAATAAAAAAGCCAACAGTGATGTTGGCTTTGTTGTTTTCAATTCGACCGATTACTTCCAATCAACACGCCATTAAGCTATTCAGTTAAGCCATTAAGCTTTGAAGTTCGCTAGTTGACTATAAAGCTCGCTGTCTTGATCTTGCTTTGCACAAACCGTCAGTAGGTCTTCAATAAAGTACTTCAATGCACGTGCTTCAATTCGGCGAATGCCTTGCTGTTGCTCTTCAGTTAGGTAGTCGTAGATAGTTGCCGCTCCAAAGTCGCCAAAGATCATCTGACCTTGCTCATTCACTAAAGTGTTGTGTGCGTATAGATCACCATGACAAACTTTGTTGGCATGAAGGTGTTCAAACACATCAATCATCTGTTCGGTAATGCTATTGATCTGAGAAATTGAAAGCTTAAAGCCTTCGTTGAATGTATCACGAGTGCAGCTTTCAAGAGTAGGGGGCAAACCTAGGTTGTAGAAGTTGCTCGGGATAAGCTCCATCACCAATGCTAGGTAGTTCTCTTCATCAACTTGGGCGATAGACTTCACTAGGTTGTTATGATGACCAGCTTGAAGACACGCTTCCAGTTCATCATGTGGGTAACCGTCGCTTGTCACTTCGCCTTTGAATACTTTAACCGCCACTTCCTGAGGGAAATCAAAATCACTGTTTAACCAATTTGCATGAGAAATCACGCCTGATGCACCTTGGCCAAGCACTTGATTCAATGAGTAACATTGAGAACTCACAGCTGGCACGCTATCTAAGCTGCTAGGGTGTTTGCAAAACGGATTCCCCGCAAAGGCTAACCAAGCAAGCTTTGGTAGTTTAATAAGGAACTCTGGGAATTCAGTCAGTTGGTTTGCAGACAACCGAACCAGTCCGAGGTTAGATAGCTTTTCCATGCTCTCAGGTAAAGCACGAAGCTGGTTGCCTGCGAGTGCCAGTTTTTGCAGTCGTGGTCTTTCACCTAGTGAGTTAGGCAGAACTTCGATGGCATTGTCGGTCAGAATTAACCAGCGCAATTGTGCGGGTAGGGACTCTTCACTCACTGTTTTGATTTGGTTGGTCTTAAATCCAACCATTTCAAGCTTAGGAAGCAAACCAAGAACATCAGGAAGGTGTGTAAATAGGTTATTCGACGCAAAGATAATACGCAGGTTAGTCAGCTGTGTTAACTCTTGTGGAAGATCCGACAGCTGATTTCCTGAAAGGTCCAGAATCTCTAGTGAATCGGCGAGTTCTAAGATCTCTAATGGAAATTCGGTGAGACCTTCTGACAGTTTTAAGCGCTTAATACCTTTTAGTTGCCCTGATTTTAATTGTTCTAGAGTATGCAAACCTTAGCCTTATGAGTAGATGTTCGAGGCGCGTAGTGTACTTGTCTCAATCGAGAAAGGCGAGCACCGGAACGACGCTCGCCTAACTAAGCTTATTGAATGAATTGACGAAGTTTAAAGTTGTATGTGATTTTGGCTTACGCCGACCTCCTCTATAAAATCAGCATCATGACTGACTAAGATGAACGCGCCTTGATATTCACGCAAAGCCGACGCCAATATTTGCTTTGAGTCGATGTCTAGGTGATTGTCTGGTTCATCGAGCAGCAGTAATGGCGAATCCTGTTTATGGCTGACGATCAACATCGCCAGTTTCATTTTCTCTCCACCGCTTAGGTGAGCTACTTTGCGGTAGACGGAGTCTCGCCTAAATCCAATACCAGCTAACAAGGTTCGAGCGTCACTTTCCGTCATGCTACAGCTATGTGCCATCAGGCTATCGAACATGGTGTTATGGGTGTCCAACAAACCAAAGTGTTGATCAAGGTACACCGTAGATCCTAAGCGTTTGATGGTGCCAGTGTAGTTCGAGTGCTCGTTGTGAATCGCTTTCAACAGTGTCGACTTACCACAACCGTTTGCACCGGTTAGATAACAGCGTTCACCTTGTGACAGAGAAAAGTGGATAGTAGTACCAGCCCCATACTCAAGTCGGCAATCTTCAACTGTTAATAGCGCGTTCTTCTTCTTGCTATTACTCTGCTGTAGATACAAGGCCTGAGGTTTCAGTTGCTCTTGCTGTTCTTTAAGAAACTGAAGCTTATCTTGATTTTGCTCCTTTAAGTTATTTTGACTAATGGCTGATGCTCCTTGCGTTCGTCCGGCTTTATCTTTCATCGCATCCAATAATATCTTGGGTTGGCTGCCTGACTTTCGCAGTAGGTTTCCTTGCGCCTCTCGCTGTTGTGCTTTTTCTCTATTGGCTTGAGCTTGGCGTTCAAGTCGTCTCTTTTCGGATTGGTGATGCGTAATCTGCTTGTCCAATGCTTCATTTTGGCTCGACATTTGTTTGAAGTAGTCATCGTAGTTTCCTTTATAGAAACGTAACCCCAAACTGTGGAGGTGGTAGATCCCTTCCATGTGCCTCAACAGGTTTCGGTCATGGCTAACCATCAGTATTTTGCCTTCAAATTGTTGGCACTGTTCTATTAACCAGCTACGCCCGTCATTGTCTAAATGATTCGACGGCTCATCGAGGATCAGTATGTCGTTATTTGATACGAATAGCCGATGAAGCTGTAACAGGGCAAGTTGCCCACCACTCAAAGAGCAACAAAGCGTGTTCAAATCACTAGTGATTTTGAGTGTACCTAGCAACTGCTGGGTACGTGTCTCTAAATCCCAATCATCTCCAACGATATTGAAGTGCTGCAGTTCGCAGCTACCTTGCTCTATCGCTTTTAATGCATCTAACTTTTCGGTGAGCCCTAAGAAGTCAGCGATGGTGGTGGCGAAATCCAGTAGCGTTGATGGCAACTGAGAGTAAAAGCCGATCGAACCTTGGCGCGAAATACTGCCTGTTGTGGGCTGTTTTTGCCCGATCAGTAACGAAAGAAGTAGTGACTTTCCAGCCCCATTCCTTCCGACTAGGCCGGTGAGGCGAGTGCTCAAATTAAAGGTGATGTCTTTGAATAACCACTCACCAGTATCGAGCTGGAATGAGAGATTGTTGGCTAATATAGTAGGCATAAAAATACCTCCCTTTACGTGTAAACGAGTAAAAGGGGTGAGGCGCTTTTCTACATAGACTCCAACATAGGAGTCTAAGAATAGATCGCCAAGACGTTACTTAGGTAGATGACCAATCAAAGATAGAAAAGCTGCGCTGAGATAATTTCTGTCTTTGAGGTACAGTTCTGCAAGATACATGTTGTCAAAATACGGATCTTTAAGAACTTGATTTGTCGCGAAAATAGATGACGAAGTAACGCCCACTAACCCCGAGTGTCCAAATGATTTTTATAAAAATAAATCGGATGTCAGGATGTTAGTACTTCATTATGGCGTTATTCTCTTTTGAAATGATGGTGGGATGTTACTGAAAGAGAGTGCTTAAAGTCAATATGGTGATGTGATTAAAATGTATCCAAATAATTAAAGCGCCTGTGTGGCGCTTTAGTGATCATTATTGGAGGTAAGTTGAGTCTAGAACTTATATCTTTGGGTTTAGAGTTTAGAGTTTAGAGCTTAGAGCTTAGAGCCTTGGGCTTAAAGCTAAAGCTACTTGTTTTGCCCACCAACGGCGCGCCAACACATATCAAAGCTATCGTTGATGTACTTCGATGTTTGCTCTGGTGGAGACTCGCTTTGTTCAATCAGCCAGTTTGCACAAATCAGAAAGTGGCTATGGATGAAGTGCCTCACAAGGTTAATGTCTAACACCATTAATTCCCCATCCTCTTGCCCTTTCAAAATGATCTCGTCTAACGATGCGAACATCTGTGAAACAATCATTTCTCGAGTTTGAGTCGTTGGGTCGAAATGAACATTGGTGAAGAACTTCATCGCAACTGGATTCTCTAATGCCCACTCAATCCCTGAGAACCACATGAACTTAAAGGCTTGGTAGCGATCTTCTACTGCCACATCAGTGTGCGGTTGAAGGGTCGAGAATAGCTCTAACTTCAGCTCGCGAAACAGTTCATCAATCAATAGAGATTTGTTTTCGAAGTGGTGGAACAGCGTCGCTTTCGCCACACCAGCTGTTTTCGCTATTTGTCCAGTAGATGTGCCCTCTAGCCCCTGTTGAGAGAATAGCAAGAGTGCAGCATCTAGGATTTTTTGTCTTTTGGTGATCATCTATTGAGTACTTTGAACATCAGTTTCTTGATTGGGTTGTTGTAAGGAGGATGCATTAACCTGGTGAAGTTGATTTTTCCTCTGCTTAGAACGGTTTTGGCATGGCTAAAGGTCTTGAAGCCTTCAATGCCGTGATAGTGTCCCATGCCTGAAGGGCCAATGCCACCGAACGGCGCGTCTTCTGCTGCCACATGCACTAGCGAGTCGTTAATACAAACACCGCCAGAATGCGTATTCGATAAAAACTGGTCTTGGGTCTGTGTATCATGGCTCATCAGGTACAGAGCCAGTGGGCGTTCTCTGGTTGTGATGTAGCTTATTGCTTCTTCAATCGAATCATAAGGCACGATAGGAAGCACAGGGCCAAACAACTCTTCTTGCATTGCCACCATGTCGTCATTCACTTCGGTGAGAAGGTGCGGCGTCATTCTGTGGTTCACGTCGTCTTGTGCTTGCTCGGTTACCGTGTGAATAACCGCGCCTTTGGCTTGTGCGTCTTCGATGACACCTTTCAAGCGATTGTATTGGCGCATGTTGATCACTGAGGTTAAGTCTTTGCTCTCAATACCGGCTTTATAAAGCTTCTTGAAATAACGCTTATAGGCTGTGATGAACTCGTCCGATTTTTCTCGCGGCAATAAGATGTAATCAGGCGCTACACATATCTGACCAGCGTTTAAGCTTTTTGCAAACAGGATACGTTCAACAGCGTCAGCTACATCAAAATCAGGGGCAATGATGGTTGGAGATTTGCCGCCTAACTCCAGGGTAACTGGTGTTAAGTTGTTAGCCGCTGCTCTCATAACGTGTTTACCCACAGCGGTTGAGCCTGTGAAAAGGATATGGTCAAACGGCAGTTGGCTAAATTTAGCGGAAACGTCAGCTTCACCTTCGATAATCGCAACCTGATCTTCACTAAAGCCTTCGGCCAACATCGCTTTTAAAACTCGGTTGGTTGCTGGAGTAAACTCCGACATCTTGAGCATCGCCGTGTTGCCGGCTGCTAACGCTGTGATCAGAGGGCCTAAAGAGAGCATGACTGGGAAGTTCCAAGGAACAATGATGCCCACAACGCCCACTGGCTGATAATGAACAGTGATCTTTGCTGGCGTTAGCATCAAACCAGCTTTGCGGCGTGATGGCTTCAACCACTTCTTAAGGTTCTTCACGCTGTAATTGATCTGGTGAAGAGAAGGGGTGATATCAGCAATCAAGCTGTCGTGCTTTGCTCGATGGCCATAATCTTCAGATACTGCCTCAATCAATTGCTTTTGATAGCGCATTAACAACGCTTTTAGTACTGAGAGGTTTTCTCTTCTCTGCTCAAGCGTAGGATTAACGTTATTGCGGTAGTGATCTTTTTGTCGGTTGAATATTTGATCCATGTCGTTGGTGCTCGACGTGTTTGGTTCAAGGTCTAGATTATGGCTCATAGTATCCCCTAAATTCGAAGGCTGACCGATTGGTTGGTCAGTTAAAATTACAAGAAGATCGAACCGAATACAAGATATGTGCGAGAAAAGTTCAATTATTGAGCGGTTACAACATTGAAGTGAGCGACTTTTAGTTGGAAGAATGAAGTGTTAATCGGCATTGAATCGCGGGGTACAAGCTGTGTTGGTGATAGCGAGAGTTCAGATTGTGAAGTGCTTATATTTGTCAAAACTCTGACTTAACATCACCAGATTAGCCCAGAATTTTATGTGCCTTTGGTATTTTATTCATCTGATTTTTTGTTAGAAAGTGCTTTAAATCTAATGCGCTTCAGCCTGTTTTTTGGCCTAAAACCTTGTAATTCCTTACCTGTCACTTTAAGTCGATCTGTCGATAAAAAAACGTAATCGTAACCACAAATATCAATGGTTGGACTCGCTCTTAATAATATCGGTTAATGCAGCCAACAAATCGTTTTTGAACGTTTTTTGTTGGGTTATACCTCGCTATTCCAAAGAGGTATCTTCTGTCGATGGCCCTATAGTGTGAGGTCTCTAGAATTGGAAAATTCGGTTAATTTGGAACGCATCCGTGCTGAGTATAATGTAAAGCACTGGAGCCAAGGTTTTTATGGAATTGATGACAACGGTGAGGTGTATGTTTCACCGAGCGAGACGGATCATCAAGTCCCACTAAGTAAGATCGTAAAACAGTTAGAGCAAAGAAATATTGGTTTACCTGCTCTTGTGCGTTTTCCTCAAATAGTGCATCAACGTGTGCACAATATCTGTAACGCATTTAACCAAGCGATCGACGAATATCAGTACGACAATCGTTACCTACTTGTTTATCCGATTAAAGTTAACCAACAAAAAGAAGTGGTTGATGAGATCTTAGCGAGCCAAGCTCAATTAGAGCAAAAGCAGCTAGGACTAGAGGCGGGCAGTAAACCTGAACTATTAGCGGTATTGGCTCTGGCTCAAAAAGCGAGTTCTGTGATCGTGTGTAACGGTTACAAAGACAGAGAATACATCCGTCTTGCGCTGATTGGCGAAAAGCTAGGCCACAAAGTATTTATCGTTCTAGAGAAGTTGTCAGAGCTTGATCTTGTCCTTTCTGAAGCAAAAGCGCTTGGCGTAAAACCTCGTTTGGGTTTACGTATTCGTCTTGCTTCTCAAGGTGCAGGTAAATGGCAAGCAAGTGGTGGTGAGAAATCGAAATTCGGTTTGTCTGCATCACAAGTGCTGACTGTCATTGAACGCTTGAAAGCAGAAGAGCAACTTGATGTTCTAGAGTTAGTGCATTTCCATCTTGGCTCACAAATGGCCAATATTCGTGATGTACGAAATGGCGTGAGCGAAGCGGCGCGTTTCTACTGTGAACTGCGCGATATCGGTGCTCAATTGAAGTACCTCGATGTCGGTGGCGGCTTGGCGGTGGATTACGACGGCACACGTAGCCAGTCTTCAAACTCAATGAACTACGGCTTGCTTGAGTACGCTCGCAATATTGTGATGACAGTAGGGGATATCTGTAAGCTCTACAATCAGCCACAACCTGTGATTATTTCGGAGTCTGGTCGCTCACTGACTGCGCACCATGCTGTGTTGATCACCAACGTGATTGGTACTGAAAGCTACTCACCGGAAGACATGGCTGCGCCAGAAGCAGACGCACCACTGTTGCTAAACAACATGTGGAAGAACTTCTTGGAGTTAGATGCAGGTAATGATGACCGTGCGCTGATTGAGATCTACAACGACACGCAAAGTGATATCGCAGAAGCACACAACCAATTTGCGACGGGTATGCTGAACCTTCAGCACCGTGCTTGGGCAGAGCAGATGTCTTTGCGCATTAACTACGAACTTAGCTCTCGAATGAGCACTAAGAACCGTTACCACCGTCCTATTTTGGATGAGTTGAGCGAGCGTTTGGCTGATAAGTTCTTCGTGAACTTCTCGTTGTTCCAATCGTTGCCAGATGCTTGGGGTATCGATCAGGTGTTCCCTGTATTGCCTTTAAGTGGTTTGGACAATGCGGATGAGCGACGCGCTGTTGTACTGGATATCACATGTGATTCTGACGGTACGATCGATCAGTATGTTGACGGCCAAGGTATTGAAACAACGTTGCCAGTTCCAGCATGGAATCCAGACGAACCTTACCTGATGGGCTTCTTCTTAGTAGGCGCATACCAAGAGATCTTGGGTGATATGCATAACCTATTTGGTGATACGCACAGTGTGGTGGTGAACGTTGATGAGAGCGGAGAAGCGAACATTGACTACATCAACGAAGGCGACACGGTTGAAGACATGATGCGTTATGTTCATATCGATATGGACCTAATTCGTCAGAACTACAAAGAATTGGTAACGGCGAAAGTACCAGCGCAAGAGCAGCAAAGCGTACTTGAAGAGTTAGAGCAAGGCTTGATGGGTTACACCTATCTTGAGGATTTTTAATGAACGATCTATTTACGAAACCAGATTACTCGCTGTACTCCAATGCGATGACGTTTATGCGTCGTCCATTGGTGCAAAACCCAATCGATAACGATGCTGATGTGGTTGTGTTAGGCGCGCCGTTAGATATGGCGACGTCTGGTCGACCGGGTGCACGTATGGGACCGGATGCGATTCGCCGTGCGTCAGTTAACTTGGCGTGGGAAGGTAAAAAATTCCCTTGGGACTTCAATGTATTTGAACACACCTCGGTCATTGATGCTGGCGACCTTGTGTTTGATTGTGGTGATGCAGAAGACCTTACTCAGCGCTTAGAAGCGGCTGCTGATGCGATTCTGAATAGTGGTAAAACTCTGTTAGGTTTAGGTGGCGATCACTTCATTACACTGCCTTTGCTAAGGGCGTATGGTAAGAAATATGGCGAGATGGCTCTGATTCACTTCGACGCGCACACTGACACTTACAGTCAGGGCAGTCGTTACGATCACGGTACTATGTTCTACCATGCGCCAAATGAAGGCTTAATTTCGCCTGAACATTCAGTGCAAATTGGTATTCGTACAGAGTACAAGCAGGAAGGACACGGCTTTAACGTTATTAACGCGATGCAAGCGAACGACATGAGCGAAGACGAGATCATTGCTCAAGTAAAAGGCATTGTTGGTGATAAGCCAGTTTACCTAACGTTTGATATCGATTGTCTGGATCCTGCTTTTGCTCCGGGTACAGGTACTCCGGTATGCGGCGGTTTGAATTCAGATAAAGTTCTGAAAATCATCCGTGGCCTACAAGGCATCAACATGGTTGGTATGGACGTTGTAGAAGTTTCTCCAGCGTATGACCAAAGCGAGATTACAGCATTGGCTGGTGCGACGATTGCTCTCGAGCTGCTTTACGTTTGGACGGCGAACCGCCTCGCTAAATAATAGTGTGTCATTGCTAACAGCATAACGCTATATACTGATTTTAAAGCCCACTAAGGTTCAACTTAGTGGGCTTTTTTTGGGATACCTCGAAATATCCATTTGCAACTTCTACTCATTGCCACTGCATACCCATTCAATACTCTAATAGTTGTATATGTAATTGGCGCCATATACGGTGTTTGAACAGTTTCTCATCAGCTTTGTGCTGAACCTTGTCTCAAATATGGGATTTGGTTCTTCTTTGGGGTTTAGGTATATCTCGACCTTATTAATTGCCTATAAATCCTAATGATTTATCAACTTTATTACTGTATATATTTATAAAAATTTGAGGTGTAATTAATTTGTGCGTTTTATTGCATATAAATCAGCACCCTATAAACTTTTGCTTAGTCCATGAACAAACTAAAGTGAATGCTTAGATTTGTGAAAAGAAGTCACTTCGCACAGACATGACATTTCGGATAAGAAAGACTAGGCTTAAGGTTAAGTAAACTATAAAAAAAACAGGCGAAACGGAACTGACTCATCACATACATCTGTCTACGTAATTGATTGTTAATGAAGAGAATAAGTTCTGAATATAATTTAAGCCTGAAACCGTTATTACTATTATTTTCACGATGTTGGGCAATACAGCATTTTGTGACCTCGGGGGATATATGGGTATTGAAGTTTCGCGCCAAGCTGCAGTTGTAGAGGTAGTGAGTGGAGAAGTCATTGCGGTTAAGTCTGACGGAAGCGCACGAAAAATTTCAGCTGGAGATATTATTCGTGAAAACGAGATTGTTATCACTGCCAACCAAGCAGAGCTTGTATTAGGTACCCCAAACGGTGTCACTGAGGTGGCAAGCAATTGTGTTGGCTGTGTTGATCAAGATTTAGCGTGGGCTGATGCTCCGATCGCTGGAGAAGTTAATTTTGACTTACAGCAAGCCGATGCTGGAGATTTTGATGATGATGAATTTGCTGCAATCCAAGAAGCTATTTTAGGTGGTGCCGATCCGACTCAAATCTTAGAGGCAACAGCGGCTGGTGGCGGACTAGGCTCTGCGAATGCCGGCTTTGTGACGATTGATTATAACTATACAGAAACTCATCCATCGACATTCTTTGAGACCGCTGGTTTAGCAGAACAAACCGTTGATGAAGACAGAGAAGAATTCAGGTCGATCACTCGTTCCTCGGGTGGTCAATCAATCAGTGAAACACTGACTGAAGGCTCCATATCTGGCAATACTTATCCCCAATCTATAACAACCACAGAAACGATTATTGCTGGTAGTTTAGCTCTCGCTCCTGACTCTTTCGTACCAGAAACGCTATCCCTAGTTTCACTGCTTAGTGAATTAAACAGCGACATTACTTCAAGTGGTCAGCCCGTCACCTTCACGTATGACGCGGCGACGAACTCTATCGTTGGTGTTCAAGGTACCGACGAAGTATTACGTATCGACATTGATGCCGTCAGTGTTGGTAATAACATTGAGCTTTCTCTAACCACAACGATTTCTCAGCCGATTGATCATGTACCGTCTGTTGGCGGTGGTCAGGTTTCTTACACTGGCGATCAAATAGATATTGCCTTTGATATTCAAGGCGTAGACACTGCTGGAAATCCGCTAGCAACATTCGTTAACGCACAGGTTTCGGTGTTTGACGGGATAGATCCGTCTGTTGAAAGTGTCAATATCACTAACGTTGAAACTAGCAGCTCGACAATCGAAGGGACGTTCTCAATTATTGGTAGTGATATCCTTCAATCAGCCGTATTTGATGCAAGCGCACTCGACCAGTTTGATGGGTTGCTCAGTGACAATCAAAACACGCTTGCGAGACTTTCTGACGATGGAACAACGATTACTCTGTCCATCCAAGGCCGAGGTGAGGTTGTTCTCACCATCTCACTAGATACCGATGGTACTTATAAATTCGAGCAGTTTAATCCAATAGAACAAGTGGGCTCCGATTCACTGACGTTCGATTTACCGATCACGATTACCGATTTCGACCAAGATGTTGTAACCAATAACATCAACATTGTTATCACTGATGGCGATAGCCCAGTCATTACTAATGTCGACAGTATTAGTGTCGATGAAGCCGGCATCATTGGTGGCTCACAAGAGGGAACCGCGCCTGTAGCGGGGAGCGGAAGTATCACTGCCGATATTTTCGAAAGCGACATCATCGACCATTATGAACTGGAGCCGACGGAATTTAATACGGGTGGCACCTTGATTTCTAATGGTGCGGTGGTGCTACTCGAGTTGGTTGGTGAAACCAACGGTGTAAGAACTTACGAAGGCTATGTAGAGGTCAATGGATCGAGAATTACGGTCTTTGACGTTAAAATTGATAGCCCTTCATTGGGCAACTATGAGTTTAATCTTTATGAAGAACTTTCTCATCAAGGCGCTGAAGATGCGCTGCTAACTTTTGCATTGCCAATTTATGCTGTTGATGCCGATGGAGATCGTTCCGCACTATCTGGCGGTTCGAACACACCAGAAGCTGCTGAAATTCTCATCAATGTCACAGATGATGTTGTTGAGCTAGTTGATAAAGTTGAGTCAGTCACGGAACCAACTTTAGCCGGCGATACCGTTGTTTCGTATAACCTATTCAACTTCGAAGGCGCTGATGGCTCGAAAATTCAATCTTTTAACTATGATGGTGTTGATTACTCACTAGATCAGAGCTTGCTGCCAGATGCTGTTCAAACATTCAGTTTTACTGAGGGTGTTGTAACCATCTCACTAAATGGCGATTTTAGTTTTGAAGTTGCGCGCGATATTGACCATACAAACAGTGAAACCATTGTAAAACAGTTCTCATTTTTAGCTGAAGATGGTGATGGAGACACTGACACTTCAACGCTTGAGCTAAGTATCACTGACGGCCAAGACCCAATTATTGATTTGATCCCGCCTGTTACTCTCTCAGAAGCCAACCTTGCTGATGGATCTTCTCCAAGCGGAAGTGCGGTCAGCGCTACCGAGACGATTACCTTTACTGCTGGTAGTGATGATGTAGCTAAATTTCGTATTGAACCAACTGAATTCAATGTCGGCGGGGCACTGGAATCGAATGGGTTTGCGGTTGAGATAAAAGAAGACTCTGCTAATCCGGGCACTTACATCGGTTTTATTACCAACGGTTCTGGCTCGGAAGTTCCTGTGTTTACCTTAAGCTTCTCAAGCACCACGTTAGGTGAATACACCTTTACCTTACTTGAAGCGCTAGACCATGTGGATGGCCTAGATAAAAACGATCTAAGCTTTGCTCTTCCAGTTTATGCGGTAGACAGCGATGGCGACGATTCATTGGTATCTCAGCTTAATGTGACCATTGGTGATGACGTTCAAATCATGCAAGACGGCACGTTAGATATCATCGAGCCAAATCTTGCTGACGGTACTGTAACAACCAACACCATTGATGTGATGCCTGATCAAAGTGCAGATGGCGCGACTATCACTCAGTTTACCTATGACGGTGTCGTAAATACACTCGATCAAAGCATTTCAGGCGAGCAGCAGTTTAACTTCGCAGAAGGTAGCTTGTTCATCACTCTTGAAGGTGAAATGCGTTTCGAGCCAAAACGCGATCTCGACCATAGCATGAGCGAAGATATCGTGAAGTCGATTGTGGTGACCTCAAGCGACTTCGATAAAGATTCGGTGACTTCAACGGTTACATTGACGATCACCGATGGCGATATCCCAACCATTGATCTTATTCCAACGGTTAGCTTATCTGAAACGAATCTGAGTGATGGTTCGAACCCGAGTGGTAGCGCGGTTAGTCAAACCGAGACGATCACTTTCACCAACCAAAGTGACGATGTTGAGAAATTCCGTTTAGAGCCTAGTGAATTTAATGTTGGCGATTCTCTCACGTCCGATGGTCTGGTGATCGAGATTAGAGAAGAACCTGCAGGTTCGGGTAATTATATCGGTTTCACGACTGATATTTCGAATACTGAAACTACCGTTTTCACTCTTGATTTCAGCAGTACTAATTTGGGTGAATACACCTTTACGCTTATCGAAGCGATTGACCACACGCCGATTCAAGGGAATAACGACCTAACATTCAACTTGCCAGTTTATGCCGTCGATAGCGACGGTGACGATTCTCTGATGTCTCCGTTGGAGGTGACGATCACCGATGACGTTCAAGTGATGGTCAATAGCTCACTCAATATTGAAGAGCCAACGGTTGCGGATTTAGCGGCAGGCACGCCGACCACGACAACGGTTAATGTTCTCGATGAAGAAGGTGCTGATGGAACGACCATTACTCAGTTTACCTATGATGGTGGAGCGGCACTAACACTTGACCAAAGCGATACGGGTGAACAGAAATTTGATGTTGCTGAGGGTTCGCTGTATATCACCCTACAAGGCGACGTGCGTTTCGAGCCTAATCGTAATTTGGACCACACAAGTGGAGACATTGTTAAATCGATAGTGGTGACCTCAAGTGATTCTGATAACGATCTTGTTTCTTCAACGGTTACGCTGACCATTACCGATGGCGATATTCCAACCATTGATAATGTACCAAGTGTTACGTTATCTGAAACCAACCTGAGTGATGGTTCTGCTCCAAGTGGCAGTGCGGTCAGTCAAACTGAGACGATTACCTTCACCAACCAAAGTGATGATGTGACGAGTTTCCGTATTGAACCTACTGAGTTCAATATTGGCGGCCTTCTAAAATCGAATGGACTGACGGTTGAGTTGAAAGTCGACCCAAGTACGCCTGGTGGCTACATCGGCTTTGTGATGACGGCACCTAATGTTGAAACGAACGTGTTCACGATTAGTTTCTCGGATACCAATATTGGTCAATACACCTTCACACTGTTGGAAGCGTTAGATCACGTTGATGGGCTAGGAAATAACAACCTAAGCTTTGACCTGCCGGTTTACGCTGTTGATAAAGATGGTGATGATTCACTGGTGTCTCAACTCAATGTGGCTATCGGTGATGATGTCCAAGTCATGCAAAACGGCACATTAGATATCGTTGAACCGAATGTTGCAGATTTGGCTGGTGGTGCTGTAACGACCAATAGCATTGATGTGATGCCAACGCAAAGTGCTGACGGCGCGACAATCACTCAGTTCACCTACGATGGTCAACTTCGAACACTTGATCAAACTGATAATGGCGAGCAACAGTTTAGCTTCACGGAAGGTGAGTTATTCATTACTCTTCAAGGTGAAGTGCGTTTTGAGCCAAATCGTAATTTAGACCACACAACGAGCGAAGACATCGTGAAGTCGATTGTGGTGACTTCAAGTGACTTCGATAACGATCCAGTGACAGCAACGGTTACACTGACGATTACCGATGGTGATATCCCAACCATCGATGCAGTGCCAAGCGTTACTCTATCTGAAACTAACCTTAGCGATGGCTCTAGCCCGAGCGGTAGCGCAGTAAGTCAAACCGAGACGATTACTTTCACTAACCAAAGTGATGATGTGACGAGTTTCCGCATTGAACCAACTGAGTTTAATGTCGGTGGTGCATTGAAATCGAATGGGTTTGCGGTCGAGATAAAAGAAGATTCTGCTAATCCGGGAACTTACATAGGCTTTATTACCAACGGTTCGAGCGCTGAAGTCCCCGTGTTTACCATTAGCTTCTCTTCAACCACGTTAGGTGAATACACTTTCACTCTACTTGAAGCGCTAGACCATGTTGACGGCCTAGCGAACAATGATCTGAGCTTTGATCTGCCTGTTTATGCGGTAGACAGTGATGGTGATGATTCACTGGTATCGCAGCTTAGTGTAACGATTGATGATGATGTTCAAATCATGCAAGGTGGTGCGCTAAATATTACCGAGCCGACCGTCGCTGATTTAGCGGCTGGTACACCGACCACGGCTACTTTTGATGTCATGCCAAACCAAAGTGCTGACGGCGCGACCATCACTCAGTTCACTTATGATGGCGTCGTAAACACCCTCGATCAAAATATTGCAGGCGAACAGCAGTTTATCTTCGCAGAAGGCAAACTGTACATTACCCTCGAAGGTGAAGTTCGCTTTGAGCCTAATCGAGATCTTGACCATACGGCCGGCGATATTGTTAAGTCGATAGTGGTGACCTCAAGCGATTTCGACAAAGACTCAGTCACGTCAACCGTTACGTTAACGATCACCGATGGTGATATTCCAACCATTGATGTTATTCCAACGGTTAGCTTATCTGAAACGAACCTGACGGATGGTTCAGCCCCAAGTGGCAGTGCGGTAAGTCAAACCGAAACCATCACCTTGACCAATCAAAGTGATGATGTGGTTCGTTTCCGCCTTGAACCAGCAGAATTCAATACCAACGATGCACTTACATCGAATGGTTTAACTGTTGAATTACGTGAAGATCCGCAAGGGTCGGGCAACTATATCGGATTTACAACCAGCTCGTCGAATGCGGTAACCACAGTATTTACGTTGAGTTTTTCTGGGACAACCTTAGGTGAATACACCTTTACCTTAATCGAAGCCTTGGATCATCAAGATGCACGTGGCAACAACGACCTGAGTTTTGATCTGCCTGTGTATGCGGTGGATAGTGACGGCGACGATTCGTTAGTCTCTCAGCTTGGCGTGACTATTGGTGATGATGTGCAGTTGATGCAAGGCGGCACAATAACCAGTCGTGAGCCTGCTGGAGTCGTCGAAACATCGAATACTCTGGACGTGATGCCAAATCAGAGCGCAGATGGAGCAAAAATCACTTCATTTGTGTTTGATGGAAACAGTGCAGAAAGCCTTGATCTCAATGTGAATGGCGAGCAAGAGTTTGTGTTCACTGAAGGTTCTGTATTTATTACCACAGAAGGTGAGATACGATTCGAGCCTGTGCGAAATCAAGATCACACGAGTGGTGATATTACCAAGACGATTGTTGTTACATCTACTGACCTTGATGGTGATATCGTCTCATCTACCGTGACATTGAAGATTACCGATGGTGATCTTCCAACGATCGATTTAGTCCCTGGAATTACGCTCTCAGAAGTGGATCTCGCAGATGGTTCTTCGCCAACCGGCAATCCAGTGACGATGACTCAAGTTATTACCTACTCAGAGGGTAGTGACGATGTTAGTTATTTCAGAATTGACCCAGCACAGTTCAACATGTCTGGAGCTTTAAAGTCCAATGGCTTAGAGGTTGAGATAAAAGAGCAGCCAGCGAATTCTGGTAATTACATTGGCTTCGTCAAGGACGGCTCTAACGTAGAAACCAACGTCTTCACGATCAGTTTCTCGACCACCAATCTAGGGCAATATACGTTCACACTTCTTGAAGCGTTAGACCATACAGATGGATTACAAAACAATACTCTAAGTTTCGATGTCCCTGTTTTAGCGGTTGATACCGATGGTGATGATTCTGCAATGTCGCCAATGACCGTGGTGATCACCGATGATGTACAAGGCGTTCAAGATGGGGCGTTAAGTATCACTGAGCCTTCACTTGCTGATATAGCAGCGGGTACGCCAACCACGCCAACAATCGACGTTATGCCGACACAGAGTGCTGATGGCGCGAAAGTGACTCAGTTTATCTACGATGGTGGCACGGCTGTTACGTTAGACCCAACTGTGTCTACAGAACAAGTTTTTACCGTAACCGATGGCTTACTGTACATCACGATTGAAGGTGAGGTGCGCTTTGAACCAAGTAGAAATCTAGACCATTCATCTGGCGATATCGTGAGAACTATAGTCGTGACGACCAGTGATTTTGATAACGATACCGATACCGCGGATGTCACGTTGACGATTCAAGATGGGATTGATCCGGTCATCGATGTTGTTCCTAGCGTGAACTTATCGGAAGTCAACCTCGCAGATGGTTCAACGCCAAGTGGTTCTGCGGTGAGTTCAACACAAACCATTACTTACACCGTGGGTAGTGATGACTTAAGCCACTTTAGAATCGCGACCAACGAATTCAATCCAGGTGATGTGCTGAAATCAAATGGTCTTGTTGTTCAGCTAAAAGAAGATCCGTCTTCTCCAGGTGATTACATTGGCTATACCGATGATGGGGCAGGTAATGTAACCGATGTCTTCACGATTAGCTTTGATAGCGTTAATAAAGGGCAGTTCACCTTCACTTTGATTGAGGCGTTAGATCACCTTGATGGTGATCTTAATAACAGCCTCAACTTCAACCTGCCTGTTTACGCCGTTGATACCGATGGTGATGATTCGGTTAAAC
Source organism: Vibrio splendidus 12E03 (assembly GCF_000272105.2). GTDB lineage: Bacteria > Pseudomonadota > Gammaproteobacteria > Enterobacterales > Vibrionaceae > Vibrio > Vibrio splendidus_I. The sequence goes on from NZ_AJZD02000077.1 coordinate 67,912, forward strand.
GCGATGTCATGGTAACGATACAAGATGACATTCAACAGATGCAAGATGGCACGTTAAGCATCACAGAGCCAAATACTGGCACACCAACCACTGCTACTGTTGATGTAATGCCTACACCAAGTGCTGATGGGGCGACCATTACTCAGTTCACTTATGACGGTGGGTCTGCGATTACATTAAATCAAAACATCAGCGGTGAGCAGGAATTTGTTTTCACTGAAGGCTCACTGTTTGTCACGCTAAGCGGTGATGTAAGGTTCGAACCAAACCGAAATCTAGATCATTCTGCGGGCGACATTGTTAAGTCGATTGTGTTTACGTCTTCTGACTTTGATAAAGATACCTTTTCATCAACAGTCACGCTTACGATTGTTGATGGCGATGGACCAACAATCAACGTTGTGCCAAGTGTCAGCTTGTCGGAAAGCTTACTTGCGGATGGTTCGACACCTAGCGGAACGCCTGTCAGTGTGACTCAGACTATCACCTCGCTAGCGAGCAGTGATGACATTGGAAAAATAGTCGTTGAAGCTGGGCTGTTCAATACCAACGGCGTGTTGAAGTCTGATGGCCTTGAATTGAGTTTACGTGAGGAGCCTGCGGGTTCTGGCGACTACATTGCGTTTACGACGGATGGTTCGGGTGGTGAGAAAATCATATTCACCCTAGATTTTGATGATACTAATCCTAGCCAGTATACCTTTACGCTGCTTGAGCGTTTGGATCACGTTGATGGCTTAGGAAGCAACGATCTGAGTTTTGATCTTTCTGTTTACGCGCAAGACACCGATGGCGATATTTCAGCGTCTAAACCGCTTTCAGTAACCATCACCGATGATGTCCAGTTAATGAAGTCTGGTGCGCTTAGCATCACTGAACCAAGCACGGGCACGCCTACCACAACGGCATTTGATGTGATGCCTGCGCAAAGTGCTGATGGCGCCACCATAACCAAATTTACTTATGGTAGTCAGCCTGAAGAGTCTCTGGTGCAAACCATCACTGGTGAGCAAGAGTTTGTATTTACGGAAGGTTCGTTGTTTATCACGCTTGAAGGTGATGTGCGCTTTGAGCCTAATCGAAACCTGAATCATTCTGGTGGTGATATCGTTAAGACGATTACCGTAACATCTGAAGATAAAGATGGCGATATCGTGACGTCTACCGTGACGTTAACTATTGCCGATGGCGCGCCACCAACTATCGACACCGTACCGACTGTCGCGTTGGAAGAAGCAAATCTGATTGATGGTTCTTCTCCGGGTTTACCTGTTAGCCAAACTGAAACCATTGCTTTCACAGCGGGAAGTGATGATGTGAGCTATTTCCGTATTGATACCACTCAGTTCAACACGTCTGGTGATTTGAAATCGGATGGCCTAGTGGTTCAGCTTAAAGAAGATCCAGCCAACAGCGGAACCTATATTGGTTTCGTTGAGAGTGGGGGTGTTCAAACGGATATCTTTACCATCACTTTTAGTAGTGTAGTGCTAGGCGAATACACCTTCACTTTGTTGGAAGAGCTCGATCATCTGCCTGTGCAAGGCAACAACGATCAAGTATTCACTCTGCCAGTGATCGCGGTCGACCAAGACAATACCTACTCTGTGATGAAACCTTTGACCGTTACTATCACCGATGATGTGCCTGTCATTACCGATACGACAGCGACCAGCACATTTGTGGTTGATGAAGATGATCTCGGCTCTGCGATTTCTCAAGCAACAGGTGCATTTGTTACCACAGAAGGTGCAGACCAAGTAGAGGTTTACGAACTGCGTAATATCTCTGCGCTTGAAGCGACATTGACCTCTGGAACTGAAGCGATTTCTATTACAGAAGTCACAGGTGCCGCCAACACAACGACCTATCAAGGTATGACGACAAGTGGAACTCCTATCTTCACGCTCGCGCTAGCGAATGACGGCTCTTATACGTTTACGTTGCTAGGTCCTCTAAACCATCCAACAAGCCCGAATTCCAATACCTTAACGATTCCATTTGATGTCGTTGCGGTTGATGGTGACGGCGATGATTCTAACCAATATGTATTGCCAATCGAGGTGCTAGACGATGCGCCAGTAATGAGTGCGCCGACGGGTGAAACGGTTGTCGATGAAGACGATCTTACTGGTATTGGTTCCGATCAATCTGAAGACACCATTATTAATGGGCTATTCACCGTTGATGAAGGTGCTGATGGTGTTGTTAAGTACGAATTGGTTGATGAAAACTTAGTGATTGCAGGCTTAACTTCTGATGGAGAAAGCCTAGAGTGGCTGCCTGTTTCACAAAGCGGTACAACCTTCACTTATGTTGCACAGACGGTAACCAGCAATCAGCCTGTGTTTGAAATCATTTTTGATACTTCAAACAACAGCTATCAATTTGAGCTGTTTAAACCACTTAAGCATCCTGATGGCGCGAATGCAAACACCATCGAGCTTGATTTCTCTGTCGTGGCTGAAGATTTTGACCAAGACAAATCGAACGCGATCGATCTGACTATTACGGTAACTGATGATGTTCCATTGGTGACCACTCAATCGATCACGCGAGTTGAGGGTCAAGGTTATGGCAACTCCAAAGTTAACATGTTTGCGAATGCGACAGATGTGGGCGCAGATGATGCGGCACTGACTCGCATAGAGGGAATTACTAGCAATGGTGCCGACATCGTGTTCCGAACAGGAAACAATGGGCCTTACAGTAGCAGTTTTGATTTGAACAGTGGTACCCAGCAGATACGAGTTTACGAACAAACCGATGATGGTAGTGGCGGTATCGACACTCGTGAACTTGGTAGACTGCGCATAAATTCAAATGGTGAGGTTGAGTTCAGAGCTAATGGTTATCTTGATCATGACGGTCTTGACACTATCGACTTCTCGATTAACGTGATCGCGACGGACGGAGACTTAGATACCTCTGAAACACCTTTAGATATAACAATTACAGACCGAAATTCGTCTTCTGTCGCGTTAAAAGTGACCACTTTCGAGGATGCGGGCAGGGACTCAACTATACCTTATGCAACGGGCGATGAGCCGAATTTTGAAAATGCTCAAGACAACCAAAGTAATTTGCCTAATGCACCAGCGCAAGTCGCGCTACAAGTTAATCTCTACGATCAGGACAATGTCGAATCGATTGGGCAGTTGACGATTAAAAGCCCGAACGGCGGTGATAGTCACCAAGGTACTTTTTATTATTTTGATAGTGCTAGTTCGAAGTACATTGAATTAGTACCTGAGCCAAATGGGAGCATTGTATTTGGTCCTCCTCAACTTGAACAAAGCTTCGCTCCAAACCCGAGTGAACCAAGACAAACTATCGCGACGATAGACAACTTGTTCTTTGTTCCGGACCAACACGCTAGTTCGGATGAAACTGGTGGGAGAGTTAGTTATGAGCTCGAAATTGATAATAATGGCACGCTTGACCATACAGTAAATTCAAGCTTCAGAATTGAGATTGAAGCGGTAGCGGATATTGCTACTTGGGATGATGCGAATAGTACGTATCAATATCAAGTGAACGAAGATGAAGACAATGTGATACTTCAGCTGAATGCAGAGTCGCAAGATAACAGTAATACTGAGACGATTACCTATGAGCTAGAAGCCGTTCAAGGTGATGGGAAGTTTGAGCTGTTGGATCAAAATGGCAATGTGTTAACGCCGGTCAATGGTGTCTACACGATTGCTGCCGCAGATATCAATAGCACCGTGGTTAACCCTATTGATAATTTCTCTGGGCAAATTGAGTTCAAAGCAACCGCAATTACGGAAGAGACGCGTAATCCATACGATGACGCAGCCAACGGAGGGGCAAATGATAAGACAACGGCTCGCTCTGTAGAGCAAAACATTATCATTGATGTGACTGCCGATGCGGATCCAGGCTCGTTCAGTGTTAACCGAATCCGTATTAATGAAGACAATATTGATGATCCAGACTACTTAGGTCCTCTGGCCAATAAAGATGCCTTCACGTTGGATGAAGTGATCACCATGAATGGCTCGGTGGACGCTGATGGCTCCGAAGAGCTGTTTGTTCGCATCAGCAATATTACCGAAGGAGCGGTGCTTTATTTCCTAGGAACCACTACTCCGGTTCCTACAATCACTATCAACGGTGTCGATTATCAGGAAGTGGCGTATTCCGATCTAGCCAACGTAGAGATCGTTCCGACTAAACACAGCAATGTTGACTTCACGTTTGAAGTTACGGGTGTGGTCAAGGATACCGCAAACCTCTCTACTGGTGCCCAAGTTGATGAAGAAATCCTAGGGACTAAAACGGTTAACGTTGAGGTTAAAGGCGTTGCCGATATTCCTTATGGCGGTACCAACGGTACGGCTTGGACAGCAATTACCGATGGCACAACATCTGGCGTTCAAACCACAATTCAAGAGAGTCAAAATGGCGATAGCTTTGCTGAGCTCGATTTCACTGTATTGTCGGGCGAGAGAAGGCCAGATAGCGGTACAACACCGTTACCTGACGATGTCTCAGAGTCGATAACGGTTATTCTTTCAGGCATCCCTGATGGCGTTATTCTGGAAGATGGCGATGGTACCGTGATTGACTTGAACTTTGTTGGTTATGAAACGGGACCGGGCGGTAGCCCTGATCTCTCTAAACCCATTTACGAAGCGAACATTACTGAAGCGGGTAAAACTTCAGGCATTCGCATTAGACCGGTTGATTCGTCGACAGAGAACATCCACATCCAAGGTAAAGTGATCGTGACCGAGAATGATGGTCATACGCTCTCTTTTGATCAGGAAGTTCGCATCTTAGTTGAGCCAAGGATTGATACTTCAGCGACTTATAATACTGTGACTCGAGGAGATGAAGATACGGCGATCAACATCGATTGGCACCCAGAAGGTACAGATTACATTGATGATGACGAACATTTCACTTCAATCGTTATCAGCGGTATTCCAAGTGGTGTTGAAAATGTGGTTGTAAACGGTGATGTGATTTGGAACTACGATGCTGCGGCTGGAACGCTAACCATCACACCTAAGAGCGGGCAGACTCCAGAAGCGTTCACTCAGATAGCACTGAACAATAATTTTATTCAGATAACACCGGAGCAAGATTCGAGCACCGACTTTACGCTTAATACGGTTGTCATGATTGAAGAACGCGATCATGAATATGTTGATGCAACTGACCCAGGTCAGGGTATTGCAACAGCAACAATCACGGGCTCGATTGATGTTCGTGTGCGACCAGTGGTTGAGCCTGAAGATGCTAACAACAAACTGGTTGTAGATGAGGTCGCAGGTCTTACAGACTTGGGTACAGTGGTCGCGGATGCTCTAACTGGTGTTCTCAAATTCACAACCAACAGTGACAATACATCGGTTACGGATGAGTTCGTTATTCGATACCAAGAAACTGATGCTTCGTCTGCTATTGAAGAAGTTGACCAGCTAGTGATTCAACTGACCAATGTGGACGACTCGGCGTTATCAGATGCTGTCCTCAACCAGCTGCTTGTTATTGGTGCCGCTTATGAAGGCAATGGTCGTTGGGTGGTAACAAATGAAGATCTGTTTAGTATTAGTGCACCAAACGGTCTTGCGTTTCCGCCAGTTTCTGGCCTTCCAGGCGTTTTCAATGACATCAAGATGACCATCTACAGTACCGTGATTGATCGAGGTGATGGCGCTGAAACTGAATCATCAGCTGCGGTTCAGAGGGAAGGCGAGGTGAACTTGTCATTCCCAGAAGTGCTTGTTGGCGGGAACGAGGTGGCTGCAGATATTACGATGACACCAGATAGCGTTGTCGATGCTGTAGAAGACACACAGTTAGACTTGGGAACTGCTTTAAATAGTCTGATCACATTCTCCGGTGAAGACGCTTCAACAGACCAAGTGACTATCATAATTGATGACTCTGTGACCATTCCCCCAGGAATAACTTTCCCAATCAGTTTAGGAGGAGGCAGTGATGTTGACTTCGTAAACGGGAAGTATGTGTTTGAAACAACCGTCGAGCAGGGTGTTCCAACGGATTTCTCAGGTCTGCTACTCAACCTACCTGCCGACTATTCTGGCGACTTTAGGTTACCAATCACAATAGTAACCAAAGATACACTGTCTGGTGATGAGAAAACCTTGGTGACCGATGTCGTTATTAAAGTCGCTCCTGACGTTGAAGGTAATCCAGACATTGATGTTACGGTTGTTGGCTCGCTTGATGACTCGTTTAATCCTGTTGATACTGATGGTCAACCGGGACAAGATCCAGTGGGTTACGAAGATACTTACATTCAGCTTGATTTCAGCACAACCATTACTGACCAAGTCAGTGGGGTTGAGGGTGGTGACGAAAAATTCACATCTATTACGCTGACTTTGGATGACACAAGTGTCGGCGCGTTTTACACAAGTGCGGGTGTATCGCTTGGTACGTCCGTGACCTTCAATGAAGCGGACATTAATGCCGGCGCTCTGGACAATGTATTGTTCCGTCCTGCTCCTAATTACCCAACGGGTAACGACATTAATCAAGTACAAGTGAATGTCAGCGGAACAATTACCGATACTGCTACCTACAATGACGCTTCGTCTCCAGTCGGAACGGCAACCGATACTGATACGTTCAATACCAGTGTTAGCTTTGAAGTTGTCCCTGTGGTTGATGATGTGCTTGTAACAGGGCCGGGTAGTGATCCTGATGTCATTGAGATCACGGGCAACGAAGACCAATCTATTTCTCTATCGGGAACCGGGCCTGTTTCTATTGCGCTCACTGACCTAGACGGCTCAGAGCAGTTCGTTTCGATTAAGTTCACCGGTGTACCTGATGGCTTCTTAATGAATGCAGATCCGGGCTCCGCTTATACAGTGAAGAACAATGGTGGTGGTGAGTGGAGTGTTCAACTGCCTCAAGCATCAGGGTTGTCATTTGATTTGAGTGAGATTTCGATCCTACCGCCTAAAAACTTCAGTGGTACTGCGGAATTTGGCGTTGCTGTCTTTACTCAAGAATCCTTGTTAAGCGTACCAACTGCCGCATCTAATCTGCCAAGCTTTAAGCTGCATGTGGTGCCAGTGGGTGATGATGTTGATACCAACCCAACGGATTCTGTTACTGGCAATGAAGGCCAAAACATTGATATCGAAATCAATGCGACTATTTTGGATAAAGAGCTATCTGCAACAGGCAGCGGCATGTATACCGAAAATGCGCCAGAGACACTTCGTGTAGAGGTGGCTGGTGTACCTCAAGATGCCTCTATCTACTATCCAGACGGTACGACGTTGGCTAGCTACGATCCTGTCACACAGATTTGGACGCTGGATGTACCTGCTCAGTCGCTTGATAAGATCGTATTTAATTCTGGTCAACACAACAGCGATACAGGTAATGCGTTGGGTATTACTGGCCCATTACAAATCACGGTTCGCTCTGTGGACACTGATGCTGACAACACTGAATACCTGGGTACACCAACCAGCTTCGATGTTGATTTAGTGATTGACCCTATCAACGATCAACCAACGTTCGTCAACGTTACCAATATTGAAACGCAAGAAGACTCAACTGGTGTCGCGATTAACAACTTCAGCATCTACGACGTAGACGCAAGTTTTGATAACCCAGATGCACCGTATACGCTGACGTTGAAAATTGACCAAACATTGCCAGGAGCACAGGGCGTCTTTGAGTTTACAAGCTCTCCAGATGTGACGTTTGTACTGCAACCTGACGGTTCACTGGTCATCACGGGTAAAGAAGCTGACATCAATACGGCATTGACCAATGGTGCGGTGACCTTCAAGCCGGATCCAGACCAGAACTACCTCAATCAGGGTGGGTTGGTGACAATCAACGCAACACTCGATGACGGCGGTAACAATGGTCTTATTGACGCTGGAGACCCGAATACCGCACAGACCAATCAAACGACCTTTACTATTAAAGTGACGGAAGTAAATGATGCGCCTGTTGCAACGGATGTTGATTTAGGTTCGATTGCGGAAGATGGTCAAATCGTGATTGTGGAAGGTGATTTGATTGCGGCAAGCTCCGACATCGAGAATCATAACCTGACCGTAACGGGTGTCACCCTGACTCAAGGATAAGGTCAGTTAACGCGCTTTGAAAATGCTGGTGGCGCTGATAAAGCAGCGATTACCGGTCCATTCTGGTTGTTCGTCGCAGATAACGATTTTAACGGTGACGTGAAATTTAACTATTCCATTATCGATGATGGTACAACTAATGGTGTGGATGATTTCCTAACTGACAGTGCTGAAATTAGCCTTGAAGTCACCGAGGTTAATGATCAACCAGTCGCGACAGATATTGACCTAGGAACCATGCTTGAAGAAGGTCAATTGATCATCAAAGAAGAGGACCTGATCGCAGCGACCACGGATCTAGACAATGACGCAATTACTGTGACCAGTTTGGTGCTCGATCAAGGTCAGGGCACACTGCAACGCTTCGAAAACGTGGGTGGTGCGGATGATGCGACGATTACGGGCCCATATTGGGTGTTTACCGCTGCGGATGAATACAACGGCGACGTTAAATTCACTTATAGCGTTGAGGATGACGGCACGACAAACGGTGTCGATGATTTCCTAACTGATAGTGCTGAAATCAGTGTTGTGGTAACGGAAGTGAATGATAAACCGGATGCAACGGATATCGATTTAGGCACCATCCTCGAAGAAGGTCAATTGATCATCAAGGAAGAGGATTTGATTGCAGCGACGACCGATCCGGAAAATGACACGATTACCGTGACTAATCTGGTGCTCGATCAAGGCCAAGGCACACTGCAACGCTTTGAAAACGTCGGTGGGGCAGATGATGCTACGATTACTGGTCCTTACTGGGTATTTACCGCAGCAGATGAATACAACGGTGATGTTAAGTTTACTTATACCGTAGAGGATGACGGGACAACGAATGGCGTTAATGACTTCCTAACCGATACCGCTGAAATCACTGCCGTGGTACAAGGTTCGAACGATACTCCTGTCGTTAATGGTGACAGTGTCACTACGTTGATTGATGAAGACGCAGGACAACTGCTTAGTGGTATTAATGTCAGTGACCCTGATTATGTCGATAGTTTTGCTAATGACTTGATGACAGTAACGCTGACCGTTGATTACGGAACACTTTCCGTATCATTACCTGCTGGTACTAGTGTGACCGTTAATGGTGACAATAGTGGTTCGGTGACGTTAGTAGGGACGCTGAGCGATCTGAATGCCTTGATTGACACACCGACCAGCCCGAATGGGGTTTACCTTGATGCAAGCTTGGCTCCAACTAACAACATCGGCTTAGAGGTCACCGCCAAAGACAGTGGTAATCCTTCTGGTATCGCTATTGAAACGGCTCCGGTTGTTTATAACATCGCGGTGACGCCAGTGGCGAATGCACCAACCTTGTCTATCGATAGTGCGACTAACTACGTGAGAAACATTACTGCGAGTCAGTCTGTGAGTGCGAGTGGCATTCCTTTGGTTGGGATTATCGCGGCCTTAACGGACATTACAGAAGAGCTAACGCTACATATCAGTGATGTGCCTACTGGCGCTCAAATCACCAGTACTACGGGTTCTGTGACGGATCTTGGCGGCGGTGTGTGGGTGGCAACGGCGGATGCAATCGAAAGCTTGCAAGCGGTTGGGCTTTCTCAAGCTCCGGGTAACTACACACTGAAAGTTGAGGCGGTTTCTGAAGAGACTGACAACAACGATACAGCGACCTCTGCATCGATTGACCTGAACTTGAACATTGTGTCGAATGCGGTTGATATCAACTTGGCTTCGGAAACCGATGATGTTCAGTTACTGGCTGGTGCTAATGCGACTGACTTAACGGGTGGTTCAGGTAATGACCGACTGGAAGGTGGCGCAGGTGACGATACGCTTGTGGGCGGTGACGGTAACGACACCCTGATTGGCGGCGGAGGCTCAGACATTCTGACTGGTGGCGATGGTATGGACTCGTTCGTATGGCTTAACATTGAAGATGGTGTTGAAGATACGATTACCGATTTTGATTTGTCGGAAGGGGACAGTATTGATTTGCGCGAAGTCTTGCCAGAGCTTAAGAATTCATCTCCAGACATGACTGCATTGCTAAAACAGATAGATGCGAAAGTGGAAGGGGATGATATTGAGCTTACGATCAACCCAGATGGTATAGGAACCACAGAGCAAGTGATCGTGGTTGAAGACCTTGCTCCTCAGTTAACACTAAGTGGCACTATGCCTTCGGATATCCTGGATGCATTAGTACAGCAGAATGTGATCACTCACGGTTAACGTGAACCATGAAACCAAAACGAAATAGGCCAGCAATGCTGGCCTATTTTTTTATCTAGAACGATAGAAGATTATTTCAGAGAGTTGTGGATCAGAAACTCTTCTTCAACGCCTTTCAATTTCATCTCATCCATAATGAAGTTGACAGTGTTCAGCAAGCGCTGCTCACCTTTAGGAATCAAGTAACCGAATTGGCTGTTGGTAAACGGCGTTTCACAGCGTGCTGCTTCAAGGCGCTCGTCCGTCACTTGATAAAATAGACCTTCAGGGGTTTCTGTCACCATGACATCAACTTTACCTTCCGCAACGGCTTGCGGAACGTCTAGGTTGTTCTCGTAACGTGTGAAGCTTGCGTTCTGCAAGTTAGCGTCTGCAAACATCTCGTTAGTGCCACCAATATTCACACCTACACGAACCGAAGAGAGATTTACTTTTTCAATGCTGTCGTACTGTTCTGCTTTACCTTTCGCAACTAAGAAACACTTACCAAAGGTCATGTATCCCTGAGTTTGTTCTGCGTTTAACTGGCGTTGCATTTTGCGCGTAATACCACCCATCGCGATGTCGTATTTATCGCTGTCGAGGTCGGTCAGTAGATCTTTCCATGTGGTACGAACAATCTGTAATTCGACGCCTAGCTGCTCTGCAACATGCTTAGCCACGTCAATGTCATAACCAGAGTAGGTTTTGCCGTCGAAGTAAGAAAAAGGTTTGTAGTCGCCTGTGGTGCCGACGCGAAGTGTGCCTGATTTTTGAATGTCTTCTAGCTGGTCAGCTTGTGCGACACCAGAAAGTGCCAGAGTAACGGAAGCAAGTAATAGTGATGTTTTTTTCATTGTAATTGTCTGTTGTGTTTGTGTTGTCATTCAAAGTAACAGAAACAATCAGAGAAAGGGATCAAACCATTGGAAAGGTTGGAAAAGAAGATAAAACGAGGGCAGGAGATAGGTATTTCTACGCTTTATGCGCATTAATCGAGATGCGTTTCATATTCTATTTTGATAAACCGAAGACAAACAAAAAGCCCATGTTATCGAATAACATGGGCTTCATTTTGGTTTAACTTGTTAGCTGCTTATTTAGCTTATTTAGCAACTGACTCGTTGTTCATCTTAGCTGTAGCTCTTGATGCGTTGATTAATAGTATACCTACTGTCAAGACGATTGTGCCACACAGCACGAACATTGAGCGACCAAACATGTCGTTTGGAATCAATGCCATCAATAGAACACCAAGGCCTGCAACTGAAATCAATTTACCAAGCATACTGCGTTGTTTCATATCTAACTGTTGCTGCTCTGCACCTTCTGAGATAACAGGTGTATTCCAGTTTTCAAACAGCTTTTCAACTTCCGCTTCGCGCTCTGGCGTACGGCCTTTATAGAGCAGCATTGTTAGCAAGAAGAAACCACCTGTAAAGATAACATGGGCAGCAAGACTGAGACCTACTTTTAAGTCACCCCACTCACGTGCTGTTAATGCTTGATCTAGGTTAAACCAGTTTTCAATATCTTCTGCTTGTAATGAAATACCAAAGATATAAGAAACAACACCACCAACAACTAATGTTGCCCAGCCAGACCAGTCTGGAGTCTTGCGAATCCACATACCCAGCAAGATTGGAATTAGCATTGGGAAACCAATTAATGCGCCGATATTAAGTACAATATCAAACAGACTTAGGTGACGCAGTGAGTTGATGTATAAGCCAAGGCTTATAATGACCAAGCCCATAAAAATTGTCATTGCCTTACTTACTATAACCAACTCTTTCTGCGAAGCATTTGGGCGAACAAACGGGTTATAGAAGTTAACAACAAAAATACCTGCATTACGGTTAAGGCCAGAGTCCATTGAAGACATCGTCGCAGCGAACATTGCAGACATCAATAGCCCAACCATACCAGCTGGCATCACATTTTCCACAAACGCAAGGTAAGCAGCATCTGCGCCAACACTGTAGTCACTTACAAAATCTGGCATAAATGCAGAAACGTACCAAGAAGGAAGGAACCAAATTAGCGGGCCAACAATTGCTAGAACTGTTGCTAAGCCTGCAGCTTTACGTGCGTTTTCGCTGTCTTTAGCACACAGGTAACGGTAAGCATTAATACCATTGTTCATTACACCGAACTGTTTAATAAGAATGAAAACAATCCATAGAATGAAGATACTCATGTAGTTGAGATTGTTACCAACCCAAAAGTCACCAGTAAAGTTTGTAACAATGTTCGAGACACCACCACCGTGGAAGTATGCTGCCACAGCACAGGTAATGGTTACTGCCATTATAACTAACATCTGCATAAAGTCGGACGCAACAACCGCCCATGAACCACCAGTTACCGACATGATCACTAGTACAACACCAGTGAAGACAATCGTCACCTCCATCGGAATGTTGAATACGGCAGATACAAAAATTGCGATACCGTTTAAGGCAACACCCGCAGAGATCAAGCTATCTGGCATACCAGCCCAAGTGTAGAACTGTTCTGAACTTCTACCAAAACGCTGACGAATAGCTTCGATTGCTGTAACAACACGAAGCTGCCTAAACTTAGGCGCGAAGTAAACGTAGTTTAAGAAATAACCAAATGCATTGGCCAAGAATAGGATTACAACGACGAAACCGTCGGTGAATGCGCGTCCTGCGGCACCTGTAAACGTCCATGCTGAAAATTGTGTCATGAAGGCAGTTGCACCAACCATCCACCACAACATTTTGCCGCCACCTCTGAAGTAATCACTAGTAGAGGTGGTGAACTTACGGAACATCCAACCAATAGCGATCAAAAAGAAGAAGTAGGCGAGAACAACAAAAGTATCAATAGTCATCTTTTCAGCCTTTTAAATATCATAATTAACTGGGCTTAGATTAACGCGTCCAAAGGTTTATTTGTACTACAATATGTCT
>NZ_AJZD02000078.1 GCF_000272105.2 Vibrio splendidus 12E03
AGAGCAAGCAGAAGCAAAAGCAGAGCAAGCTCAACAAAATGAAGCTCACTTATCTGCAAACAATGCTCATTTAAATGAAGTGATTCTAACTTTACGAACGTCTACATCATGGAGATTAACAGCGCCATTAAGGGCGATGTCTTATTTAGCTCGAGGTGATCGACAAGCACTTAAAAAAGCACTATTTTATCGCATGCCTTTAATTGAACGCCTGTGTTTACCTGATGGTGGTGGCTTTAAGGGAAGATTAAAGCGCGCTTCATTACTGCTTATGAAAGAAGGACCAAAACCTTTAATTAAAAAGGTAGCATCACTGAATCAAGCGACAATTAATTCTCAGTCTAGCTATACTCAGTGGCTTTCGCACCACGAAGAGAAAGAGCATCAGGATGCTCTGTTAGTTTCACAATCTATGTCGTCAATTGTAGGTCCATTAATATCGATTGTAATGCCGACTTATAATACAGATGAAAAATATCTTCGTTTATGCATAGACTCAGTTCTTAGACAGTCATACTTAAATTGGGAATTATGCATAGCTGATGATGCCTCTACCAATGGACGCGTAAAAGAAATTTTAGATGAGTATAAAAATAAAGACCCGAGAATAAAAGTTAACTACCGAAAAGAAAATGGTCATATTTCAGCTGCAAGTAATAGCGCATTAGAGCTAGTTAGTGGAGATTGGGTAGCACTTCTTGATCATGATGATGAATTACACCAACATGCATTAATACATGTGGTTGATGCAATAAACAGTAAAGAAAATATTCAATTTATTTACAGTGACGAAGATAAAATCGATGAGCAAGGACATCGAGAGGATCCCCACTTTAAATCTGATTGGAACTTAGATTTACTCTATAGTCAGAATTATGTTTCGCATTTAGGTGTTTATAAAGCGGATATAGTTAAGAGGATAGGTGGATTCCGCATTGGCTATGAAGGTAGCCAAGATTTTGATTTATTATTACGCTACTCTCGGGAAATCGATCAAAAAAATATCGTGCATATTCCTAAAGTACTTTATCACTGGAGGATGGTGGAGGGATCGACCGCTTTGGCCTCAGGAGAAAAGTCTTATACTACTGAAGCGGGTGTTAAAGCATTAGAAGATCACTTTAAAGTGTTAAATGTCGATGTGACTGTTGAACGAGGGATGGCAGATAACATATACAAAGTTAATTGGCCTTCGCTTAAAGTTGACGGTACTGAACCATTAATTTCATTGATTATTCCAACTTATAATGGCTATCAGATAACTAAGCAAGCTATCGACTCAATTTTAGAGAAAACTACATACTTAAATTATGAAATATTATTGATCGATAATAATTCAGATGATCCTACTGCATTAAAATACTTTGAAGAGATAGATAAGAACGAAAAGGTATCAGTACTGCGTTATCCTTTTCCATTCAATTATTCTGCGATTAATAATTTCGCTGCAAAACATGCTAAAGGCGAAGTTTTAGGATTAATCAATAATGATATTGAGGTTATCAACTCGGATTGGTTAACTGAAATGGTTTCTCACGCGATACGTGATGATGTTGGTTGTGTTGGTGCAAAGCTTTATTACCCCAATAACACTATTCAGCACGCAGGAGTCATTTTAGGCCTCGGTGGAGTGGCCTGTCATTCGCATAAGGACTTTCCTCGTGATCACCCTGGATATTTTAGGCGGTTACAATCGGTTCAAAACTACTCAGCAGTTACAGCTGCTTGCTTACTTGTTAAAAAGAGTATCTTCAATCAAGTTGATGGGTTAAATGAATTAGATTTGACAGTTGCATTTAATGATGTCGACTTTTGTTTGAAAGTAAAATCAGCTGGTTATAGAAATCTTTGGACTCCCTATGCAGAGCTTTATCATCATGAATCAATTAGCCGTGGTGCAGAAGATAACCCGGAAAAGATAACTCGTTTTAATAAAGAAATAGACTACATGGTTACACACTGGAAAACCGATGAAATATTTGATTTTGCATATAACTCCAACCTAACTATTTCAAAAGAAGATTTTAGTTTAGCTTGGCCTGCAAGATTTAAAAATAATAAATAGACTAATTTACTGGAATTTTTAGGGGGGGCAAAGCTCGATGAATAAAAGTAAACCATTAGTCGTAGATTTAGATGGGACTTTAATAAAAACTGACATTTTGATTGAATCGTTAATGAAGAGGTCGTTCGGCGATATGTACGACATCAAAATCAACAGGGCACCGAGTAAACAGTTGTAGTTATAGGATAACTGATAGCATGTATGACCCCTTCTGGCGGGGTATAAAACAAATTCGATTTCTAACAAGGCGGATATTTCTTCTCTTTTTATTCCTAGGTATATTCTATTAGATGTCTAAATACAAATGTCACGTTGCAGCAATAATTGTAACGTATAAACCGGATATGCAGTCACTGGCAAGGCTGGTTGAGGTTTTGTCCTCCCAGGTATCGAAGATATACGTAATTGACAATGCGTCGTCGATGTCGACAACGTTAGAGCTGCTTGACGTAACTCTCACTTTATTAGCAAATAATACGGGGATTGCCTACGCGCAAAACATTGGACTAAAAACGGCAATTGGTGATGGCTTCACGGATTTTGTTCTATTTGATCAAGACAGTTTGCCTTCTGAGGCGATGATTTCAGACCTCTTACGGGCCCGCAGTCAAGCTTTTGACGACGGCATTAGAGTCGCTGCGGTTGGTCCGGTACATATTGACCTAGATACCTCAGAAGCTAGTACCTTTATCAGTACAAAGAATGGACGTTTGGATAAAATAATGGTTCCTATTTCGTACTCTGCCAGTCACACTTATGCCCAATGTGACTTTTTGATTGCTTCTGGTTGCCTCATATCAAAGAGTGTATTAGATAACATTGGATACATGGAAGAGGAATTGTTCATTGATTGTGTTGACATCGAATGGGGCTTTAGGTCTAAAAATAAAGGTTATGTTTGTATAGCAGCCTTTGATGCTAAAATGTATCATAAAGTTGGAGATGCTCCATTGAAGGTCTTAGGCCAAAATCTTACTACGCACTCTCCATTACGCCATTATTACTACTATCGTAATTTCTACCGTTTGTTACAACGCGCATATATACCAGTCAGCTGGAAGGCTTACACAATCACGAGGTCAAGTTTACAAGCAGTCATATTTTGTATATTTCTTAAACCTAGGGTTATGCAATTTAGATGTATTATAAAAGGAATTTTCCATGGTCTAATTAATCGCAGTGGAAAATATGAATAAAAATATTGTTTACGTAATTAATGTCGATTGGTACTTTCGCCTTCATTGGTTAGAGCGAGCTGAGTACTTCCAATCTTTAGGTTTTAATGTTCATATCATTAGCAGTTTTTCAAATGATGATATTAAAAATGAATTGGCATCTAAAGGTTTTATTTGTCATCAGCTATCAGTTAAGAGAAAAAGTGTTAATATTTTTCGAGAGATCGGCAGTCTTTTTCGCCTTAAAAGAATATTAGATGAAATTGAGCCTGAATTGATACACTGTGTGACAATTAAGCCTAATATATATGCGGGCTTGTTAAATAGATTGTTTTTTAATAAACCGATAATATATAGTGTGACGGGGTTAGGTGCAGTTTTTAGCTCTAAATCGATTAAATTTAACCTATTAAAATATATAATTACTACACTCTATAAGTGCATATCTATTTCTAAATCACGTTTCATTTTTGAAAATGGTGAAGATTGTAAACTATTTGATGAAATTGGCATTTTAAAGTACGAAAATGGTCGAGTTGTCAAAGGTGCCGGAATTGATCTAGCTCGCTTTTCTCCTTCAATGTCACCTCTAAATAAGAATGTTTTGTTCGGTGCTAGACTTTTGAACGAAAAAGGGTTGGCCTGCTTAGTCGAAGCAAAGCAGATTTTAGAAAGCCAAGGTGTTGAATTCACGCTTAATGTTGCGGGGATTATTGATAGCGACGTTTCTTCAGCTATTCCTCTTAGTCAAGTAGAGGCTTGGGCAAGCTCTGGTGATATTAATTGGCTAGGTAATGTGCAAAATATGCCTAAGCTAATAAAAGAAAATGATATAGTGTGTTTGCCTACTACATATGGTGAAGGTGTCCCTCGTATCTTGATTGAGGCAGCTTCTTGTCAAAGAGCGATAATCACAACCGATGTCGTTGGTTGTCGTGAAATCGTATCTCATAATGTTAACGGTTTATTGGCGCAGCCTGGAGATGCAATTTCACTTGCTAATTGTTTGCGGTCGCTGCTTGAGAGTGATGAAAAAACTCTTGAATTTGGTGTTAAGGGGCGTCAAAAAGTTGAAACAGAGTTTTCTCAAGAAATGGTATTTGAAAAAACGCTAAAAGTTTACGATGAGCTTGGTGCTATTCGTTAGTTATTAGGGGTATATCCAGTTGGGGCATCTAATAGAATCCTCATAATACATTCTTCGTCAAAGTTATGACAACAACCATCGAGTTGTGCCAAAAGTGGCTGCATTTCACTCCAACTCAACATCTGCTCTCTGGCTGTCATTATCTTTTGATGGCCACTACCTTCCACATTGTCCCCAATCAAAAGCTCTTCATAAAGCTTCTCTCCTGGGCGTAGTCCTGTAAATTTTATAGAGATATCACCTTCTTGAGGTGAGCCTTCTATATTTTCTTGCATACCCATCAAATGAATCATGCGTTTCGCTAGGTCTAAAATCTTGACTGGTTCACCCATATCGAGGACGAATACTTGACCATTGTTACCCATTGCTCCTGCTTGTATAACAAGTTGAGCAGCTTCGGGGATTAGCATGAAATAACGAATGATATCAGGGTGAGTGACGGTTACAGGGCCGCCACATTTGATTTGCTTTTTGAATAATGGAACCACTGAGCCTGAAGATCCAAGGACATTGCCAAAACGTACCATGGTGAAATTTGTGGTGTCTTGCTTGTCTGCCAACGCTTGAAGAACTAACTCAGCCATGCGCTTGGTTGCACCCATTATGTTAGTTGGTCTTACTGCTTTATCTGTTGAAATGAGAGTGAAGTTTTTTACCCCTGTTTGGATCGCAGCTTCAGCGCAAGCAAGTGTGCCAAACACATTATTACGAACGCCTTCAACAATATTATCTTCAACTAATGGAACATGTTTATATGCTGCAGCATGGTAAACAGTTTCAACTCCATGCGCTGTCATCAGTTTTTCTAAGCGGTTTTGTCTCTGAACGGAGCCAAGAGCAGCGACTATTCGAGTTTCGCTTTTTAAGTTGATTTTTGTTGAATTCAGTTCTTGGTCGATTTTGTAAAGGTTGTATTCATTTAGCTCCAATAGCACAAGTGTTTTTGGTTTCTGTGACATGATTTGACGACACAGCTCAGAGCCAATAGAGCCTCCGGCGCCAGTAACCATAACATTCTTATTAAAAATGTTTTGTGCTAAAAGTTCCTTGTCTGGGTCAACGGCTGCTCTCCCAAGTAGATCGGCGACATCAAGATCTTTCACGTCAGTAGCTGCTGCTTTTCCTGCTGCAATATCTTCCACTGATGGTACTGATTGCACTGCGATTGGCCAATGTGACAATTTTTCAACCAATCTCAAGCGCTCACCTTTATTAATCCCATTAATGGCTAAAAGTAGCTTTACGGGTTGATAAAGTGATTGAAGGTGTTCAAATTCACTTGAGTGGTGGACCTTAAGTCCAAATAATATTTGACCTGACTTTGTAGGGTCATCATCAAGTAAGACGACTGGGTTGTACTCGTCTCCCTGAATGAGGGCATATGTTAAGTCGCGCCCTGTTGCTCCTGCGCCATAAATAAACACATTGGGCTTTTGACGTTTAAACCAGTGATAGTAGATCGAACGGATGAGTATTCTAGGGCCACCTAACGTCAGGGTTGCCAAACCAGCGTATATAAACGGAACACTTCTCGGGATGAATGAGTGGAAAAAAAAGCCACTCATTATTAAAGCTAAGGTCGAAATTATAACGCCAAAGAAAATGTTGCCCACGGCAGGTATCATCATATAGCGCAGGACTGCTCGGTACATTCCTAATTTAACAAAACTATAAATTGTGATTGAAACAGTAATGAAAAGAGTGATTAGTTCCTCTATTTCGACTTCAAAAAATGCACTACCAAGCCTCAATGCTATAGCTAAATAGAGTGAAAGCACGATAGCGAAAATGTCATAACCGATACTGATGAAACGCTTATTCTTGCGTTTGGCATTTAGTAATTTTTGTATTGGTCTGATCATGGTGTTCCTTAGCGAGCCACTGAGCGTCTTAAGTTTGATAGTTATAGTTATAGTTATAGTTTTTAGAATGTATTTTAATGTTGTTGAGTGCGGTAAGCTAGTTGTAATTGATTGTTATGTGTCACTCGGTACCTTTACTGTTAATGTTGTTTATTATTTGTTCTACATTTAGGCTTTTTGCATTATGAAAATTTTAGTCACAGGTAGCACTGGTTTTGTAGGCTCTAGAGTTGTTGAGTTGGCCAGAGAGCGTGACTGGGAAGTCATTCCGGTTGTGCGTAAGCAAATAGAGCCACTTACTAATAGCTTGGTTGTTCCTTTCATTGACGCTTCTACCGATTGGTCTGGTGCATTCGAAAGTGTCGATCGTGTTGTTCACTGTGCTGCTCGCGTGCATCAAATGAATGAAAGTGAGCAAGATGCTTTAGCTGCCTATCGAGATATCAACACCCTTGGCACTTTGAACCTAGCGAAGCAAGCCGCTGAAGCTGGCGTTAAACGGTTTGTGTTCGTCAGCTCTATTAAAGTGAACGGTGAGTTTACTGAGCCTGGCTCCCCTTTCCTTCCTAACCTAAATAATATCCCTAAAGACCCTTACGGCGCGAGCAAGTATGAAGCCGAAGTTGAGTTGGCTCAACTTTCAGAAGAAACAGGCTTAGAAGTGGTTATCATTAGGCCACCATTGGTTTATGGGCCGGGAGTTAAAGCGAACTTCTTATCTATGATGCGTATGATTGATAAAGGTATTCCACTACCGTTTGGTGCTATAAAGAATCAAAGAAGCTTGGTTTATCTGGATAATCTATCCGATTTGATACTGACGTGTTGCGAGCATCCTTCAGCTCCAGGTCATACCTTCTTGGTGTCTGATGATAATGATGTGTCGACTACTCAATTGATGCAAACCATCGCTCATGCTATGGGGAAATCACCGCGATTAATTTCAATCCCAATATCTTGGATACAAGCTGGATCGTCAGTTTTAAATAAACAGCACATAGCGCAAAGAATATGCGGCAACCTCCAAGTGGAGATAAGTTTGACGAAAGAGATATTGGGATGGACCCCCCCTGTAAGTTTTGAACAAGGGATCAAAAGAACCGTAGAAGCTTACTTGAAGTCGTATTGATGCGTTTTATGTAGTTTATGGCTTTCTTGTCCATAAATTTTTCAGGTATCCTTTATTGATTAGTGGTGCTTATAGTGCCCCCACGTTTTCAATCCGAATTTGATAGGACACATATTTTGATTCGTTTGTTAGATTTTATTTTTGCTTTCTTTGGCTTGTTGTTCCTTTGGCCAATATTTCTCGTCATTTGCATCATTGGCTATTTTGATACCGGTTCCCCGGTCTTTTTTCAGACTCGGGTAGGGCGTAACAAAAAGCCATTCACCTTAGTCAAATTCCGCACGATGCCAGTGGAAACAAAGTCTGTTGCGACTCACTTAGTTGGGGCGAGTTCTGTAACGAAATTAGGTGGATTTTTACGTAAGACCAAGCTTGATGAGCTGCCTCAGCTGTACAACGTGCTTAAAGGTGAAATGAGTTTAGTTGGTCCAAGACCATGTCTGTTTAACCAGCAAGAGCTGATTGATGAGAGAGAGTCGAGAGGAGTGTTGTCGGTTAGACCGGGTGTGACGGGGTTAGCTCAAATCAATGATATCGACATGTCGACACCGAAAAAACTCGCGGAGTGGGATCAACGCATGATTCAGACGTTGAATACTAAATTGTACTTCCAATACATCATTCAAACAGTATTAGGTAAAGGCTCGGGCGACCGCGTTTAATTTGCCTTCTTTCTTATCTTTCACCTCTTTCTGACGCAGCTCTGACGTTTTTTTTGAATCACTGTGGTGCGTTTACTAATTATACATTTACTTGGTAGCGGTTATTACCTATCATAATGCTCAATTAGTTGTTTATTCAGAGTAATTCCTTTCTAGGTTATCTATCATTGAATAGATGGTTTTGGTTGGATATTGAAAGCAAAGCAGCAATCTTCTGGTGTTGGTACCTTGTGAGTACCATTTTTGTAGTGTCATACGAAAAGATGATGCTAGCTGCTCGCTTGCAATAGCTTAAGCAAGCTATTCTCAAGTTCTTTGTGCTTGTTAAACAACATTGATAAATCTGGCGAAATTCAAAAGTACAGTATTGAGCTATTTTTAGCTTCTAGCATTCAGTATTGTGCAATTGTGTCATTAGCTTTGGTATGGAATGGCGTGTATGAGTGTCTGCTTTTTGGGCTTTCATACAAAAACTGATTAGACTATCGCTTAGATTTGCTAGGAAAATCAGCCTCAGTTCAGTTTGAAATATGGAAGATATAATTATATGAAAATGCAGTGGTTAGCTAGGGTTTCACCTTTGTTGTTGCTATCAGCATCAGCTGTCGGAGCTGAAAATTTATACGTAGGCGCTAAAGTTGGTAACGTAACTGCCGATAACTTTGCACCATTAGTAGAGAGCCGCACGGCTATTGACGACTCAGACACATCTTACGGTGTGTTTGTTGGTTATCATATCGTAGATACACTAGCTATCGAAGGTGGCTACAACTACCTTGGTGAGTATGACCTTAAAGATATTGCAGGTGGCAGCTACGAAGCAAGCAGCTTTGATGTTGTTCTAAAAGCGTCTGGCAATGTAACAGATAGCTTAGCGCTATACGCAAAAGGTGGCATCGCCATTTATGACTGGAACGCAAACGGCCCAGGTGTTGAGTCTGACGATTCTGGCGTTACTCCAACGATTGCTTTTGGTACTGAATACTCGATTACATCAGCGATGAAGGTCGGTATTGAATACCAGCTATATAAGGATATTGGTGGCGTGGATATCGACTCGTTTAATGTTGCTTTGTCACATAGCTTTTAATTATTTGTAGGGATAAATTGTGAAATATAAAATTTTAGCGTTATCAGTTGTTGGTGCAATCCTTGGCGGTTGTGGCAGTGACAACAACAACAGCGTGCCACCTGAGCAAGCGTACCGTAACATCATGGCATTCGACCCTGCAGTTATGGGTATGAAAGGCACATTCAGCTGTGATGATGGTACAACCGGTTCTCTAGAAGAAACAAACTACTACGGTGTTTCTGAAGTTACTGAGCTTACCGTTCTTAACTACCCTGAAACTTGTTCGTTTGCTTACAATGCAACACCAGGCGCCAAAGATGTTTCTAATGGTAAAGACATGAGCAAGGTGAGCTACAAGTTCCCTAAAGGCTTAGCGAACTACGATGACCTTGTTACATCTTCTCCAATCTCAACACTGATTGAGAAAGAGCTGGATGGCGCTGTTTATGATGAATCTACAGGTACTGATGTTCTAGTTGCTCTTGGTTTGGGTAACTTGCTGAACAATGGCAGTGTTAGCAGTGTTGCTGACTTCCTGCGTCGTACACAAGAAATTATTGAAGGCCTTCCAGCAAAAGATGCTAGCCGAGTGTCAGCAACAGCAGCGGTACTATCAGACGTACTTGTAGTTAGCTCTGATAAGTCAGCAACTGAGCTCTCTAAGGCAGCGGTTGCAATTACAGAAGAAGTTCTCAAAAGTTACCCTGAATACCCTACAGCACCAAGTGGCGATGACATCTACTTGGATCTAACTACAGACCCTGACTTTATTGAAGGTGTGGTGGCTGATCCTACTCAGGATGTGACTATTCCAGATTCAGCAGAAAAACCATCTGAACCGGTTCCAGACCCAGATGAAGGCACTAAGCCACCGACTGGCGGCACTGGCGGCACTGGCGGTACTGGCGGTACTGGCGGTGGCGGTAACGGCGGTGGTACCGGCGGCTAATTTAAGCATCAATAATAAAAGGCACCACACGGTGCCTTTTTTACATGCTATTACTATCGAGCACTGTCACCATTAAACTCTGTTACCACTAAACGTAGTCACTATTAAACACTGTTACTAATAAACACGGCCACTATCTAACATAGTCACTGTCAAATACGGTTAAAACCTATTGTATCCCAATGAAAATACTCAGTTATTCTAAAAGCGCATATCTCATAGCATCCTTTGGCGCATTAGCTATCGCTTCTAATGCCTATGCCGTCGATAACTTGATGTCATCTCAAAGTTATACCGGCGCAATCATTGTGCCTAATGCTCAAGTGATGGACACTGGCGACATCTCTTACCTCTATGGTCAAGGCGTGCCATACAACGGGAAAACCAGTGAGTTAGATAACATATTATTTAGCGTTGGTTTATTCGATGGCTTTGAGGCTGCGGGTCGAATTGTCACCAAAACTTATGACTGCCACCTTTACCCAAATGTACCCAATTACAATCCTAATTGTGGTAATGGTATTCGTGATTTGTCGGCATCGTTTAAATACCAGCTTCCTTTCGTGAAAGATTGGACAGGGTTCGATTTTGCCATAGGTGTTCAAGATTTGGGTGGCGCGGCCAGTAACTTTGAAACTTACTATGCAGTAGCCGATTTTGAGCCTGACTTTGTCCCTGCAAGGTTTAGTGCCGGTTATGGTAAATCAGAAGTGAGCCATGGCGTTCTGAACGGGCCCTTTGCCAGTCTAGAATATCAGCCGTTGGATTTTGTTCAGCTTATTGCAGAACACGACTCTCACCAATTTAATGCTGGCCTTAAGGTATTTACACCAGAAAACTACTTACCACTGGATACGCAGTTATCTTTTCAATACCAGTTTTACACCAGTGGTAATGCCGATATAGACATTTGGTCGGTAGCAGCATCTACTCCTTTAATGGGCTTCTCTGAGTCTCGCCGAGTGAATGAGTTAACCCTAGAAGACAAGATCGCAGTAGAGCAAGCGCATCATAAATTTGCTGGTATGGTTCAACTTAAAAAAGCACTGGTTGATGAAGGCTTTCTTAACGTTAGAATCTCTGCGGACGATATTGGTTTAAACGTAGCACTGGAAAACCGACGTTATAACCGCAACCAAGTCGATGGCGTTGGTGTTGCCTTAGGTATTATCTCTTCTTACGTGGGAGAAGGTATGCTTCAAGACCTCGGGGTGAAAAATTACCAACAGCAAAACATTCGCCTGTTTAACTTGGTGAACGACATGCCGATGATGGAAGTGATCACCAGTGCCCCATGTTACCGTGAATTTGTAAAAACGGGTGAACCTTGCAAAACCCTTCTCGTGCGTACTTCTGATGTGAAAAAGAGTTATGCAAAAGCGAACTTTGATAAAGAGGTGGCTCGTTCTGGCTTTGGTCGCACGCAGGTGATTGTTTCTCCAGCCTTGTATCACAATACCGCTACAGAATACGGTGTATTTGACTACTCTTTAGCGCTTGCCACTAACCTGTATACACCTCTTTGGAAAGGCGCTGCGTTGGATGTTCGACATGTAATGCCGTTGGCAGAGAGTGACGACTTCAAAGACGGCGAAATTTGGGGTGACAATGCCTTTGAAAATGAAGTCGATAGGGTACTTTTCCACCAAGCATTCCAATTGCCATACAACCTCACCACTCAATTCTCATTCGGACAAGTTTACGGAAACTTTTTAGGCTTCTTGAATGAAACGCAGTATGCGAGCAACAGTGGCCGTCACATTCTAGGGGCAGAGTATGCGAACTTTTCTGCTCAAGATAAGTACGACTCAAAAGGGAAAGCGATCTTAGATGCGACCCCGCTGATTGGCCACTACACCTACTCAAGACCGGATTGGAACTGGCAAGGTAAAGTGCAAGCCGGTCAATTCTGGAAAGGCGATGAAGGGGTACGTGTGACCACCAGTCATTGGCTGGGCGATGTAAGAGTTGATGCGTCATACCAGACCACAAAAGCAGTAGGCAGCAGTGAAGCCGAAGATTTTGTGACGCTTTCTATCGCGATTCCGCTGACACTATGGCGTGATATGAGCCCTGACTACGTTCAATTACGTGGTATTGACCAGTTTGTATACGCTCTACAAACTCGTGTGGGTGAGACTCACAATAATTTAGGCACAGGCTTGGGTGTCGATACTGGCTTGCAACACAATATTGAAAGGCAGTACTTCAACCGTAACCGCATCGGCGCAAGTTACTACTATGAAAACCGACAGCGCTTACGCAATGCTTACCTAAAATATTTAGAAGCAGTAAAATAATTCAGCGTAACA
The DNA here is from genome assembly GCF_000272105.2 of Vibrio splendidus 12E03. Taxonomy (GTDB): domain Bacteria; phylum Pseudomonadota; class Gammaproteobacteria; order Enterobacterales; family Vibrionaceae; genus Vibrio; species Vibrio splendidus_I. The sequence continues at coordinate 12,374 of NZ_AJZD02000078.1, forward strand.
TCTAAAACTAAGAGCCAGCACCTTATGTGTTGGCTCTTTTGCTTTTGGCTGTGTTTCGTATCATCCGCTCTTATCTTTTCGTATCTCGTTTCCCCGAATCTCGAATCTGCTCTTATCTTTTCGTATCCCGTTTACCCGCATCCCGTATCTGCTCTTAAACCATTCAACTAGGTTGATAATAAACACAAATTGTGGATAATGTTTACGGATTAAAATGACCGGATGTAAGCATCGTTTTTGCTGCGTTTGGTATTGACTATGCAGTGTGGTGTCACGGACGATCAAAGGGCGGTAGCATCTTGATTTTTCGATGATAAATGAGAGTTAGATCTTATTATTTTTCCACGTCAGCGCTATTTAAAGCCGCATAGCTGATAAAATTACGCGCTTAACTTCCTTTGGTGTCCTTTTAGGGATCACAATACATTCCACCTCTATTACTTGGTTAACATGAAGATCAATAAAAATCGTCTCCTTTTCGCGCTTATACCCGCATTGCTTGTAGGGTGTACGACTCCAGGTACTCACCTGTCAACCGGTGGTAAGAATGTGATTCAGCCTTCTGAGGAACAGCAAGAGTCTGATATTTCTGAAGTGGTGAATGTCTATCCGCTGACGGCTCAGCTAGTATCGACTTACCAAACGGGTACATTGTCGGTGTCACAAGCCAACCCTGAACTTGATGTAGACATCGCAAAGTATGAATACAAAGTTGGTGTCGGTGATATCTTAAATATCACAATCTGGGACCACCCTGAATTGACGATTCCTGCAGGCTCTTACCGTAGTAGTACCGAAGCGGGTAACTGGGTTCATGCTGACGGCACCATCTTCTACCCGTACATTGGTACAGTAGAAGTGGCAGGAAAAACCGTTCGTGAAATTCGTTCTGATATCGCGGAACGTTTGGCGAAATACATCGAAAGCCCTCAAGTCGATGTGAACGTAGCGGCTTTCCGTTCTAAGAAAACCTACATTACTGGCGAAGTGTCTAAACCTGGCCAGCAGCCAATCACTAATATCCCACTAACATTACTGGATGCGGTGAACCGTTCTGGCGGTTTGTCTGAAGATGCTGATTGGCGCAATGTTTCATTAACCCGTAACGGCGTGGAAGAGAACCTGTCTCTTTATGGTTTGATGCAACGTGGTGACCTAACTCAAAACCGTTTACTGCAAGCCGGTGATATTGTTCACGTACCTCGTAACGACAACCAAAAAGTGTTTGTGATGGGGGAAGTGAATGACCCTCAACTGCTGAAGATCGACCGTGTTGGCATGAGCCTAACCGAAGCACTCAGCAACGTAGGTGGCATTAACCAGCTGACGGCCGATGCAACTGGCGTGTTTGTGATTCGTACCTCTGATGATAAATCAGAACGCATGGCGGACATCTACCAACTAAATATGGAAGATGCATCAGCTTTAGTGATTGGTACCGAGTTTGATTTAAAACCTTACGACATTGTGTATGTCACCGCTGCACCAATCAGCCGTTGGAACCGTGTTATCGGTCAGCTTGTACCGACCATCTCTGGCTTCAACGACCTAACTGAAGGTATGTTGCGCGTTCGTAATTGGTAATCACTGAAGATTAATCATCAGGTTGCATTTAGCGTGTAACCTGATTTTTTACATCTAGAAGTAAATCTTGTTTGTAAGCACGTTCAGTTTATCAATGCATTCGGTTCACAGGTGCATTGGGTTTACAGATGCATTGGGTTTACGAAAAACTAACGCTATAAGTGAATTATGTTTAATAAAATTTTAGTCGTATGCGTGGGCAACATTTGTCGTTCCCCAACGGGAGAGCGAGTTTTACAAAACTTGCTTCCAAACAAAGAAGTGGCCTCTGCCGGTATAGCTGCTGAAAAAAGCCGTTTAATTGGTAAGCCTGCAGACGACACGGCGATTTTGATTGCTGCTGAAAATGGGGTGGATGTTGAAAATCATCAGTCTCAGCAAGTCACGCCACAGCTTTGTGCTCAGTATGACTTGATCTTGGTGATGGAGAAGGGCCATTTAGAAGCGCTTACTCAAATATCGCCAGAGGCACGCGGCAAAACTATGTTGTTTGGTCAGTGGATTGGCCAAAAAGACATTCCTGATCCTTACCGTCAAAGCCGTGAAGCCTTTGAACACGCTTATAAGCTGATTGACGAAGCAGCACAAGCTTGGGCGAAAAAACTGTAACTGAAGCTGTCATTTAATTTAGGTACTGTTTACTTAAGCAGTTAAGCCTTATCGCCACCAATAGAATCATATAAAAGAGAAGTGCGCGGAGCGGATTTCTCTTCAAAAAACTAGTTTAGGAAGTAGCAATCTGATGACAACACAAACCTCTCAGCAATCGCATACAGATAACTCTGATGAGATCGATTTAGGAAAACTGCTTGGCATTCTGCTGGACGCTAAATGGCTAATCATGCTGACCACATTCGCTTTTGCTGTGTTTGGTATTGCGTTTGCATTGCTTTCAACGCCGATATACAAAGCCGATGCCCTCATTCAAATTGAAGAGAAGAGCTCTGGCGGTATTTCATCGATGGTCGGTGACATGGGCGAGTTGTTCTCTCAAGAATCTTCTGCGACGACGGAAGTGGAGATCATCAAATCTCGTATGATCTTGGGCGAAACGGTCGATAAATTTAACCTCACGACGGTGACATCACCGAACTACGCACCCATCGTAGGTAAAGGTTTTGCTCGCTTGACCGGTGATATTAACCACATTGTGGTAAGCCGCTTTACTTTGCCAAACTATGCGAGCGCTTACGCACACACCATTCAAATTCTCGATGCCGAGCAGGGTACCTACCAATTAGTTCGCGATGATGAGCGCATTATCTTGCAAGGCAAAGTGGGTGAGCTAGCAACAGCCGATGACTACAGTTTGTTTGTGGCAGGTTTTGAATCGCATAATGATTTTGAATTCTCTATTGCGAAACAAAGCCGACTAGAAGCGATCGAATGGTTGAAAAAATCGTTGTCTTTGTCTGAGCAAGGTAAGCAGACCGGTATTTTGAAGTTAAGCTTTGAAGGTGAAAATAAGCAGCAGATTTCTGAAATCCTTAATCACATTAGCCAGATCTACTTTTTACAAAACGTGAAGCGTAACTCAGCGGAAGCAGAGAAGAGCCTTGAATTCCTAGAAAGCCACCTTCCAGGCATTAAATCTGAGCTGACGGGTTATGAAGATACGCTAAACAACTACCGTCAAAAGAACGAATCGATCGACTTGGGCTTAGAAGCACAGTCAACCTTGAAGGTGATGGTAGAGCTTGAAGCGCAATTGAATGAGCTGACGTTCAAAGAGAGTGAAATCAGCCAACGCTTTACTAAAGATCACCCAGCCTACAAAGCTCTACTTGATAAACGCAAAACATTATTAGGTGAGAAAGAGCGCCTAAACAAGCAAGTACAAAAGCTGCCAAAAACACAACGTGAAGTACTGCGTATGACACGTGATGTTGAAGTAAACCAACAAATCTACATCCAGCTTTTAAACAAGGTTCAAGAACTCAGCATCATCAAAGCCGGCACTGTCGGTAACGTTCGTATCTTAGATGACGCTCAAGCCTATGCTCGTGCTGTAAAACCTAAGAAGCCGCTCATTGTTGTGTTAGCAACGCTATTGGGTGGCATGCTAAGTGTGGCGTTTGTGTTAGTAAAAGCAGCGTTCCACCGTGGTGTGGAAAGCCCAGACCAAATTGAACAAATTGGCCTACCTGTTTATGCAGCGGTACCAAAATCTGATTTGCAGATAGAGCTAACTAACCGCTTTAAATCGAAGAAGCAGCAAACTAAGGGTACACAAGCACTGCTTGCCGAATCGAACCCTGCTGATCTTTCGGTTGAAGCACTGCGTGGCCTTCGCACTAGCTTGCACTTTGCGATGCTAGAAGCGAAAAACAACATCTTGATGATCTCTGGCCCTGCGCCAGGCATTGGTAAGTCATTCATCTCGACCAACTTTGCCGCAGTAGCCGCAAAAACAGGCCAAAAGGTACTGTTGATTGATGCCGATATGCGCAAAGGTTACCTACAACAAAGCTTCGGCGTAAACTGGGACAACGGCCTTTCTGATGTATTAAGCAGTAAGCAAGAGTTTGCTCAATCAGTGAAAACGACACCAGTGGAAAACCTAGAAATTATTACTCGCGGCCAAGTGCCACCCAACCCATCTGAACTGTTAATGCACCCACGCTTTGCAGAGCTAATGGAGTGGGCATCAAAAGAGTATGACTTGGTGATTGTCGATACCCCACCTGTACTGGCAGTAACCGACCCAAGCATTGTCGGCGCCTTCGCTGGCACCACATTAATGGTTGCTCGTTACGGTCAAAACACCATTAAAGAGATCGATGTGGCTCGTAACCGTTTCGAACAATCGGGTATCGAAGTGAAAGGCGTTATCTTCAACGCTATCGAGAAGAAAGCATCAAGCTCATATGGCTACGGTTACTACAACTACGCATATTCGAGCGATAAGAAGTAAAGAGCAGTAACGAGATGCGAGTAATCGGGTAAACGAAGAGCTTAAGAGCTAAGGGCAGATACAAGATGCGAGTGGCGAGATACGAAAAGCGCCACTCGAATCTGCTCTTTTAGCTCTTCGAATCCCGTTTACCCGTAACTCGCATCTGCTTTTGGTCACCCGTATCTATTTTTTAACCACGCCTCCCGTCAAATACAATCCAATCGCCGCTAACACCGGATAACCAAACGCTTCATTGGTCATTTCTCCCAAGGGTTTCCAATCGTAGCCGTGCATACAGCCTAAAATAACCATCACATGCAGCGCCACATAAGGAATGGTGAACAACAACACAATGTAGCGCTGTACTAACTTAAAAGGTTCATACGCTTTAAGCAGTGCCAGCTTGTGCTTCGCTTTTTCTTCATCAGTAAAAAACATCGCATCTCCTGTGTTGGTGATTGCATCTAACCCTTTGTTAATAGAAGACTGGCTCCCGAATATTCTTCCGAACAATGTCATACTGCTCCTTGGTTTATTGATGGTTAAATTCCGCCATTCCCGCTCTTAAGCCTTTCGCATCGCGTTCACTCGTCTCCCGCATCTGCTTTCAAGCTCTTAAGCTCTTAAAACCACAACCGGACACGCCTTATTCACTCCCCAATCTTTATGCCCCTTCACATTCTCATCTGAAATCAAGAACTGCTCTTGCAAGGCTGCCACTAAACCAAACAGCGCCTTACGCTGCGCAAGTGTGAAGTTATCTTCTGGTTGAAGCTCGGCATTACAGCCACCTATCATACAAACCCCAATATTGCCCTTGTTGTGCCCTTTCACATGTGCGCCGGTTTGCGATAGCGGCCTACCAAGTTCGACATCGCCATTACGACGAATAACAAAGTGATACCCCACATCGCGCCAGCCTCTCTTTTTATGCCATCGGCGAATCTCGGCTACGTCTACATCTTGCTGTGGTGGCGTGGCGCTGCAATGCACCGTAATAAATGAGAATGCCGGGCAATGAGGCAAGCGGAGTAAAACCGAAACGAGACTGAAGGAATAGGTCGCGAGTGAGAAACAAGGCTCTAACGAAGGACTTCGCTCTTCCGTGCTAGCTTGCTCTTGCAAACAGGTCGGCTCTTGTAAAGCAGACGCCTCTAACGGCTGGTGTGGAACTCGATCAGTTGCTGGTGGAGTGTTTGACAAAATAAATCCTCGTGTTGTTGTAACCAAGTGATTAAAGATGTTGATAACGATTCTTTTAAATTAGGGTGCAGTGCCATGTGTTGTCGCAAACTGGTGGCGACGGTTTTGGCATAACCAGAGTGGTGGTTTACATAACGTAAATACATGACGTAATAACCCAGAGGCTGCCTGCGCCGTGCTCGGCTGATCATCCAACAAATATCCTCATAGCTGGGGACGTCACCGCATTCATCCTCATTAAAATCACAACCGTCCATTTGGCTTTCTTTATAACCGCCGGCTTCATAGCTCAGTACTTGGCCAGACCCATCACTATCACTAAAAAATAACGGCTGGCGTGATTGATTCAGGGAATTAACACGGCACTCGAGGCTCGCCATTCCGGGTTGGTACGCTGAAATAAAAAGAGAAACTATCGCCTTCATTAAGCACCTTATTGCTGCATGGGGAGGGCAATGTACTTGAAGATTCTTGATTGGGGTTGGCGGTAATAGCGCGAAAATGGAGGGACATAGAAAAGTGAGAAGTGCTTCGAAAAATTATAGATCAATAAGGCTGGTGTTGCATATCTATCCGAGGCGTTTAACCAAACATCTTTTCTTACAACTTATCTCATGGGCGTTTCGCCCCTAAAGCGCCAAAAAGTGTTGTTAATGCTCTGTATATCAATGGATTTCTATACGAATAACTAATTAACAAGGAGCGTTAACCATGTGTGTTTCTCTAATTCTTTCTTTCATCCCATTAAAAACCGGCTCGCCGATAAGCAAGTTGGTGTTATTAAAATTGGCCGATAACGCCGACGCGCGCGGCGTGTGTTTCCCATCCTTAAATTACTTAGCGCAATACTGCGAAGTGTCGGTAAGAACGGTGAAACGACACGTTAACGAACTCGAGAAACAAGGGTTTGTGAAGCGGATAAAACGGTTTGATGATTCAGGACGTCAGCGCAGCAATATATATCAGCTGCGCCTACCCAACGACAGCCACATTCAGCAGGCCGATCTAGACCAAGCGAATCAAGAGAACACTAATGTAGAACAAACAGGTTTACCGCCAGCCTCGTCAGAATATCCACAGAAAACAGAGCTCGCAAAGAAAACAGACCATTCAGACACTCCCCTGGGTGACTCAAGATCCAACACGGAGAGTGATCATCCTGCACACATAATCTTTCATAAAGAACATAAAACAGACACTCCTTGTAAAGAGCCCTCTCATTGCGAAGATAAAGAAAATGCTACATCCCAAACGGAAAGTACCAATCAAGGAAGCTCAAAGAGTGAAGCCGTGATTCACCTACTCACCAAAGAGGGCAGCGCGCCGATTTATCATGAGTTCACCACCATATTAGAACGCACCTACCCAAAGTTAGATGTGTTGCAAGAACTGCATGCCATGCAAGCTTGGTTATACATTAATCCCGATAAGCGCAAACCCTTTGAGCACATTGGCCACTTTGTAAATGGTTGGCTAAGAAGAAGCGCCCAAGCTAAGGCGAAGCGAGACTCATCGTCAGTTTTTAAGCAAGCAGGGGCGGGTAAACCTGCAAGGGCCTCTACACCAACCAAGGCAGCTAAACTCCAAAAGACCGCGCAAGCAATAGGTTCCGAAAAAGCAATACAGGCAGCTAAGCCCATGGAACCCAAACAACCCACACCTGTCTCTCAGGCCCTAGCGGACTACAAAGCCAAAAGCACCACCAACCCGTTCGAAGCGCGTATCAAGGCCCTAGTTCAATCCAAATCGCCCGGCACGGATTCTAAGCAGTGACCATTCGATTATTCACAGGCTAAGCGCTTGTTCACACGGCCAAAAGCTCAGAAAAAAACAAAGGCGAAGGCAGACCAAACGCGAATACAGACAACAAACGTCAAGAAACAAAAGTAGAGTTAGGGAGAGGGCAAATGGACGATACCAGCCTAAAAAAACTGACAACGGAAGAAAAAGTCACCATTTTAGAAAAAGAGATAGCGCGAGTTGAAGGGCGTATTGGCGAGTTCTTGAAACTGCTGGTTAACCACTACCCACAAGGGTTAACACGCACAGAGATTAAAGCGTTATTGGTTGTGAACAACAACCCAAGCTTCGTGTCGCTTTACCGCAACGGCAATATTTTCATTGATATAGAAAAGCGCTACTGCGACGCAGCACAAGAAAACCGGTACCACATAGGGACTCAGTACCTACAAGACGTACAATGCTCCCGCTGGGTCAATGCTTTGTGAGGCACTTGTCAGAATGAGGTAAATTGCAAACTGGTCAATATGCACTTGATTTGCTAGACTACGCAGCAAATTAAAACCGTATGAAAAACGCATAAACCTGAAACACAGTGAAAAATTGTGATTCATTGCCTGTAGGAGCCAAACCTAAGGGCGGTAGCGTACCCAAATGTGGATGGATTATAAGTCAAAGGTAAAAAGCTGTTTTCTCGTTGTTACTTTAAAAAGGGTATAGTCGTACTGAGATATGCTTGAGTATAGCAACCCACTAAAGCGACTCTCTAGGCGATACTGCGTATTTATCCACAATCGACATGGTAGTTTCAATTCGGCAATAAAATAACAGAAATGATTCAAATTAAGTATTACATAAGCTCAATAAAGCTAAAGGCTAAAACTTTATGCGAAAGTGCTAAAGCACATTAGAGCATCGAAAGCTAGATACATCGGCGGTTAGAGATTGGTTTTAAAGGAAATTAATGTCTAATACGTCGAGAGCAAGCAGGTGAGGACTTAGCAGTTATAAGCGAACTTTGATAACTCCGCTAGATTAGAGGTGCAGATTAAAATTTCTAATTTGGTGTGAATTTTACCACGCCACTACAATAGTAGTTATATTTTATAGAGATATAGATAAATAATGACCTTAGAACTATTAGTTTACTTA
>NZ_AJZD02000079.1 GCF_000272105.2 Vibrio splendidus 12E03
CTAGAGCCCCTAAAAAGCGGACACTTGGGGCTCCGGTATACAGCTTCCCGTTGACCTCAGCCATTTTAATGCACTCGCCTGCGGCGTTTGTCTTATCACTATCACCAACTTGACCACCACAAAGGTAAGCGTGAAACGTCACTTTGCTGGTTGATTCCGTCTGTTTGCTCTCCGTCGTGGTGTAAGACGAGGTGACATCAAACGTCATACTGGTTTTTGGCGTCTCGTATTGGGAGTCCCATTTTACGCGGACTTTTTGCTGACCCTGTGCATCGGTTTTTGGCGTCTCTTCCACCAAAAGTGGTTTGACTGTCTCGGACGTGTCCGGGTGTACGCCGCTACTTACCTCTGACGTCACCGAGTAACCTTCTACCGGATTGCCATAGGCATCTTTTAGGGTTGCCGTTACCTGGTTACCATTCACCGAGGTGTACTCTGCGTTATTAATCGTCGCTTCCGATGACACACCCGCGCTCTTTTCATCACCGATGAACTTAACGTCATAATCTTGAGTAATGCCACCAACATCAAGGGTTAATGTGACGGTTTCCGCTTTTACGCTAGTTAAGCGAAAATTGGCGATACCACTGCTGTCTGTGGTGACCGTGTCACTATCCAAAGTCACATCGGTGCTAGAGACAGAAGCCTCTACGAGGGTATCGGGCCTTACTTCTTCCCCG
>NZ_AJZD02000080.1 GCF_000272105.2 Vibrio splendidus 12E03
GATATCACGATGACCTTTTAATCATCGCTTTGGAGTCTGCGCTCGCGCAGGCTCTAAGGCAAGGAGGCTCTATGCCAATAAGGCGTCAACGTGGGTTCTTATTGATGGACGTGGTGATGACTTATGGGGTGTGGGTCGTCGCGATTGCGGCTACCCTTGCGGTGTTATTACCTAAAGCCCTGACATTCACCGAAGCCGTTCAAATTGACCGCACTGTCGTACAGCTTCAAGAGCAAAGTGAAGCG
>NZ_AJZD02000081.1 GCF_000272105.2 Vibrio splendidus 12E03
CGGGTTCGATTCCCGCTGCACGCTCCAACTTCTGTTTAGTTTCAAATCTCTTTAGTTACAATATCCCTTTAGATTCACCATCTCCTCTTAGCTTCAAAACCTAAAACAATTAGAACTGCGCACTTCATTGTGTGATTTTTTGTATTAAAAAAAGAGCAATACCAAATGATATTACTCTTTGAATATTCTTAATTTAATTGATTACCTCAATCAAGCTGCCCTTCATCTAAAGCAGAAGTAACCCATACTAGCGGCGCATTCCAGTTGATGGTTATCTCGTTTAACGTCCAAGCGCCAATATTATCGCTGTAACACGTTTGTCCAACACACTTGCCTTTCATCACAGCGGCAATAGGATCACTAAAACTTACCGAATTTGGGCCTCCAATTAACGCACCCGGCGCTGGTTTTGGTGAACTTTCATCAGCAGCGTAAGCCCAGAATCGATGATGAGGATTCTCAGCAGGTTTCGTTCCATAACCAGTAACATAAGAGATATTCATCGGGTTACCTCCGAGGATATAATCCATCGCACTTGCGGCCGCTTTGATGTATCGAACATCATTGGAAAAATCGTGAGCGTAAATCAAAAAGATACTTCGGTTTACAAGGTTGGAGTTTGAACCCCACGAGTACTCTTCGACGGTATAAGGAATGTTATAAACTTCATTGGTAACTTGCTTGGTATAAGATTCTGCCGTTTTAATGATGTTCTTACGTGCTTGTTCAATAACTTGGCTGTCCAATGAGTTAGGTACCACGGCTAAACTCACGGTGCCCGCAGGCGCTATATACTGCCAATACATGTCACCATCCGCATTGATGTTCCCCTTCGGCACTTCAAGATAGTGTGGAGAATCAATCAATACTTTTTTGTAAACCTCATGATTGGTTGTGATAAAGAGCTCGGCCGCAGCCCAGTATCGTTCATCACTCAATTCGATATCATCATACGGCCCAGAACCGGTGAAGTTGTCGTAAGCATAGATATCTTGATGTTGATTTGCTGCGTTCCACGCTTTGGTCGCTGAATCCAAACATAACTGCGAGAAATCACTGTCGATATCTTTCCAAATACGCGCGCACTGAGCACCGATTGCCGCCAGATTCAATGAAGCCGCAGTAGTAGGATAACCAACATAACGTTTCTGAGTATCTTTGTGTGGCGGTAATGGCATACCAGTCCAAGACTCATCTGCGATCTTGTGGAATGCCAACCCTCTCGCGTTAATCTCGGTAAGTTTTAGCTGTTTGCTCGCAGACTGATTACCAACAGGAACGGCGATAGGCGTGTCAGAATCAACTTGCATCGCTAACATGAACTCTATGTTCCAGCGAGCTTCAGACAACAGGGGGTTAACGCCATTGGTTGCTTCAGGGATCTTTACTTTACTCTCTGAAAATGGAAGTGATTTGTTTTCTAGGAACTGGCTTCGCTCGTATAAGTTCAGAAGTGTCCATGTTGAGATGCCACTGTTCACCGTGTATTTACCATGATCGCCTGCATCGTACCAACCACCGGTCGCATCAATAGTCAGGTCGCAGCCAGGCCATTTATTTCCCCAACTATCGACTTTATCAAAACATGTTGCCGTATCGGACATGTGGCCACCGGGCCTCGCAAGATCCTCACGTTGAACGAACTCTGGCTTTATTTCAATGCCGCTGCGATTTTGATAGAAGTAAGACAACGCATCGAGCTTCAACTTACTAAAAACATCATTTCGAATATCGAATGGATAGCTGACATCGTCGTCGACCTTGACCGTTAAACCTTTCATCGTGTCTGTATATTTTGAAAGGTTTACTCGGTGAATGTGCTCACCCGACGCTTTATTCAAGCCGAATACTTCTGTTTTGCCGAGATCAAGGCTGATCCCTGATTGAGAGACCAATGTCCATTTCAAAGGTGTTGTCGAGGTGTTTTCAACAAAGATATATTTATCGGATTTCGGTAAGAAGCCAACTTGATTGGCTCGAATAGGCATCTTAGTCGCCACTTTTACAAATGGTTTGCCTACGACAGAAACATTGTCTACACAGATGATACCTTCCTTCTGAGCGCCTAGCTGAAACTGGAACTCTGTATCGGCATCACTATCAAGCTCTTGTAAAAAATCAAACGTATAGTTTTGCTTGTCTTCGGACACTCCTACTTCGGTTAGAAAATAGTGCGTATAGGGAGGCCCTTCATGTTGGATCAAGGCTTTCATCTCAGTATCAATATTCGCATATGCATCGAACGATACCTGATATTTTTGACCTTGCTCTAAACCAATACCACTGTGGCCTAAAATGACATCCCAAGAATTCTTTCCTGGGTTTTTTATATCAATACACGCTTCATTACTTTCTGTTGCTATGTTGGCGCCAGCATTCCACCAACCATCCATATTGCCTTTAAAGTGACTATTCCTAATCTGCTCTTCTGCATAAGTTGCTCCAGAAGATAAAATCATGACAACCGCGAGAGATAACGTTCCTTTTTGCATCATTATTCCTTAAAGATGTTTCATATCTCCAAGAAAACTAGCGAAATAGATTCAATAATAGAGCGTTAACATTCGCAAAAAATGGACTCGTAAAAATAAATATTATGATTTCTTGTGATGTTTAACACTAAGGAACAAGCTCATGAATCAATTGCATGGATAGCCAAAACAATATTGTGCTAGTGCTTCTCAATTAAACTCAGATTTCATAAAAGTGCGGGTTTAATAATCTTGGTCAATATCCAAAAAAGCAGTTGTGTTAATGTGCGCGCATTAGCAACAACCAAAAATAATTAAAAATGTTTAAAAGCAATGAGTTAACAATAAACATAGAAGCAATCAATATCGCACTGTCAAAAGTCGAAAATGCGAACAAAATTCAGCTTAATACGTTGAAAGGTTATGTGAGCCGCGAACCAGAACAGGCCGTGCTTGCGTTTCGTTCTTTGAATGAAGTGGAATCGATCGACGACAAGCTTAAGAAGATCATGTCAGAGCTACCACACCTCAGTGGCGAAGCTCATCATCTGCTTGAAACTTCTATCTTGCTACAGTGATTCTAGCTACAGATAAGCCTCAGCCAATACAAGTTAGTTCATGTATTCCTGGACAGGTTGAGACTTATCTTTAACTGGTCACAGCATTTAATCAATGACTTAGCGGTCACACAAAGCTGTTCTGATTGGTTGAAATGAATAGGTGATGTAAGGCCCTCGCATTACTCCCAAAAGTTCCACCACTTTTTGCTGTTTTCTTCACGCTGCTGTTGGCCTTTTTCTGACCCTTTTCCTTCTTCTTTACGCTCTTGTTCCGCTTTCTTTTCTTTCTGCTTTTCTAATCCCGACTTTTCTTCGTCATTATCCATATCATCTTTAAGCTTTTCTTTCTTATCCTTGAGCTTCTCTTTACTCTCTTCGAGGGCTTCTTTCTCGTCTTCCAAATCGTCGAGCTCTTTATCTAGCTTCTGCTTATCTTTTTTATTCTTACTTTTTTTGGCTTTCTTCTTTTTCTCTTCGATCATTGAATCAAGCTGCTTCTCACGATCGTTAATTTCGCCTTCAACTTTTTTTGCCTCAGCGAACGTTTTGACTTCTTCTAAATTGGGCTTACCTTTACCAGCCCACTCAGGTTTAGCAGCAATGCTGTAATTAGACCATGATAGTAAAGCACTTGATACGGCAACGACGAGTACTGTTTTGTTCATCCTTAAACTCCTACTTACTTGTTCTAACTAAAAATTTTTTTTATTTACCTATTAAACTTAATCGTCTAATACGAGAAAAACAAGAAAACGCACCAAACTAATCAATATAAGTCTGGTGCGCTTTATTAATCGATACTACAACTCAATTTTTTTCAGCATACCCGCTTCAGCATGACCTGGGATATTGCACGCAAACTCTACGTTGTTGTCGCCATGAAAATGCCATAGCAATTGCTTCGCTTTACCGGGCTTTACCGTCACTGTACTGCCTGAGTCATGAGCGTGATTACCCATGTTTTTCATCATTTCACGGTGCTCTAATTGCTCTGATGCAGAACCAATCGAGAATTCATGATCAATCTTGCCTGTGTTCATCACAACGAACTGCACCACGTCGTTCGGCTCAATTTCAACCTTGTTCTTAAATGTGATTTTCATATCGTCACTTAGTAGAACATGAACCACCTTATCCGGCTTTGCGCCTGTCGCAGGCATACCGACTTCAGACATGCCTTCCATATTCATCATTGAATGGTCCATCTTTCCATCCTCCATCATGCTGTGGTCCATTTGGGAATGATCCATCTCTCCACTCTTCATCATCGAGTGATCCATATTTGAGTGGTCCATATTTGAATGGTCCATTTCAGCAAAAGCCGTTGCAGTAGTTAGCGTCAGTGCAATCGCAATAAGTGTCTTTTTCATGATCGTTCCTTAGATTAATTCAGTTATTTATTTGTTAGTTTCACATGTTCATGTGGTACGCCCTTACTCACTCTGTTTTGTTAAGTAAGGGCTAATAATCAGTACGTTATTTGTTTGTCTCGTTTTGGCTGTGGGTAATCTCACGCTGTTTCCAGAGCTTAAAGATTGCAGGCAACACCAGTAGAGTAAGCAACAATGCAGATGCCATTCCGCCTATCATCGGCGCGGCAATTCGCTGCATCACTTCAGACCCCGTTCCCTCGCCATACATAATTGGAATGAGACCAATGATCACAGTGAGAACCGTCATCATCACAGGGCGTACACGCAGCCCTGCCCCTTCACGAATAGCATCTGTGAGATCAGCTTGTTGAAGTGTTTGTTGTTTCTGCTCTGCATCGAACTTTTTGTAGTGCCATGCTTGGTTTAGGTAGACCAACATGATCACACCTATCTCGACAGCTACCCCGGCAAGCGCGATAAAGCCCACACCTACCGCAATGGAGAAGTTGTAATTGAGGAGATGCATCAGCCATAGGCCACCAACCATAGCGAGTGGCAATGTCAGCATGATCATCATCACCTCACCGACACGGCGGAAGCTTAGGTAGAGCAACAACATAATGATGGCGATGGTGATTGGCACAACGACACTCAAACGCTCCTTCGCACGCTCCATGTATTCATATTGACCAGACCATGCCAGTGAATAGCCAGCAGGCAAGACGATTTGATCGGTGACTATCTTTTGCGCCTCTGCCACGTAAGAACCAAGATCACGCCCTTCGATATCAACAAACACCCAGCCATTAGGACGAGCGTTCTCCGTCTTAATCATTGGAGGCCCGTCTTCGTAACGAATATCCGCGACATCCGAGAGAGCGATACGCGCACCGTTTGGGGTCACTAACGGCAGGTTCTGCAACTTAACGACAGAATCACGATAGCTTTGTGGGTAACGAACGTTGATTGGGTAACGTTCTAGCCCTTCTACGGTTTCACCCACGTTCATTCCTCCGATCGCAGTCGAGATAACCTGTTGCACTTCTTTAATGCTCAAGCCATATCGCGCAGCAGAGCGTCGTTTAATGTCTATCGTCACATAACGACCACCCGCAACACGTTCGGCATATACCGAAGCAGTGCCACTAACCTTGTTGAGGATGGGTTCAAGTTGCGAACCAATATCTTCAATAACGCTAAGCTCCGGGCCAGCGATTTTGATCCCAATTGGGGTTTTGATACCAGTCGCTAACATATCAATACGGGTTTTGATTGGCATAACCCACGCATTGGTCAAACCAGGGAACTGAATCAGATCATCGAACTCTTTACGCAGAGACTCTGTAGTGACGCCGTCACGCCACTCGTCTCGTGGTTTAAGCTGAATTACGGTTTCAATCATGGTTAACGGTGCAGGATCGGTTGCAGTCTCTGCTCGACCAATTTTGCCCCACGTGGTTTCGACTTCTGGGATGGTTTTGATGAGCTTGTTGGTTTGTTGCAACAACTCACGAGCCTTACCTATTGAGATGCCCGGATACGTAGTTGGCATGTACATCAAATCCCCTTCGTCCAAAGGAGGAATGAACTCGCTACCAAGCTTACTGGTTGGGTAATAAGCAGACGCCATTAAGCCAAGTGCGATAACAATCATCACCTTGGGATATTTTAGGCTGAGGTTCAGAAGCGGTTTGTACATAGCCACTAGGCTACGGTTTACTGGGTTTTTGTGCTCAGGTAGCACGTTGCCGCGAATGAAGTACCCCATTAGCACAGGCACAAGCGTGATAGCCAAACCCGCCGCTGCCGCCATCGCATACGTCTTGGTGAACGCAAGTGGCGAGAACATCTTGCCCTCTTGGCCTTCTAACGCGAACACAGGCACAAAGCTCAAGGTAATGATGATCAGAGAGAAGAACAGCGGTGCACCAACTTCTTCTGCTGCCTTACCAATCACTTGCCAACGGTTTTTGTCAGTGAGCGGAGTCCGTTCAATGTGTTTATGAACGTTCTCGATCATCACGATGGCACCATCCACCATGGCGCCAATCGCAATCGCTATTCCGCCAAGAGACATGATGTTGGCGTTGATGCCTTGCCAATGCATGACGATGAATGCACCCAAGATTCCGACAGGTAAACTTAGTGCGATAACCAACGACGAGCGGATATGGAACAAGAACAGCGCACACACCACGGCGACCACGATGAACTCTTCAGCTAGCTTCTTCCAAAGGTTTTCAACCGCAGAATCAATCAAAGTAGAGCGGTCATAAGTCGCGACAATCTCGACACCATCAGGTAAGCCAGCTTGCAGCTCAGCGAGTTTGGATTTCACCGAGTCGATCACTTCACTGGCATTTTCACCAAAGCGCATCACGATAACGCCGCCAACCGCTTCGCCCTCACCATTAAGTTCAGAGATACCACGTCGCATTTGCGGGCCAAGATTAATGTCAGCAATGTCGCCCAGTAGCAGCGGCGTGCCTTTGTCAGTTACTTTTAATGGCAGAGATTGGATATCTTCTATGCTTGTGAGGTAGCCGGTCGTACGAACCATATGTTCGGCTTCGGCAATTTCGACCACAGACGCACCGGTTTCTTGATTACCATCTTGGATTGCCTTGTTGACTTGTTGAAGCGTTAGGTCGTAAGCACGTAACTTGGCAGGATCAATCTGTACTTGGTACTGCTTCACCATGCCGCCAACGGTCGCCACTTCAGACACGCCTTCTACGGTTTGCAATTCATACTTCAAGAACCAGTCTTGCAGGCTACGAAGTTCGGCCAAGTCGTGCTGACCAGTTTTGTCTTGCAACACGTAGCTGTAAACCCAGCCCACACCGGTTGCGTCTGGCCCTAGTGTTGGCTTAGCACTCGATGGCAAGTTAGGTGCAACTTGGCTTAAGTACTCCAACACTCGTGAACGCGCCCAATACATATCGGTATCGTCATTGAAGATGATATATACATAGGAATCACCAAAGAACGAGTAGCCACGAACCGTTTCAGCTCCTGGCACAGCTAACATGGCGGTGGTCAATGGGTAAGTCACCTGATCCTCGACCACTTGTGGCGCTTGCCCCGGATAACTGGTTTTGATGATCACCTGAACGTCTGACAAATCAGGAATGGCATCGACCGGTGTATTTTTAACGCTGTATAAGCCGCCAAATACGATGGCTACAGTGGCAACCAGCACTAAGAAGCGGTTGCTAATAGACCAGCGAATAATTGCATTGATCATAGTTCGCCCTCACCCGTGCTATTCGTCGATTCGAGAGACTTGAGCACATAATCCGAACCTTGCTTCGCCACTAGAAACCGAATGCTTTGACCCTCGGCAAACTCGGATAAATCGAGCTCATCACTGACTTGGAAGTTCATCTCGCCCGCTTTCCAATCCCACTCAGGCACTGGTTTATGACTTACGGTGATCATGCCAAAATCTGCCATCAGCATGGTGATGTCTCCCTTCACCCACACTTCGCCCGCCATTTGATGTTCGCTGACCTTGTAATCAACAACCTCGTACTGCCCTGACTCTGACTTTCTCATCTCAAAATCAATTGCCTTACCACGTTGCACGTCACTCATGTCTAAACCTTCCGCAAAGGTGAAGTTCATCACCATGCCCGGCCAATCCCACTCTGGAACAGGCTGATGGTTAATTGTCACCATACGACTGCCTTGCATAACATCGGAAATTTCACCGTTTGCCCACACGGTTTCAGCTTGTTCCTCAACACCATTGATGCGTGACAGATCCGCTGATTGGCTCGATTCAGAGTCCAACATAAAGTGTGCGGAAGTGACAATGTTCTCACCTTGCTCTAGCCCTTGAAGCACCTCTATTTTTTCGCCAGCTTCACGGCCAACCTCAATACGAGCAGAACGATACTTACCAGAACCCTCTGACATCACCACTCGAGTCATACCACCGGAGTGAATCACTGAAGATCTTGGGATAGTAAGAACGGCTTCATCACTGATGGGCTTCAGCGCAATATTGGCGAACATATTTGGCTTAAGCTCGCCATTTGGGTTGGAGAACTTCAAACGAACGCGCAAGGTTCGAGTTTTTGGGTCGAGGATTGGGTAAACGTAATCGACATTACCCAACCATTCTTTGCCAGGAATTGCATCTAGCGTCATCACCGCATTGCTGCCTGATGAGATCCAGTGCGCTTGACGCTCAAACACCTCAGCATCAACCCATACTTCGCCTAATGGGCCCGCACTGATTACCGCTTGTGCAGGTGAAAGGTAACCACCTTCTCGGATGTTCAAACTCGCGATAACACCATCGGCCGGCGCTTTGATTTCAATGGTTTGCGAGGCTTTACCTTGGCGCGTAATAGCGCGGATTTGCGTCTTATCAACACCCAAGGTAATTAAGCGTTCAGTCGAGCCCTTGATCAAACCTTTACGACCCGTCTTATAAGCACTGATCAACTCTTCTTGTGCTTTAACAAGCTCTGGAGAATAGAGTGTGAAGAGTACGTCGCCTTTATTTACCTTTTCGCCCACCGCGTTGATGTAGAGTTTTTCCACCCATCCAGAAACACGCACGTTGGTTTGCCATAGTGCACTTTCATCGAATGCCACGTAGCCAACAGTTTCAATGCGCGGTGATAGCGCTTCTCTTGTTACTTGTGCGGTTTTCACGCCAAGGTTATTTTCTACCGATGGGTCGATAAATACGGTTCCTGCCTTGTCTTCTCCCGCACTTGAATCATCAGCATAAACAGGGATTAAATCCATCCCCATTGGCGACTGGCCTGGCTTATCACGCTGATAATTTGGGTCCATTGGCGCCACCCAATACAGAGGTTCATCCTTGGCCTGTTTACTGACATCTGCGCCTGTACTCGTTGCCATTGCTGACATGTCGTGTGCTGGATTAATTAGAAAATGGTTCACACCAAAACCCAATGCACCACCGACCAATAAAGCGATTGTTGCTACTTTTACTGAACTCATTGTCTATTCCCTTATTGATTGGTTGTGTGTTTAGTTGCGCTTGAATTGAGTTGTGGTTGGTTTACTTGGTATTCAAAGCCACTGACTAACGCCGCCAGTTTGCTGTTAACGATGTTGAGATCGGTGATCAAACGTTGTTGCTCTAACTTAAGCGCCAGCTCATCGGTCGTTGCTAAAATGACATCGTTAAACTGGGCGGTATTGTTTTGATAGCCCCTCTCAACCGCGCTGATTCGTGCTGCGGTCTGAGGAAGCAAGGACGTTTGATAGCGATCTAATCGCTGGATCAGATTTGATCTGTCCACCAGCAATGCGTTCACTTGCGCGTTCATTTGAGAAAGTAAGGTGTCTTTTTGAGACTTGGCCGCACCAACTTGATACTGAGCAGCCGATAAGTTTTTATCTTGTCGATTCCCCGTAAACAGCGGGATGTCGACTGTCAGATAAGCACTCACCAGATCAGAAGCTGGTTCACCCGCCATGTTATTGGCTTGACGGTGTGCATACATCACTTCCACCCCAAACTGCGGGGTATAAGCTTGCTCAGCTAACTCAACCTGAGTTTGATTAGAGGAAATACTGACATCGGAGATCTTAACCAAAGGATGGTCAATCAGTAGCTGGTAGTGCTTAGTTGAGTCGATATTGGTCGCTAATTTGCTTTCCAACAACGACCAATCGATTTGGTTAGTTGCATTCAGTGTGCCCTGAGAGTCAAGAACCTGAGAGCCTAACCAATCAGATCCCAACCATTCAGAAAGCTGGGAGATTAAGCGGCGCCGAACTTGCTGGTTTGCCTGAAGTTTCTCATCAAGCTTGCTCACTTGAAGCTGAGCATTAAGCAGATCTTGCGCTTCACTTTTACCAATCGAGTAATTGGTTTGTACATAGTTTTCAAGCTCAACCAACAAACGACGATTTTGACGAAGCACCAACTCAGCCTTTTGCTGATAACCTAACTCAAGCCAAAGCTGCGTCATGCTATTCGCAACCGTCAATTCTCTTGCTTGCACCTGCAAAGCTAACGCATCTGCCTGTTGGCCTGCCTTTTTCTGTTGGAGGTTAAGCGTATCGCCACGCTCAAACTGCTGCATCAACCCTACCGATATATTGGTCATCGGGTCTTCGTCGAATTGAAAGCTATCGACTGGCAGGCCACCGAATCCGACTTTGAGTTTCGGATCCATCAGCGTGGCGCTCGCAATACCAATTTCCCTCATCGCTTGCGACTGAGCAAAGTACTGCTTGCGATTACTGTCTTGGCTCAATGCTATTTCAATCAATGTATTGAGTTGCTGAGACGAGCTTTGTTTATCAACTTGTGTAGAAACAGGAGCCGCAGCTAAAACACTACCTGAAATAAAAGCAGAGCTTGAAATAAAGGCAGCAGCAACCACGACACTCGCGTTTATTTCAAACACGGACTTTGTTGGTTTTATATTCACAATGAATGTCCATATCTAGCGCTAATTAGCGCATAAAAAAGAATGGCTTATCAGATTTATCTAACTGATATAGCTGTATTTTTAGATATAGATTTATGCGGAAGGTGGGCGTAGCAAAGATTGAGCGCGTGCGACTTTCTGGCCAATCGTGACCGATTGAAAACGAGCTAATGAAAAGGAAAGTTGATCAACGGCTTGAACAGCCTGAATTGGATAGGGACTTGCAGAACACATTGAGGCACAGCAATCGGAACTCGAACAATGGTTACCCATCATCGGACTGCCGTCTTCGCTCATTGAAGACATATCGAATTGAGCCATCAAAGCATGGGCACTCATGTTAGAGTCTTCAGCGTGTACTTCTTCACTCATCACATGACACCCTGCCATTGAATCATTAACCGAAGTATCGCTGTGGTAACAAGCCGACTTGCTCGACCCCATTTCCATCATCATTACTTCAGTCATCATGGCTGAAGAGCTTGAGGCATAGCTAGACATCAACATCGCAATGATGCTGAAAACAATAATCCAAGTTTTTCGGAATGTGTTTGTCATAGCTTACCTTTGAATTTACAACGCAACTATAAACGTTCCCCTTAGGGTAAGGTCAAGCTAGTTGAGCATTATCTTTAACTAATCGACGAAATTTTTAACTAATTGACCAAGGATTATTCAACACGCCTTACACTAAAGTGAGAGAGTCGTTTTATTTAAGGAAATTTTCTTTAAAAATTATCTGATTACCTCGCGAAACCTCTATATGTGTATTTTACTTAAGAGAATGCAACCAAGATTCACGGATGAGAAAATGGCTAAAAACAACAACGTCGAAACACATAAGAAAAATACAAAAATAGAGAATGAAAAAAGCAGCGAGCTAAAGCCAAAAGAAACAACAAAAAAGAAAAAGCTCAGACTGCATTCACACCTGAGGGTTAACATCCCACTCTTCCAATCTCTCATGATGATCTTACCATCATTGGCAAAGCATGCTGAAGCTACCGAGGAGTCAGGTCATACTGCCCATGACAACGATTTAACAACGACAAATAGTGTTGCAGATGAAACCATCGTCGATAAACACGTAGGTGCAACTCCCTTAGAAGCTGCTCATCCAAACACTCAAACAAATGAGAACCAAGAAAGCCCTAATACCAATGAAAGTCAGATCCCTCACGGGGCAAACACGCATTTAGTTCCTTCTCACCACCTATCAACGCTTTCACACCCGCAAGTTCATTACATACCTTCAGTCTCCATGCCAACCATTTCAGCAGGAGGTAACGGTCAGCCAACTCATTCAAACACGCCTCCTACACCAACTACACCCGTCACTTTTACTCCAGAAGTGATCAAGGGGACATACGGAGAGCTTCATGTCGATGTAAACGGCCAATACACGTTCGTTCTAAACCCCAACTCACCTCAATACATCTTGCTGAATCAACACCAACAAGGTACTGATCACTTTGCGTTACACCTATCTAATGGTGCGAGCATCGTTGTTCAGATACCGGTAACGGGTAAACAGGATTTGCCAAGTATTTCTGGTGATTTAACTGGGGTCGTTACCGAAGATCACAATATCGATTCACAAGGTTTACTCCATGCGAATGGTAAAATTGACGTCGTTGACCCTGACCAAAATGAAAGTTCAGTAACACCAGAAGTTATCTCAGGTAAATATGGCTCATTAACCATAGACGCGAATGGACACTGGCAATATCAGGTAAACAACTCGCTTTCTAACGTTCAAGCGTTAACTGGGGCGACATCACTGCATGAAAACTTCACAATCCACACTAAAGATGGTATGCCACAAACCATTGATATGACCATTGGTGGTAACGATGACAATGCGGTTATCACCGGTATGGACGCAGGCTCGGTTATAGAAGATCTAACAACACAAGTACAGGGCCAGCTTTCAGTAACAGATCCAGATCTTGGAGAAGACCATTTTCAAGCGTCTCAAATTAATGGTCATTTGGGGACATTAACCATCGACAAAGATGGTGCGTGGACTTACGACCTCGATAACACCAATCCTACCGTGCAAGTCTTGGGCAAAGGCGCTACTGCAACAGACATTATCACGGTTCATTCCGCTGACGGAACTGCACATCAAGTCACTATTACTATTAATGGCACCAATGACCGCCCTACTATCTCAGGTACCTCAAGTGGCGCAGTGATCGAACAGGGCTTGAGTACGACAGGAAACCCCGATGCGACAGGGAGCTTAATCGCGACTGATATAGATAAGTCCGACAACGTTACGTGGGCAATCAATCAACCCCAAGGTCAATGGGGAAGGCTGTCGATTGATCAGCATGGTCATTGGCACTATCAGCTAGACAATTCAACCGGCGGCGCGGCAGATAAACTAGCGGCTGGTGAACATCAATCTGAATCATTCTGGATCACCGCTACCGATTCAGCTGGAGCAACAGTCCCTCATAAAATCGTTATCGATGTGCAAGGCAGCAACGACAAACCAATTGTCAGTGCGTGGACTCAGCTTCCTGCGGGTAAAGAGGATCAACCCGTAACCATCAAGGCTTCTGACTTGCTAACACATGCAAGCGATGTGGATAGTAGCGATGTATTGCACGTGACAAATCTGCAAGCGACACACGGTAGCCTGACTGATAATAAAGATGGCACTTATACCTTCACGCCAGATAAAGATTTCAATGGTGAGATTCGACTCACCTATGATGTGGTTGACGGCCATGGTGGTAGCGTCAGCACCCAAGCTAAGTTTGATCTTACCGCAACTCCAGATAACGCGATTATTACCGACGCACAAACCAATGCAGGCTTACGGGGAGTGACTGAAGATCGTGGCTATATAGATACCCACTACCAACTGCATTACGACGGCAGATTAAACATCCAAGACCCTGATGCGGGAGAAGCTCAATTTGATCCAAATATTGGTCCGCAAACCTATCAAGGTATTGGCTACGACACCAAGCTCGGTGGGCACATACTGCTCATGCGCGATGGTCATTACACCTATACGCTCGACAACCGCAATATACAGAACTTAGCGCAAGGGGAAGTTAAACACGATTCAGCCGTTATACGCTCAGCAGATGGTACAACACACACGATAGAACTAACGGTTCATGGTACCAACGATGCCCCAACCATCAATGCACAGTCCCACTCAGTGACTGAAGGTGGAAGCGTTCTAAATGGACAAATGGTTGGCCAAGATATTGATACCGGTGCGGCCTTGACTTACAGCGCACCGCAGATTGATGGCTTGGTGGTTAATCCGGATGGCAGTTATAGCTTCAACCCTGCTCACTCTAGCTATCAATCGTTAGCATCAGGTGTCACGAAGACATTGACTGTTCCAGTAACAGTCACAGACGAACATAATGCGAGCAGCACTCAAAACATCTCAATTACGATTACAGGGGTTAATAATTCTTCCGTTATCGGCGGTGTCGACACGGGTGATGTAACCGAAGGTAATGCTGGACAAGACATGTCCCCAGATTATGCTCAACCGGGTATGGCTCACTTAGTACGAAGTACCATTAGAACCAGTGGCAAGCTTTCTATTTCAGACACAGATACAGGAGAGGCGGAGTTTGATACACACGGACTTGGCTTTAATTACTCAGGTCAATATGGAGACCTACTTCTTCGCAAAGATGGAACTTGGTTTTATCACGCTGATACGGGGCAGATTCGTAGCACTGGTGGTCTAACAAGCACCCGAGGAACAGCCATCGACCAGCTTGGTGAAAATCAAACTCTGACTGACACGATTACCGTATATTCTAAAGATGGTACATCGCACGATATTGTCATTACGATTCACGGTAGCAACGACCAACCTTACTGCGCATCTGAAGTACAGCTCAATTCAGGCAAGGAAGACCTAGCTCAAACCATCACAGCAACCGAGCTAATCGCGAATACTGTTGACGTAGACGCCAACGATGCAGGTAAGCTCACTATCGCTAATTTGCATGCTGACCATGGCTCGATTCAAGACAATCACGATGGAACCTTCACCTTCACTCCAAGCCACAATTACAACGGCAGCGTCCACTTCACCTACGATGTGAAAGACGCGCATGGTGGCGTTACTGCAACAGGCGCGAATTTACATTTACAAGCAACTGGTGATGCTGCGACTATTACTGGAGTTGATCACGGAAATGTGACAGAAGATCGTGGTTATATCGATACACAATATAATCTTCATTTTGATGGCAAATTAGATATTGTAGACCCCGACCAAGGTGAAGCTCAATTTGATATTCAAAGAGGGCACACCTATCACGGAATTGGCTATGATACAAAAATGGGTGGGTGGGTACTTTTACAACAAGATGGTGCTTATACTTATACAATTGATAATCGTAAACCAGAAATTCAAAATCTTGGGTCAACAGAGACTCTTGTCGATAAGGTGACGATCCACAGTGTCGATGGAACAAGTCATGAAATTCAGATCACAATCCACGGTACAAATGATGACCCTAAGGTTTCTGCGGTAACAACTCTTCCTGCAGGAACTGAAGATACAGATGTCGTTCTACACGCTTCTGATTTACTCGCCAACGCTACAGACATCGACCACAATGATGTAGGGAAGCTCTCTGTAGCAAATCTTATCGCTGATCATGGCAATATCACCGATAATCACGACGGAACCTTCACCTTTCACCCGAGCCAAGATTACAATGGGAAAGTCTCTTTTACCTATGATGTGCAGGATGCACATGGTGGAAGTGTCTCTACATCAGCCTCAATAACTCTCGCTCCTACCCGTGATTCTGCTGTAATTTCTGGCGATAATACCGGAACGATTATTGAAGATCATAATGTTGGTCACAGTTCATTACATCCTGTCGCTGCATCGGGTTTGTTGAGGGTAACTGATCCTGATGCAGGGCAAGACCATTTTCAGGTAAACCGATTGTTAGGAGAACAGGCGATACACGACCCCTTTGGTGGATTTTTGCGCATAACACCAAATGGTGCTTGGGGGTACGAAGTAGCCAACAGTCGCTTGCAATCATTAGCTGAAGGTGAAGTAGAAAAGGTTGTATATCGTGTTTATTCTGCAGACCATACTGCCCACGATATAACAATAACGGTTACAGGCACCAATGATCGACCGACCATCACTGCGACAACACTTGCACATGGCACTGAAGATACACACTATCAAATGCAGTCGAGTCAGTTCGGATTCACCGACATCGATACAGGCGATACGCTGAACTCAATCGCGATCACTGACCTGCCACCAGCGACTCAAGGTAAGTTTGTACTCGATGGACACGACATCACTGCTGGTCAGAGCATTGCAGCCTCCGATATCGCTAAGCTTCAGTTCATCCCCACTCCAAATTTTAACGGTGATGTTCAATTCAAATTTACTGTAAATGATGGACATGAAGATTCGTTAGAGGCTACCAATATACTTCATATTGATGCAGTTGGAGATAAAGCCGTTATATCAGGTGTCGATACTGGCGATGTCTATGAAAACAAAAACCCTGATATGTCGCCAGACTTTGCCCAGCCAGGCATAGCGCATTTAACTAATAGTATGATTCATGTTGAGGGACAACTAACAATCATCGATCCAGATACCGGTGAGAATAGTTTTGATTCTAAAGGTATTGGTTATACCTATCATGGAAAATATGGCCATTTGATTCTTAATACTGATGGAAAATGGTTTTATGGTGTTGCAACTGGCACTGCTGATGTAAATGGTGGATTGACAACAAAAGTAGGATCGACGATTGATCAACTTGGTGCAAATGAGACTCTCACTGATACGATAACGATACAAAGTAAAGACGGTACTACACATGATATTGTTATCACGATACATGGTGACAACGATAGGCCTTATTGCAGTAGTGAAGTACAACTTAATAGTGGTAAAGAAGACACACAAGTAACGCTGACGGTTCAAGAGCTTCTTGTCAATACTATCGACGTAGATGCAAATGACGTAGGTAAACTTTCCATAACAAATCTGTTAGTTGATCATGGTTCTGTTGTTGACAACAAAGATGGCACCTACACCTTTACTCCAACCAAAGACTATAACGGACACGTTCATTTTAGCTATGACGTAACCGATGCTCATGGTGGTGTTACTCATACTGGCGCGTCTACCACGCTATTATCGAGCAATGATGCTGCCACCCTGCAACCGACACTCGCCTCCAACTTTGTAACTGAAGATCATCTCAAATCGGGAACAAGCACCAACGAGTTATGGTCAGGTTGGAAAAACCTCGATATTCAGGATATTGACTCGCCATCAGAAGCAAAAGTTACTCAAATAGAGGTCAACGGCGTTAAGCATACGGTACCAGCAAACTTCGCGATGAACCTCGCAGGCGCACACGGTACCTTCAACTTCACTCATTCAACCGATGGCCACGACAAGTGGAGCTACAGTGCAGATAATAGTCACGCTGAAGTTCAATCACTGAGCCATGGCGATTCTCTGACTGATACGATCACTTTGATCACCGCAGATGGAACACGAATCCCGCTGACAGCCAAAATCTTAGGCACAGATGATCATGTGATTATTGATACGCCTGACGCATTAACGGCTGCACTGGGAACGGCTATTGAGGACAAGGTTACCTCTATTTCAGGCACCCTACTTGCGCACGATTCCGATAGTAAAGATTCCGTCACCTTTAATGCAGGTAACTCTGTTGGAACTTACGGTACCCTTCATGTGGATAGCAATGGGCAATGGCATTATGACCTAGACCACTTCAAGGCCAATGCGCTACAACAAGGTGAGACCAAGGCAGAAGGCTTTGATATCACAGCGATATCTACTGACGGCTCAACCGCAACCAAACATATTGAAGTGTTGGTACAAGGAAATGATGATGGGGCGATCATTTCAGGCCAAGACTCGGGACAGGTAACTGAAGACAAGCATTTACAAACATCGGGAAACCTCACCGTTACTGATCCGGATAGTGGAGAGGGTCATTTTACTGCGACATCAGGTTCAACCCAACTTGGTACCTATACCATAGATGCATCTGGTCATTGGACGTATTCACTTGATCCTCGTGTTCAATCTTTGCATCAGGGAGAAACAACACCCGATGTATTTACTGTGCATAGTGCTGACGGTACAGCGCATGTGATAAAAGTGACCATTACTGGAACCCAGGATGCCCCAATAATCACGGGGCAAAGTACAGGGGCTGTTTACGAAGACTCTCAAACCTCTGTCTCTGGAACACTAAATGCTGATGATAAAGACTATGGACAGAGTGGGTTTTGGGCACAGAGTCATATCGCGAGTACGCATAATTGGGGCGATCTCTCAATTGATCAAAATGGCTACTGGACGTTTCATCTTGATTCTACAAATCCGGCCGTAAATTCTCTAGGAGAGCATGACACAATTCAAGAGACGGTGACGGTGAATACTATTGATGGTACCTCGAAAGTGATTCAAATAACCATTCATGGTACAAACGATGACCCCGTTTTATCGGTAACCCAAACAACTCCAACAACAGGAACACTGACCGAAACTGATGTTGACGTGAACGACACTCATACCTTCTCTGTCGTCAATTCAACCGGTCAATTCGGTACACTATCGGTCGATCCAGATTCGGGCGCGTATATATATACAGCCAATGGTTCGGTTGCTGGAATGAGTTATAACGCGGCGACGCACACATACCACGGTACCGATGTGTTTGAAGTAAAAGTAGCTGACAATCACGGTGGGGAGTCGTCGAAGTTCATCACTTTTGATCCCAACGGTCATGTTTCAGTTGTGCCAGGGCAATCACCGACGATTTCAACCTCTGTGCCTTCTAATCCACTGGTCACGACCACACAACCAAGTTTGCCGATTGGGACAAACACTCCACCAAACAATGCAGTCACTGTCGATTTAGCGGCATCGAGTGATACTGGCACCTCTGATACCGATAACCTCACTAAAGACAGTACGCCGACAATCACCGGACACACGGACATTCCTTACTCACAAGTCACCATCTATGATGGCTCCAAACCTATTGGGCATGCGGTCTCTGATGGCTCGGGGCAGTATAGTGTGGCGGTAAGCAGCTTATCGAATGGCGATCATAATCTATCCGCTAAAGCAGTCGCTCCTTCGTCAGTGATGTCTGCAACTTCTTCGCCTCTGTCTGTCCATATAGATACGCAAGTACACGTCGGTATTCAAACAGACCCGATTACCGCCGACAATGTGATTAATGCTCAAGAATCCAACAGATCCATTGACATCACCGGTTCCGTTTCTGGCGATTTTAATACAGGCGACATTGTGACTTTAGATGTAAATGGGACACAGCATACTGGCGTGGTCGATGCAAAAGGACACTATTCAATTGCCGTACCTGGCAGTGAACTCATCGCCGATGCTGACCAAAAAATAGAGGCATCAGTAGCGGTAACAGATACCGCAGGTAATAGCGCTCATGCCACTGCAGATGTTACTTACCAAGTCGATACACAGGTTAGCGTTCCTACGATTACTTTTGAAAACGCAGGGGCAGACAACTTATACAGTAAAGCTGAAATCGCCCGAGGACAGGCAAACACGATCACAGCAACCGTTACGCCTCCTAGTGATGCCAAAATCGGTGAGCATCTTGTCGTTAACGGTCAGGATCATGTATTAGATGCTCACACTCTTCAGCATGGAATACAAATTGAAGTTCATCCCGGTTCTAATGTACAAGCAACAATGACTGACGAACACGGCAATACCGCAGGTAGCCAAGGTTTCGCTGCAAGCGCTATTCCTGAACCTATCATTGTCAGACCACCATCGGGAAGCCACCAAGTATCTGGCACGCTTGGGGTTCCACCACTATTACCATCGTTAACTCCGGTACCAACAGCACAAAGCGGTTGGCGAATCCATTTACCTAACGGACAGTACGTCACTAGTCATCATGGCCAATACGGGACATTAACTATTGACCCTCAGACTGGTCATTTACATTATCAAGAGCAAGCCCAAGTTCACACGGGCCCTCATGGCAGCGCTTCTGGTATAGGTCAACATGAAGATAAATTTGAAGTGGCATTGCAAGGGACAAATCAAGATGAAGTTGTCGCCCATGTGAATATCCAGATACTCAGTCATGGGCCTGGACATAGTGGAAAGCTGACAGTTGGAACTGAAGTGGTTGATATGACAATCACACCTTTGGTCCATACATCACACCCTGCTCCCCCACCACCGCCTCCTGTTCAACATGACGAGCCAGACATGGCTTCACAAGCCGACTTTACCGTCACTCTAAGCGATGATAGTAATCTGGATTTAACCCAGCAGACCCATCAAGAACCCGATCAGAAAACTGATCACCATGGTGCTGCGGCTTATCTGGATGCATTGGGCATTAAACCCGATGCGACATCGACAACGGTTCATGATCAACCTGCGGATATAGATATCGTACTTGCACAAGTCGACCAACCAGATGCAGTAACACATGACCAAGCGCACTTGGATATGTCAGACGCGCAGGAACACCATGATGCAAACATCAACCATAACCAAGATGATGAGCACCATCATCACAACGACGTAGACGGGCTACCGGACATTGATCCTAATAGTTAACCGATAACGAGACCAAACAGAAGGGAGCACATAATGTGCTCCCTTTTTATTATTTGCTGTGGTTATTCGTTTACTCTCAGCGACTCTTTATAACGATTACCTTTCACCAAATGCGACACTGACATTGGTGTAGATCGGTTTCCATAAATACTGGAACACAGATTTTTCACCGGTTGTGATGTCTACCTCACCCGTCATACCTGGCAAAATAGAAAAGCTCTCTGGGTTATCGCGGAAGTATGGCGTATCAACCGACACTACGACTTCATAATAGATTTCGCCACGCTCGCTTTGACTGGTGGTCGGTGAAATACTCTCTACCGCCCCT
>NZ_AJZD02000082.1 GCF_000272105.2 Vibrio splendidus 12E03
GCCGCGAGACTTTAGTGGCGATATTAATCTTGTTCTTGAGGCGATTACTCAAGAAATCGGCACCACAGAAATCCGCTATACCGAATCTGAATTTACCGTTGGTGTAAATCCTATTGGTGACAAGGTTGAGTTCTTCGATTTACCAGAACAGCTCACTGGAAGTGAGGATGACGGTATCACGATTCCTCTTGATGCTAATAGCTTTGAAACCAACAGTGATGAGTTCTTATCAATTACCGTAACGGTGAATTCGACTTCGGACCCATCAGGATTAGTTGGGCTAGATCGAATTCGAATTGGATCAGAAACCAGTTCTTTCACCAATGTGGGTGGCATCATACAGGCGACGATCCTCGTTAAGGCAAGCTCTGTTGATGAGCTCGAATTATTTGCGGGCGATGCGTTTGGTAACCTCGATATTACGATTACAGGCCGAACGGTTGATCAAAATACCGTACTCGGTGAGTTAGTGGTCGACACGGGTGACCCGAGCTCGCAAGACATGACGCTTATTATCACACCAGAACCTGATGCACCGTTACTAAGCGTCGAATACGCTTCAATTGTCGCAGAAGCGAGTGGCACGATTCCTCTTGGTTTAGACCTTTCTCTTGTAAACCCTGCCGATTCAGAAGTGGGCTTCATTACAATTTATGATATTCCCGCAGGTTTGACGTTCTCACACGGCTCTATGGTCGATGGTCAATATGTGGTGGACTTGGCAGATGTACCTAATCTAGCGATTACGGGTGGCTATGATGGCGTTGACCCATTTGAACTCACCATCGAACCTTCTGCTGAAATAGGTAACAACCAAGCGGTAGGGTTACCTCAAACGGTATCGGTTGAGTTTGTAGCTGAGGGTGACTCTACGATTACTGCGACAGATGATAATGACCTGCTGATTGGCGGTACGGGCTCTGATAATTTTGTGTTTGCCTCTTCAGGCTTAGGGAGTGTAGAAGCCCCAAGCTACGATGTGGTTCAAGATTTTGATGCGTCTCCAGATACTGATGCAATTGACCTCTCGGGTATTTTGGGAAGCCTAGGGCTTAATACAGGGTTAGGGGCAACACAATATCTAGATTTAGAAGAATCTGGTGAAGGTGTGACCATTTCTATTAAACCTAATGGCGATGAAGACGTTCAACAAAACATCTTATTAGCCGATGTTACGTACGACGATCTGTATCAAGGCGACAGTAGCAGTGCATTAGAAGCACAAATTTTACAAAAAATGATAGAAGACAATAATTTAACGCTGTAAGTTAGATGTACAGTCTATAAAAGGAAGTTTAGATTGGTAGAACAAAAAGACAGCTGGCTAGGTTGTGTGGAATGGTTATGTGAGCATTTTAATGTTCGCAGCCATCCTTCCAAAATAGTGTCTGGCCTACCTTTAAATGAAGGAAGGCTCAATGAATCCCTTTTCCCAAGAGCCATTGAGAAATCGGGGTTAACTTTGAGCCACGTTAAAAAAGAATTACTGACTCAATGTCAGTTCCCCGTTGTTGCTGTTAATTCCGCGACAGGAAATCCTGTTGTCGTCACGCAAGACTCTGGTGATTACTTTCAAGTATTGGATTGCGAAACTAATTCAAGCCAACAAACCCTCCTAAAAGACTTGGTTGCTCAAGTTGAATCGTATGTTTGGCAAGTTGGTGCTCAAGCTCTTGATGATGCACGTGTTCAATCCCATGAACGTAGCGAGAATAAATCCAACACCCGTTGGTTATGGCGTGTCGTCAAAGAAGTGAAACCTTGGTATCGAGACCTATTTGTCGCTTCATTTTTGATCAACTTACTCGCGCTAGTCGTGCCTCTGTTTACCATGAATGTGTACGACCGCGTGGTGCCAAACCAAGCGTTTAACACGCTTTGGGTTCTGGCAGCAGGCGTTGGTATTGTCGTTATTTTTGATTGGGTGTTGAGAAGCTCACGCAGCTCTGTGACTGACATGGCTGGGCGCTATATTGATAACAAGTTGTCTTCTCAACTGTTCTCTAAAGTCCTTGGTATGAAGCTGGAAAATCGACCTCAGTCGGTAGGCGCCTTTGCCAGACAGCTTCAAGATTTCGATAGCGTAAAAGATTTCTTCACTTCTATCTCGTTAGTCACTTTAGTCGACCTGCCATTCACTTTGTTATTCCTACTGCTTATCGGCTGGCTCGGTGGCGCAATGATGTTCATTCCTGTCGCAATTATGTTTGTTTTGATTGTGCTGAGCATCGCGATGAAAGGCAAGGTCGAGAAAACATTCGATGAAACCGCACGCCTCTCGACACAAAGACAGGCACAGTTGTTTGATTGCTTAACAACCCTTTCGGATATCAAGCAAAACAATGCTGAAGGAATCACTCAGAAACGTTGGGAACAGACGATTTCATCGCTCTCTCAATGGCAGACTCAATCTCGTCATTACTCCAATATCGTGACGCACTCTATTCAGTCCAGTCAGCAGATCGTGACCATCACTCTGATTATCTTCGGCGTGTATCAGATCTCTGAAGGCTTGCTGAGTATGGGTGGTTTGATAGCCGTTGTGATGTTGAGTGGGCGCGCTGCAAGTTCGGTGAACCAGCTTTCTCTTCTATTGCTGAGGTTCCAGCAAACACGTTCGGCCGTTGAAGGGCTGAATCAGATTATGGAGCTACCTCAGGAAGAGTCCAAACACCAAGTTATCGACAAAGGAGACTTTGATGGTGGGGTTAGGTTAGATGAAGTGACGTTTACTTATCCAGAGACTCAAAGCCCTGCATTAAAGGAGATTTCCCTAGAGATCAAACCGGGTGAGCGAGTTGGTCTTGTCGGTGCGGCAGGCGCGGGTAAAACAACTCTACTATCGATTGTTGCGCGCCAGTATTTGCCAACAACAGGACAAGCCTTCTATCAAGAGATTGATGGGCAATTATGGCCTACCAGTGTGTTACGCAGTGGCATGGGCTGGGTAGGGCAAACCACCAATCTTATCTTCGGAAGTGTTTACGACAACGTCACATTAGGTGCGACTAACGTTGATGAAGAAAAGCTAAGACAAGCGCTGCAACAGTCAGGGCTGAACGGTTATATGGGGCGTTTGAGCAACGGCTTAGAAACGCCAGTTGGCGAAGGTGGTCGATTGCTTTCAGGAGGCCAACGCCAAGCTGTGGCTATCGCAAGGGCGCTTTATCGTTGTCCAAAACTATTGATCATGGATGAGCCTACTAGCGCACTTGATAATCAAGCTGAGATACAGTTCTTCAATGCACTTCAAAGTATGCCAAGAGAAACTTCAATGCTGATCAGCTCCCACAAATCTTCATTCTTGATGATGTGTGATCGAGTGATTGTATTGGATAAAGGTCAAATAGTGGCAGAAGGTGAGCCTAAAGATATTCTCTCTTTACAGAAGAAAAGTGTACCTAAAGGTGCGAGTCGCTTTAAGACGGTATCTGTGGTGAAGGGAGGTCGTCATGAGTAATGATATTCAATGGACCAACAACCACTTAGCATTCCGCTCTCGTAAGCTGATTTGGTTGAGTGCTTTACTCATTGTCTCAATTATCGGCTGGGCAACGTGGGCAACATTAGAAGAAGTCGTGATTGGTGAAGGTAAAGTTGTTCCAAGTCTTTCGGTGCAAACCATTCAGAGTTTAGAAGGTGGACTGGTTCAAGAGATCATGGTGCGACAAGGCCAATCTGTAGTGAAGGGGCAACCTCTAGCTAAGTTAGAAGACACACGTTTTAAGGCGGCGTTTCTAGAGTCGGCTCAACAAGCGGATACGTTACTGGCTCAGCAATTAAGATTAAAGGCTGAGCTGTCGACGGTCGTTTTAAATAACGATGCGAAAGAGTGGTATGAGCGAGTGGTCTTGGTGCCTCAAGATATTGCGGTTGATGTATCAAGCCACCCTGCGTTAATGAATGCCAAGGCGAACTACCGAGAGCGTTTAGGACAGTTGAAGTCTGAACTGGAAGAGGCGGCACTTCGTATCGAGCAACAAGACCAAGCTCGTGTCGATACGCTTAATAATATCCAGACTCTCGAAAGCAGCCTCGAAATTGTGATTCGCGAGCGCAACATGTTGAAAGACGTGGTAGCGAGCGGTGCTGTTGCGGAAGTTGAGCTACTTAAACTAAACCGTGATGTAGTCAAACTCAAAGGTGATATTGCTAGCTCAAAAGTAGCAGCGCAGAAGCAGATAGCTGCCTACTCAGAGTCGATAGCGGATCATCGAAGCATTGCCTTAGATTTTCGTACCAAAGTGCAAGGTCAGTTGAATGAAGTGGCGAGCAAGATAGCGCAGCTGAACGAAAGCCAACAGGCGATTGCCGACCAACTCAAGCGTACCGAAATCGTTGCGCCCGTTGATGGCACAGTCAAAGAGATCTTTGTGCGTACCATTGGTGGTGTAGTTCGTCCCGGCGAGCCGATCATTGAGATCATCCCATCAAACAGTGACCTGATTGTTGAAGCGAGAATCTCTCCGCAAGATATCGCGTTTGTTCATAATGGGCTGGGTGCGACAGTTAAATTCACGGCCTATGATTTCGTCATTTATGGCGGACTTAAAGGCGAGGTGATTTACGTGAGTGCCGACGCCTTACAAACGGAAGACGGAAACGCCTATTATCGTGCCCATATTCAGTTAAACGAAGACCAGCAACAAAACTCTGCCTTTAGCATTATTCCAGGGATGCAAGTCGCGGTTGATATATTGACCGGAGAGAAAACAGTATTGAGTTATTGGTTAAAACCTATTTTACGAGCTAAGGAAAACTCACTTCGCGAACGATGAAGTGGGTTAAAGCATAAATATAAAAGGAAGTGTAATGCATTCAAAATTCTTACTCTCTTCTTGCTTGCTAATGAGTGGGCTGTCTCAAGCAGCTTCATTAGAAGAGTCCGTGGCCTTTGCCATCGACTATAGCCCAGAGATATTGGCGCAATACTCCCGATACCAATCGGTGGTCAGAGACGGAGACGCGGCGAGTGGTTTGTATATGCCGCAAGTGAACTTGTACGCGGCAGCAGGTTATGAAGAAACGCGCTACAACAGTGGTAGCAAACTTGATACCGATGATCGAGGCCTAACGAGAACGGAAATTGGCTTTAAAGTATCCCAGTTACTATTTGATGGTTTTAAAACCACATCGAATGTCGATCGACTGACGTTCGAAGCGGAAGCTGAGCGTCTAACTCTGATTTCGCGAGCTGAAAACGTATCGTTAGATGTGGTGAGAAATTACCTCGATATCCTCAAAGCAGAGACGCTACTTGAATTGTCTAAGCGGAACGTAAAAGAGCACCAAGAGATCTACCAAGATATCCAAGATAAAAAGAGCAAAGGCTTGAGTAGTAACTCGGATCTGGCTCAGATCTCCGCCCGTGTCGCGACCGCGCAGTCTTCACTTATCGCCGCTCAGAACAATCTGTTTGATTTGCAAACTCAGTATCTACGCTTGGTTGGCAAGCCTGCTGTGAACTTGGTATACCCCCGGTTTGATTACGCTCTATTACCAAGCTCAGCACAGGTCGCACTTGAACAAGCTGTCGAGAATCACCCTGAAATCAAAGCCTCTTTGCTTGATATCGACGCGGCTCGTAAAGAGATGCGCCGCGAGAAAGGGGATTACTACCCAGAGCTAAAACTCGAACTTCATGCCAACAAGAATGACAACGTATCTAACCCTCCAGGCGGTGTCGATGAAGACGCTCGACTGATGTTGACGATGGATTATGACCTGTTTAATGGCTTCTCTACCGACTCTAGGGTTGAATCGTCCGCGTGGCGAGTGGAAGAGGCAAGGGCGATCCGATTACGAACAGAGCGTGAGGTTCGAGAGGGTACACAATTGGCTTGGAACGCTTACAAAATGCTTGAGCAGCAAAAATCCTTACTTCAACAGAACGTTGATGCAGCGAAAATTGCAGAGCTTGGCTATATCCAGCAATTCAATGTTGGCAGACGAAGCCTTCTTGATGTACTTGATGCAAAAGTTGAAGTGTTCTTGGCTCGAAGAAACTTCATCAGCACTGAATATGATCAAACGTTAGCGGCTTATCGAGTGTTAAATGCGATGGGTATGTTGACCTACGCGTTGAGGATTGAACATCCAGAAGAGTGGCAAGGGGAAAATAAGTAATGAGATATTTTAAACTAGCGCTACTTAGCTCTATCTTGCTAATGGGATGTGCAGAAACGCCTGATACGACAATGACGCGCCATCAAATTGATGACTTAGCCGATAATGACCGAGACGGTGTGATTAACCAGCGCGATCTTTGTGCTGATACGCCAGAAGGTGTGACGGTAGACATTAAAGGCTGCGCCAATTGGAAAATTGTCGAAGACGTTGAAGTATTAAGTGTGGCATTTGATTTTGATAAGTATGACCTTAAACCTGATCATACCGCTGTATTAAATGAGTTGGTGCGTTTACTAGGAGAGCAGCCTGATGCTTCGGTTACTTTGGTCGGTGATACCAGTTCTGAAGGTACAAACGCGTATAACAAGGCATTAGCGAAGAAAAGAACTGGCGTGATTCGAGACGCTTTGATTGATAGAGGCATCAATGGTGAGCGAATCTTCGAACAAGAGTTTACTCAGATAACCAGCTTAACTCAGCATCTTCACAAGCGTAAGCGCAGAACGATTGCGGTGATTAAGACAGAAAGCATGGAAGTGAATCCATCTTGGAACATCTTCACTTCAGAAATGCAGCTCGATAGTAATAGCGATGTTGAGTCTAAAACGTCGATTGATCCAGTAGGAGGCCAGTAATGAAATGTCTATCTAATAAATCGGGCTTGCTGCTTGCTTCTGTACCTGCGTTGTTCTCTGTATCGACGTTTGCAAATGACGCCACTGACATAGGTTTGGTCGCGATTGAGCCGAATATGCAGGGGCTTGTTGAAGATCTGCTTAAGAGCCAAGAGATCGACTTAGAAATCTTGTTGAGCGACAGCGTCCCAGAGCAGATGATCATGCAACGCTCGCGTGTTGGTATCACTTCCAAAAAGTGGACTGACAAAGAGATGGCAAGGTTTGATATGCGTTACGGTTATAGGCCAACAGAGTTGATGTTCACTGCCGATGTCATAGCGATTCTAGCCAATGAAAATAACCCAGCAACATCAATCACTGTCGCCGAATTAATTGATGTGTTTGGTTGTTCTAACGATCCTAAACATCCAAAATGGTCAGCAAGTAGTGATATTCGTAACGGTGAAAGCCTAGATACTCATATGTTGCCCTTTGCCATTGATCACAACCTGAAAGGCCATACTACCTTTTCAAGTTGGGTCGAATGTGGAACAGAAGGAGAATATGCCCATACTCAGTTCTTAGCGGATTTACCTGATCTGATTAATAAGATTGAAGACGAAGATGCCGCCATTGGGTACACCGTCTACTCAGACCAAATCTCAGACGTGAAATGGTTGAGCGTGGTTGATAACCTAGGTGTGAACTACGATCTAAACAAAGAGACGATCCTCTCTGGTCGTTACCCGTTAGCAACGGTTTATTACATGTACTTGAATATTCCAGCGCATCGTAAAGGGTTTACTGAGCAAGAGAAGTTCTTTGTTGGGCTTACCTTGTCACAAGATCATCAAGGCGTGTTGAACCAATACGGCTTCATCAGTTTACCGCCAGAAGCGATTCAACGTAACAAAGTCAGATTGTCGCTTGAAGAGCCAGCGATTGAAGGTGGCTATAAGTAATGGGTACGATGTATTGTAACTATTGTGGGAGAGTGATATTCTATCTTTCGTAATGGTTCTCAACGTGACGGATTACGTTATTCGGTGATGAATTTATCTAGCGGGCATGTATGCCCGTTTTTTTCGCCTAAAATTTGCGACTCGAGCGGTTGTTTGTCGATTGGTCACGTATAATGGACACTTCATATAGCGCTAAATAAGCCCAGTCGATGAAAATCTTTCAAGTTCTAATCTTGCCTCTAATGCTGTCCCTCAATGCTATTTCATTTTCAGCGCAAGCAACCGAAAGCTGGTGGCTAAGAACAGTATTTAACAGCAGCCCAAGTCTGCCGAATTCTCAAAACTATATTAATGATATCGAGTTGATGGATTGTGGTGAGATCGAAGATACGCTGTTGTGCAGTGACTTAACCCAATATTACGACCTGGATGTGTATGTTGAACTGGAGTTGGGGGACTCAAGTGTCGAAACGGTTCGCTTAAACCTGCCATATTCGGACCTAAGTTACACAAAGCTTCAGGCATACCTTCGCCAAGATGGCTTTGCTCTCAGTTCAATTCGTATTGGTGAAGATGAATTCGATGTTACTGCTCAACTCGAACAAGCTCGAAATGAAGGTGTTGGTTTCGATAAGGTGGATAAACAGCTGGTCGAATTTATCAACGCGCCACACGGTTCATCAGAGCAAATGAGTGTATGGAATGTTCCTAACTTGTCTTCTCCTGGATCTTCCTCTCTTTGGATTAAGTTACATAGTGATGGTGACAACTTAACGGTTGAACTTAATCGCTTTTAATTGCTCAAATTTATAGATAGTTTCGTTATTTATTAGGCTAAACAAGCCTTTCAGGAGAACGGCTCGCGGGCAGACGGCAAGTTATAATTCATTTAAGTGTTCGTTTTTCTGCGGCTCTCACATTTTTAGTAAGCGTTTGCGTTTGCCATTTTTTATACGTTGAGCCTTCGGTAAAACGAGCTTAGGATACGTTCAGTATTGATAAAGGAGACAACCCATGGTTGCAAAAGTAACGATAGCGCCACAAGGCCCAGAACTTTCTGAGCTGGTGCAAGGATACTGGCGTACAGCAGAGTGGGGCATGACCCCGCAACAACGTCTGACTTTCCTGAAGCAACATATTGATCTTGGCATCACAACTGTCGATCACGCGGATATTTACGGTAACTACCAATGTGAAAAGTTGTTTGGTGAGGCGTTAGCGCTTGAACCAAGCCTTCGTGATGATATTCAAATCGTCACCAAGTGCGATATCAACCTATGTGGTGACCACACTCCAGATCGTAAGATCAATCACTATGACACTAGCGCGCAGCATATTTACCAATCAGTAAATAATTCATTAGAGCGCTTAGGTGTTAACGATATCGATGTATTGTTGATTCACCGCCCTGACGTGTTAATGGATGCAGATGAAGTAGCAGAAGCGTTCGCAGAGCTACACAAAGTAGGTAAAGTTAAGCACTTCGGTGTTTCTAACTTTTCACCGCGTCAGTTTGAACTGCTTCAATCTCGACTCGGTAAGCCGTTAGTGACCAACCAAGTTGAAATCAACCCATTGAACTTTGAAGTGGCTCATGATGGTACGCTAGATCAACTGCAGATGAACCGCATTCGCCCGATGGCATGGTCTTGTCTCGGTGGTGGTAGCATCTTCAGTGGTGATTCAGCGCAAGCAATTCGTGTTCGTGATGAGCTAGAGGCGATTCGCCAAGAAGTGGGTGCAGACAGCATTGACCAAGTGATTTACGCTTGGGTTCGTCGTTTACCGTCTAATCCAATTGCGATTATTGGTTCAGGTAAGATTGAGCGTGTGAAGACTGCGGTTGATGCACTAAAAATCGAGCTGACGCGCGAACAGTGGTATCGAGTATGGGTTGCATCTAAAGGTCACGGTGTGCCATAGAAAGCAATTCGTATAGAAGTCAAAGCCAGCTAAGTAAGCTGGCTTTTTTGTGTTCGCCTACCATGTTTCTCCAAAACTGTGATTAAGGTGGAATAATTTTCAAAAACACTCATAATGCACTCTGTTTTTCACCAGTTGGATATTTCCATTGAGCACTTCAAAATTCTCTTCAATCGCCCTTAAACCAGAGCTTCTAAACACGTTAGATTCTCTTGGTTATACTGAAATGACGCCGATCCAAGCGTTAAGTCTTCCTACTATCCTAAATGGCAAGGACGTTATCGGTCAGGGTAAAACGGGTTCAGGTAAAACAGCTGCTTTCGGTTTAGGCGTGCTGCAGAACCTACGCGTTAAGCGTTTCCGTGTTCAGTCTTTAGTGTTATGTCCGACTCGTGAGCTTGCAGACCAAGTAGCAAAAGAGATTCGTACTCTTGCTCGTGGTATTCACAACATTAAAGTGCTGACACTATGTGGCGGTATGCCAATGGGCCCACAGATTGGTTCACTAGAGCATGGCGCACACATTCTTGTGGGCACACCTGGTCGTATCCTTGACCACCTAGAGAAAGGCCGTATTGATCTGTCTGAGCTGAACACACTTGTGTTAGATGAAGCTGATCGCATGCTAGAAATGGGCTTCCAAGATGCTTTGGATGCTGTGATTGAAGCGGCGCCAAAAGAACGCCAAACTCTGCTATTCAGTGCGACTTTCCCTAAACAGATCAAATCTGTTGCAGACCGCATCATGCGCAATCCAGAAATGGTGAAGGTTGAATCAACACACGATCACTCAAGCATCCAACAACACTTCTACAAGTTAGAAGGTTCTGAAGCTCGTGATGATGCTCTAGAGTTGCTGTTACTTCATCACCAACCGGAATCTGCGGTTGTGTTCTGTAACACTAAGAAAGAAGTGCAGAACGTAAACGATGAGCTAAGCCATCGCGGTTTCAGTGTTATCGAACTTCATGGTGACATGGAACAGCGTGAACGTGACCAAGCTTTGGTTCAGTTCTCAAACAAAACCATCTCGATTCTAGTGGCGACAGACGTTGCGGCTCGCGGTCTTGATGTTGATAACCTAGATGCTGTGTTCAACTTTGAATTGTCTCGCGACCCTGAAGTTCACGTTCACCGCATTGGTCGTACTGGCCGTGCAGGAAGCAAAGGCGTAGCGATCAGCTTCTTTAGCGAAAAAGAGATGTACCGTGTTGCTCAAATCGATGAGTACATGGACATGCCAATCGAGCCATCTGAACTGCCAGCAAAGCCAATTGCTAAGCCGTACTACTCAAACATGGTTACCATCCAAATTGATGGCGGTAAGAAAGCTAAGCTTCGTGCTGGTGATATTCTTGGCGCACTGACGGGCCAAGGCGGCATTGATGGTAAATCAGTAGGTAAGATCAGTCTGTTCGCAATGCGTGCTTACGTAGCAGTAGAAAGATCTGTGGCTAAGAAAGCACTGAACAAAATCGAATCAGGTAAAATGAAGGGGCGTCAATTCCGCGCCCGAATCCTGAAGTAATTCGAGACTGAATCCCTTTGCTGCGATATGTCTAATTAATGACATTGTTAATTAATGGCATTGCAGTAAAGGGTGTCCCACAAAATGCCACTCAAGTTTCTTCTCTTAGGTTTATCGACCTAGTTCTCTATACCAAAGCATTATTCATCGGGTCTTATCGAATAAAGATCGTTGATATGTTTTCCTTCGCTAAGATACCAAGTCATCGCTTCCTGTCGATTGTGAACGAATATCGTGATTGTGGTTATTGATCCATCGTCAAAATAACAAAGCTTATATTCTAAATCGCTTGTATGATCAGGAATAGCGGCCATAGCTTCCCTCCCAAATATCAATCATTTGAAAATACGTTACCCTAACTCTTTTAAAGGGTCGTATTACGTCAAATGAGTAATAAAAATCAAGTTACATCACTGCTGTTAATTATTTTTAGTTTAATCATTTGCCTAAATAGCTAGATTAGCAAGTCTGGCTCTCAATTTATCTCAAAGTTTTTACGACCACTGTTTATTAAGGCTACTTTTATAAGAGCTAGAATTAGCGTTATAAGAACTGGGCTAACCTTAAAGTGATGAGTTAATCGGTTTGTGGCTTTGTTGAATGTCGTGAGAGGGTAGAATGAGAAAGTGTCGATGGTTAGTCTTATTAGTCTGTTTTTTATTCGCTGGTTGCGGGACTAAACTTGCCTACAACAATATAAGCTGGTTTGCGGTTAGCTATATTGAAGACTTTGTTTCTCTATCCAACAGTCAAGAATCAGAGCTCGAAGAGCGCCTCGACTTATTACAGCAATGGCACAAAGAAACTCAGCTACCTCTGTATATCTCGCAATTAGAAGCGATTCAGAACGTAGATCGGTCGGATATGAATCCCGCTTTTATTGTGGGTCAAAGTGAAGAAACTAAAGAGCATATTCGCTCAATCGTTAATAAGTTCGCTCCAGATATTTACGCCTTGAGTATGCAGCTTAGCCCTGAGCAAGACAGAGGATTTTTAAAAAACTTTCGTGAAAAGCAGCAAGACTATTATGAAGAAAGGTTGTCGTTGAACGATGAAGATTCGAGAGAGCGATACAGAACTAGAATAGAAGAGCGGGCAGAGCGGTGGTTAGGTTCGGTGTCTAAAGAACAAAAACAGATTATTCTGGCTTGGTCTCAAGAGTGGGTAAACACCAATAACAGCTGGCGACAATATCAAAACAACACCTATCAAGAGCTAACGACGCTGATGGCAAAGAAGAGCGACCTGCATATTGCTCAGCCGATTATCATGAAATTGCTTTTAAACAATGAAGCTTATTATCCTGATGAACTTGAGTCACAACTCAACCAAAATATGGAAACATCAGCCAAGTTTTTAGTAGATATCGCCGCGACCAGCAGTAACAAGCAGTGGGCGTATTTTATGAATGAATTAGAAAGCCTCAAAGGAACGTTAAAGTCATTGCAAGAGTAGAGCGTCCCTTTTAAAGGCTAGCGGTTATTGTCGAGCTAGCCTTTCATCCCACTTTAAGGTGAACTTCGGAACCTACCCCCTGTTGCTCATCAGTAGTTTTGGAATCGAACCTTTGGCTGTCTTCGATATTTTCTGCATCAATTGGAAGCTCGGCTGTTGAATACCGTGGTCACTCTGCAGCTCATCGATCATTAATAACCACAACCTTGCTGTCATTTCTGAATCGGCTAATGCTCTGTGGAAAGTGCCGTCGTTATCTATTTGCTTGAATCGAACTAGGTCGCCCAACTTATGGGTCGGAGCGTCTTGGATTAGCCGACGAGCAATCAACATTGAGCATGCAAACTGTCCATTGTAATCACGCCCAATATTGTCTAATTCTGCGTCGAGAAAGCGTTTATCAAACGAGGCATTATGAGCCACAAGCTGACTGTCTTGAATAAAGCCTGCAAACTCATCCATCACTTCACTGCAACTGGCCGCGGTACTTAGCATTCGGTTAGTAATGCCGGTGTAGCTTTCAATGAAGCCACTCACACGAAACCCTGGGTTCATGAGTTGTTGGAAGGTGTCGACGACTTCGCCGTTAACGAGTTTTACCGCACCGATCTCAATCGCTCGATCGCCCATATTGGGTGATAAGCCTGTGGTTTCGAAATCGAGAACGATAACGGAATCTGCGGAGTTTGAAGCCATCGTGTTTCCTAATTGCTGTTTGGGAGTATCGCTTTATATGGGGCGTTTGGTGTTGCTATGGGTAAATCAGTTATTTGCTAGTGCCGATAACAAGCTCAGTGTACCCCGTTGAATCGTCATGCTCTCTGTTGAAGGTCAAAGCATCGTAGCGGTGAACGATCAGTTCAGCCGTGGTTGCGATAATCGTCCCTTCAAGCAAATGCCCACCAATCACATTGCCATTTTCTTCAGCAACGGATATATGAACATGCTGGTGGTTTGGGGTTAGCGTTGCCATCACCGAGACTATTTCGAACGGAGCTTGGACGAGCTTGGTGTTGTTCGCATTAGCTAGACGAATATTGAGCTGAGAGACACAACCGACACAAGACGCGATAGAGCCTGCCGAGATGTTGTGTGTTGTCACTAACCTTTGGATCTCAAGCTTTAGGTCTTGCCCGCGGGTTAATCTCGTTGCGATAGGAGTGATCATCTTATTGCCTCAGCGTTATATGTATTTCAAAGAACAAAACGAAGCCACATAGGGCTTCGTTTTATTTTCATTTTGGCTAACGCGACTTTTCTTTTGGTTAATGCAACTTTGCATTTTCTGTCGCTGAAATTACTTAGTCTTGTTGCTGTTCTCTTTTTTTCTTAGGAACGAAGTTCAATACTGAGATTGGCACTTCTTTGCGTGGTTCGAAACCTTCAACAACGCGACGTTCAATCAAGTGACCCAGACGCTTTTCAATAATGCACAGGTTTTTGAAGTTATCTTTCGATAGGAAAGATATCGCTTCGCCAGACGCATCAGCACGGCCGGTACGACCAATACGGTGAACATAATCATCTGCTGGGAAAGGCATGTCGTAGTTCACTACGCGGCTTAGGTTGTCGATATCGATACCACGAGCAGCAACACCCGTCGCGACTAAGTATTTTAGGCGACCTTTCTTGAAGTCAGCCAAGATTTTTTCACGAATCGCTTGGCTGCGTCCACTGTGGAAAGCTTCCGCTTGAATACCACGTTTCTCAAGTTGAGCAACCAGCTTAGCCGCGCCGTGCTTGGTTTCGATAAAGATAAGCGCTTGATCCCAGTTACCTTCGGTAATCATGTGGCTCAATAGTGCTGACTTACGGTCTTTATCTACCGTTACCAACCATTGCTCAATGTTCGCTTTAGACGCATCAGTCTTGGCAATCGAAATCTCTTCCGCTTCACTGATTGCACTTTTCGCTAGCGCACGCACTGGCGTTGAAAGCGTTGCCGAGAACAGTAGGTTTTGGATGTCTTGTGGTAGACGTGCGATGATCTTGTTGATGTCTTCAATGAAACCCATGTC
This sequence comes from Vibrio splendidus 12E03, assembly GCF_000272105.2. Lineage (GTDB taxonomy): Bacteria > Pseudomonadota > Gammaproteobacteria > Enterobacterales > Vibrionaceae > Vibrio > Vibrio splendidus_I. The sequence goes on from NZ_AJZD02000082.1 coordinate 14,633, forward strand.
TAGCATGCGGTCAGCTTCATCAAGAACCAGTACTTCCACTTCATCAAAGTGAACAGCACGTTGACCATACATGTCGATCAAACGACCTGGTGTTGCCACAAGAATGTCGACACCTTCAATCAAGCGGTCTTTCTGGTGTTGGTAAGATACGCCACCGTACATCGCTAGTGATGTTAGGTTTAGGAACTTAGCGTACTTAGTGATGTTCTGTTCAACCTGAACCGCTAGCTCACGCGTTGGCGTCAGGATAACTGCGCGGATACGTTTTTTACGCTGCGTTTCACCTTTGCTTAGCATTTCTAAGATAGGGAGAACAAAGCTCGCAGTTTTACCTGTACCTGTTTGTGCTGCCGCAATAAGGTTCTTACCAGAAAGTACAATCGGAATTGCTTTTTCTTGAATAGAGGTTGGCTTTTCATAGCCTTGTTTTGCAACGGCTTTAACAATAGGTGAGCTTAATCCAAGCTTGGAAAATGGCATAAGTTTCTCGGTATGATTTGGCTAAATAGCGATGGAAAGGTTTAACAATCTTATACAAGGATAAGATTAATGGCGGCATTCTACCATGTTGCTTGCTCACCGCTAGTCACATGCACATAAAAACATCCAGTGTCGACAAGACACTGGATTTTTAGTTTTGGTTGTTCGCTATCTAGCTTTACTTTATCGAAAGCGCTTAAGCGATCTCAATCTTCTCAGCTTGGTTCTGCTCTACCATTGATAGTGCTAGCGCTTCTGCGGCCTTAATGCCGTCGATACCAGCAGACAGGATACCGCCTGCGTAGCCTGCGCCTTCACCTGCAGGGAAGAAGCCCTTAAGGTTGATGCTTTGGTAGTCTTTACCACGCTTGATGCATACAGGAGAAGACGTACGAGTCTCAACACCTGTTAGTAGGCCGTCTGGCGTAGAGAAGCCTTTGATCTTCTTCTCGAACGCTGGGATTGCTTCACGAATCGCTTCGATAGCAAAATCAGGCAGCGCTTTTGAAATGTCTGTTAGGTGGATACCCGGTGTGAAAGACGGTTGTACTTCACCGATTGCACTTGGATCGCGACCTTTCAGGAAGTCACCGATTTTCTGTGCGGGTGCATCGTAGTTTTCGCCACCAAGAACATAAGCGCCGCTTTCTAGTTCACGCTGTAAACGGATACCCGCTAGTGCATCGCCTGGGTAATCGCGTTCTGGGTCGATACCAACAACGATGGCGCTGTTTGCGTTACGTTCTGCACGAGAATATTGGCTCATGCCGTTTGTTACTACGCGGCCTTCTTCAGACGTCGCAGCAACCACAGTGCCACCTGGGCACATACAGAAGCTGTATACAGTGCGGCCATTCTTACAGTGGTGAACCAGCTTGTAGTCCGCCGCACCTAGAATTGGGTTACCTGCGTTTTTACCGAAGCGAGCTTCATCAATCATTGATTGCTTGTGTTCGATACGGAAACCAACAGAGAAAGGCTTCGCTTCCATGTAAACGCCACGATCGTACAGCATTTCAAACGTGTCACGAGCACTGTGGCCAACAGCCAATACCACGTGACGAGATTTGATCTCTTCACCGTTAGAAAGCGTTAAGCCAGTGATTTGACCATCTTCCATATGAACGTCGTCAACACGAGTGCTGAAACGGATTTCGCCACCAAGTTCAATGATAGAAGCGCGCATCTTTTCTATCATGGTAACCAGTTTAAAGGTACCGATGTGTGGCTTACTTACGTATAGAATTTCTTCTGGCGCGCCAGCTGCAACGAACTCTTCGATTACCTTACGGCCGTAGTGCTTTGGATCTTTTACTTGGCTATAAAGTTTACCGTCCGAGAATGTACCAGCGCCGCCTTCACCAAACTGCACGTTTGATTCTGTGTTCAGTGTACGCTTACGCCAGAAACCAAAGGTATCTTTTGTACGTTCACGAACTTCTTTACCACGCTCAACGATGATTGGGTTGAAACCCATTTGAGCAAGCACTAGGCCAGCGAATAGACCACATGGGCCAAAACCGATAACCACAGGGCGCTCAGTTTGGTTCTCAACCGCTTTAGCAACAAACTTGTACTCCATATCAGGAGTCACTTTTACGTGCGGGTCGCTAATGAATTGTTCTAACAACTCAGCTTCATTTTCAACGAGAGCGTCAAGCGTGTAGATAAGTAAGATCTTTGATTTCTTACGAGCATCGTAGCCACGTTTAAAGATATTAAAAGAGAGTACCTGATCAGAGTTAATACCAAGTTTCGCTTCAATAGCGTCTTGAATAGCAGACTCTTCATGGTCTAGTGGGAGTTTAATTTCGGTTAAACGTATCATTTCGATGTCTCGTTTTTATAGGTGTCTTAGCTAGATCGTTTCTTAATACAGAGTTTGATGAAAACGCTGATGCTCAAAGAAGCGATAAGCTCACAATGGCGCGCATTTTACGAGAAATTGATTTATCTGTCATACTAATTTGGAAACATGAAGCAAATAGACACGATATTAGAGCCGTATGATGTTGAATTTTGCTTTGGGATGAGTATTATCCCCATTCTTCAATTTTGACTAACTTATAGAGCAGAGCATCATGGCATTTGTCGTAGGCGATAATTGTATTCAATGTAAATACACAGACTGTGTGGCAGTGTGCCCCGCAGATGCGTTCCATGAAGGCCCAAATTTCATGGTAATCAACCCAATCGAATGTATTGATTGTGGCTTGTGTGTACCTGAATGTGATGCTCAAGCAATCTTCCAAGAAGATGAACTGCCAGAAGATCAAAAGATCTTCATCGAAGTGAACGCAGAGCTCGCTGAGATTTGGCCGGTACAAACGGAAGTAAAAGCACCAATGGATGACGCTGAGAAGTGGAATGGTGTCGCTGATAAATTGGCAATGCTAGAAAAGTAATTGTTGAAAAGAACTCAAATAAAAAGGCGTACTGATTTAATCAATACGCCTTTTTTAATATCTGAACACAGTCGATTGGCTAGTTAGCTTAGAGGTCTAGCTGTGCTGACGACGCATGTTGTCGAGAATGATGCCAGTCGCCATAGCAACGTTCAAAGACTCTGCGCCGCCGAATGCTGGAATCGTAATCTTATCAGTCACGTATTTAGCCGCGTGTTCACGGATGCCGTGAGACTCGCTGCCCATTAGTAAAATGCCGTTGGCAGTAAACTCAGTCTTATGAACACTTTCGCCTTCTAAGAAAGCACCGTAAACCGGTAGGTTCGCTTGCTCTAAGTAAGCTGGTAAGTCTGTTTGGCTTACGTGTACGCGGCCAAAGCTGCCCATAGTCGCGCTGATCGTTTTAGGGTTGTATGGGTCTGCGCAATCGCTGCTCGCAACGATATGCTTGATGCCGTACCAGTCTGCTACGCGAATAATCGTACCTAGGTTGCCAGGGTCTGAAACGCCATCAAGCGCAATCATCAGTCCTGTTGCTTCTGGTAGTTCAAACGTTGGGATCTCAACAACTGCAATCGCGGCATTGTTACTCACCAAAGTACTTGCTTTGGTTAGATCATCCAGCGAGGCTTCAACACAATCAAACTCAATCAGTGAAGCATGATTTTCAGATAAGAAATCAGCGGTAGCAAAGACGTTCTTCACGACTAAGTCACTATTGAACAGCTCAAGAACGTTCTTTTCACCTTGAACTAGAAACAGGCCGTGGGCTTTACGTTGTTTCTTTTGGCCCAAAGCACGAAGGAGTTTTAATTGGTTTTTTGAAATCATGTTTTTATCCTAGATATAAGCCCGCGCATTATAGAGCAAAGGTTAGCGAACCAAAAGCGTGATGACTCAATGCGATCTACATAAAAAGCAAAAGCAACTCACTTAAAAAAGAAAAGCGCACTAAATAGCGCGCTCTTATGGGATTTACTCACCTAAGTTAAGCTGAACTGACAGACTAATACGGAGCAGGATAGCGTTTAAATACTGTGTTGATATCAGTCAGGATCTCTTCTGATAGCGGTTTACTAAAAGCGGCTACGTTCTCTTTTAATTGCTCCATGGTCGTTGCACCGATGATGGTGGACGTCACCCCATCAACTTGATTACACCAAGCCAATGCCAGTTGGCTTGGAGTGAACCCGTGAGCATTAGCCACTTCAACATAGCCTTTAACCGCTTCGTTGGCAGATTCAGTGTCACGGAAGATGCCTTTACGTTGCATGTAAGTCCAACGGCTGCCTTCCGGTCTTGCGCCATCGATATACTTTCCACTCAACATGCCTGCAGCTAAAGGCGACCATGGCAGATAAGCGACATCTTCATGCACACAGTTTTCAATCAGATATGGCCAGTCTTTTGCGTGCAGTAGGCTAAATTCATTTTGAATCGAAACCATACGTGGCAAATCGTGTTTTTCACTCAGCTTGAGGTATGTGTTAGTGCCCCAAGTAGAATCATCTGAAAGCCCGACATGGCGAATTTTACCTGCCTTAATGCAGCTTGCCAGTGCTTGTAGGATTTCCAACATCTCAGCTTCATGTGGTTTTCGGTCAATATCACTGAATCGAATGTGATTCGGGAAATGCTTACCAAAGTGAGGCGTTGTGCGATTTGGCCAATGAAGTTGGTAAAGGTCGATATAGTCTGTTTGTAGGCGTTTTAATGACGCATCAACCGCAGCGATTACGGCTTCACCCGTTATCGGGCCACCATCTCGAACCCAAGGAAGCCCAGGCCCGGCAATTTTGCTCGCAATGATCAACTCTTGTCGACGCTGTGGGTTACGCGATAACCAGTTACCAATGATCGCTTCTGTTTTGCCGTAGGTATCTGGAGAAGGTGGAACCGCGTACATCTCTGCAGTATCGATAAAGTTAATGCCTTGGCTTAATGCGTATTCGATCTGTTGGTCGGCTTGCTGTTGCGTATTTTGTAGTCCCCAAGTCATGCTACCAAGGCAGATACGGGAAACGGGAATTTGACTACTTCCTAGTTTTGAATATTCCATTGAATTCGGGGTTCCTGTGGTTAGGTTCTCTGGTACTCGCATATAGTTTTGAAAAGAGGGCGAGTGAGGAATGAAAACGAATATGAATTATTAGCACAAAATGACACGACAAGGTATGGCATCGGGGAGTTTAGTGAGTCATTTCTCAGCGTCGTAAGCTAGCGTGTGCAATGCGTGAAATTACATTCGCAAGAAATTATGAGCCAAATGGTGATTGAGAAGTAAAGAGCAAGAAGTAATGAGTGAAGGTTTAATGATCAACTTTTTGTTGGGGCGGGGGAGAGGATAACAGATCAAGAATAAAAAAAGCTCTACAGGATAGAGCGTAGAGCTTTTTTATAGGGGTCTTAATAGTGCCAGGTATTCATTGAGTTACGAGGTCGCGTTTGTGTCTAATCCACCCTGGATCTGCGCCTGTCTTAGAGCTTCCTGCCTTTGAACTTCTTTCTCAGTTAGTACTGGTTGAAGCGTTTCCTCAGAGGCTTGAGGAGAGAAAATGAAATATTTATTAATCGTCATAACTGTGTCTCCGTGTAACGTATGACAGATTCTGCATCAAGGATAAATTGTGATCATCATACACTTTGTACTTTTGTTAGGCTGAGAGCGGAGGGCGTAGAATGCGTACAAAGCGATCTCTTATCATCCGTATGCAATGTTGAACTGACGAAACCCTCTGTTTTCAAGTATAGGAAGCGTATCTAATTTCGCACAATAATGATTTAGAGCAATTACATACATGGTCAGGGGCGTAAGATGAAAAACCTCGCTACTGACTCTGTGTTTGTATTTATTTAACGATGCATCGTATATCGAAAAAAATATAAGTCAGTAAATCAATTACTTAATCCATGGTGAGATGAATTATGGAAAAGCTTGTAGAACGTTTTCTTAATTACGTTACTTTTGATACCAAATCCGATCCTTCTAATCAGCAATGCCCAAGTTCACCGGGTCAAATTACCTTTGCTGAAGCCTTAAAGTTAGAATTGGTGGCATTAGACTTAGTTGATGTGTCTTTAGACGACAATGGATACTTGATGGCGAAACTGCCGTCGAATGTCGATTATCCAGTACCTGCGATTGGCTTTGTGGCGCACATGGATACCGCTCCTGACGCCTCAGGCGCCAACGTGAAACCACAAGTGATTAAAGATTACCGAGGTGGAACGATTGAATTAGGGGAAAGTGGCGAGAGTTTGAACCCAAGCCAATACCCAGATCTTGATTCTTTACATGGTCACGACCTTATTACGACTGACGGCACAACTTTACTTGGTGCCGACAACAAAGCGGGCATCGCTGAAATCATCAGTGCAATTGCTTACCTGAAAGCGAATCCAGACATCAAACACGGCGACATCTGCATTGGTTTCACGCCGGATGAAGAGATTGGCCGCGGTGCGAACCTGTTTGACGTTGAAAAGTTTGGCGCCGAGTGGGCGTACACCATCGATGGTGGCCCAGTAGGGGAGTTGGAATTTGAGAACTTCAATGCCACGAGCGCCGATGTTATCTGTCATGGCGTGAACGTTCACCCGGGCACCGCAAAAGGTAAAATGGTGAACTCGATGAACATTGCCGCACAATTCCAATTGATGATGCCTGCGCAAGAAACACCTGAGTGCACAGAAGGTTATGAAGGCTTCTACCACCTGAAATCGGCGGAAATGGGTGTGGCTCGCTCTGAACTGGGATACATCATCCGTGATTTTGAACGTGAGGGTGTAGAAGCGCGTAAGGTATTCATGCAGCAGAAAGTGGACGAGCTGAATGAGCGCCTTGAGAAAGGCCATGTTGAGCTGGTGCTAACTGATAGCTACTTCAATATGAAAGAGATGGTTGAACCGCATCAACATATTATTGAATTGGCGAAGCAAGCGATGATTGAGTGCGATGTTGAGCCAATGATCAAGCCTATCCGAGGTGGTACAGACGGTGCTCGTTTATCTTTCATGGGGCTACCATGTCCGAATATCTTTACTGGTGGCTACAACTTCCACGGTATTCATGAGTTCATTACCATTCAAGGCATGGAGCAAGCGGTAAAAGTGATTGTCGAATTGTCTCAACGTACAGCGACGTATTACCAAAAATAGAACATCAGAGCGTTATATCTCTTTGTATTTTTGAGAGTATTCAATAATACTCTCTTTAAGCATAAGGGAGTACGCGATGAAAAAGTTAGTTTTACTTTGCACCCACTTAGCCGTGGGTGCTTTTGGTTTTGGGCTGGGTGTTTACGCATTACCTATCTTGATTGAGCCTGATTCTCCTTCCTCAAGTTCTGTTGAAGCGATCAGTGAGCAGGCTATCTACACGGGCGAGTTCACTAAAGATCGACAAGACAGTGACTTCTTGCACTGGGGAGAAGGCATCGTCTCAGTATCTGAAAGTGCGATCGCTTTTGAAGGTGAATTGGCGCCGGGGCCTGATTACAAGGTCTATCTCTCACCTAAGTTCCTTGAAACCGAGCAAGCTTTCAATGACAGCAAGAATGAGTTGCTGAGAGTCGGAGATGTAAAAACATTCGACCGTTTTATGGTTGAGCTTCCCGAAGGTACTGATCTTAATCGGTTTAATACGGTTGTGATTTGGTGTGAAACTTTTGGCCAATTTATTACTTCTGCCAAGATAAAATGATAGCCTTACCAATAGCTGATTTAGGCACGGAAGAAAGCGCTCAACAATTGAGCGCTTTTTCATAGCGAAGTCTCCGCTAATCGTGAAAAATACTAATTGTTGTAAAGCTCGTCGTTATAAAGCTAAAGGAATAAGTAATGGAAAAGTTGTGGCAAGTAATTGATTTTCTACTCGCTCATAAGTTTATTTTTAGTGCGTTGATTATCACTATTATATTAATCATTCGCCGAATCACCTTATCTCAAATAAGAGGTGATGTTGCTTTCCTTAGCGAAGACCAACGTAACTGGATGTCACGAACCAAAAACGGCACATTCGCGATTATTGTTGTAACGTTATTTGTGTTGTGGAAATCCGAAATCAGCGAGTTTGCGCTGTCAGTAACGGCCATTGCTGTTGCTATAGTCGTCGCATCTAAAGAGATTATTTTGTGTTTCACCGGTTCTATTCAACGTGCGAGTTCTCGTTCATTTAGAATCGGCGACTGGATTGAAGTGGGTAAAATCAGCGGTGAGGTGATTGAGCACAATTTGATGGCGACTGTGATTCAAGAGATCGATTTGTATCATGGGCAATATCACTTCACTGGCAAGACAGCCACGCTGCCTAATAGTATGTTCTTCACTTATCCGGTAAAGAACCTCAACTTCATGAAGCGTTATGTTTATCATAACTTTTTTGTGACGGTGAAAGACTTTGTAAACCTATACCCTATGCTGCCGGGTCTTATTGTGAAAATTGAAGAGCATTGCGAAGAGTTTATCGATGTTGCTCGCCGTTACAACGGTGTGATCGAAAAGCACGCTGGTGTTGACCTTCCGGGCTCTGAGCCTCACATCCATATCACAAGCAGTTCGACAGGTGAGCAAGAAGTGCACTTTATGATCTTCTGTCCGACTGAAAAAGCGATTCATTTAGAGCAAGATATTCGTAAAGACTTTATGGAAGCGTACGCGGAAGCATTCCCAACGAGTGCTTAGTTTGCTCATCAGTTTATAGTGACCAAGCTATAGCCTCAAAACTATAGCACCCAAGCTATAAGTCCAAACATAAGAAAGCCGAGAGCGATACTATCGACTCTCGGCTTTTTTGTTCTTGCTATTTGTTAGCTTAATCTAGGTCAGCGAGTGGTAACCAATCCACTTGTACACCAGCTTGCTCAAACATATCTTGGCTAACTTTAATCTTATCGCCCCAGCGAGAAAGGAAATCTTCACTTTGCTCTGGGCAATGTACTGCTGAAATACCTGTTTGGATGATTTTTGCTGCACAGTTTGGACAAGGGAAATGCGTCACCCAGATCTCACAACTGTCCAAATCACGCTTGGCGAATAAGATCGCATTTTCTTCAGCGTGAAGTGTCTTGAGGTACTTCATCTCTCTGTCATCAGTATCCGCACTATCAGACACGCCATGTGGGTAGCCATTAAAACCAACGGAAACAATACGGTTGTGCTTAGTGATTACGGCGCCGACTTGAGTTGAAGGATCTTTACTCCAAGAACCGACCAATTCCGCCATTTGATAGAAACGTTTAGCCCATTTTGAAATCATGAAAATTCCTTAACAATTAAATGTGAATGCTTATCTGCCTGACAATACATTATGTTAGACAATATCCATAGAGAACAAAAGCTGAGAGATTGATTTACTTAGGAATTGTAGCGTGTTTGTAATCACTTTATAAGCACTTGGTTTCAATTAACATATTGATACACTTTAGCTAGTTATAATTGATATTCCTCGGACAATGGTAACGAGTGTGTTACGTAAATTTTATGCTGTTCAAATACTAATAAGTGACGGTATAACCATGCGTAAAAAGTTGATCCTTACGGCTCTTGCAAGCTCTCTTATTCTTGCTGGATGTGGGCAAGATGCTCAAAATGCCAAGCAAGCGCCTCTACCTCTCGTAGCTGTACAGGATGTTAGCGTTGTTTCTCACCAGCAAAGTAAGTCGTATATCGGTCGTATTGAAGCCGTTGAAGACACGGCTATCACAGCGCAGGTTTCTGGCTACCTACAAAGCCGTCATTTCAATGAAGGTCAAATGGTTGAAAAGGGTCAATTACTTTACTCGATTGAACCTTCTTCGTTTGAAGCCGAAGTAGCAAGCGCAAAAGCGTCTGTTGCTCAAGCGAACGCGAACCTTAAAAAAGCTGAGCTTGATTTTAATCGTGGTAAAAATCTACTCCCGAAAGGCAGTATCTCTCAATCTGAATTTGATGCATTAACCGCAAACTTGTTAGGTTCTCAAGCTCAGCTTGAAGCAAGCCAAGCACAGCTAAATGCTGCGAATGTTCAACTTTCTCATACCAAAATCATCGCGCCTTTCTCTGGCCGTATTAGTGACACCAAAGTGAGCACAGGTGATCTGGTTTCACCGTCTTCAGGTGTACTGACGACTTTGGTTAGCCTAGATCCAATCCACGCATCGTTCAGCATCAGTGAGCGTGAGCGTATTGAGCTGGGTATGGATCGCATCGAAGGCGACGGCAGCAGCGACTCTGCAGGTGTTGAAGTTCAGATCATGCTTGAGAACGGTGAAGCGTTCGAACATCTAGGTCAGCTTGACTTCTTAGGCAACCGTATAAACCTCAATACTGGTACGATCGCGATGCGTGCGATTGCCGATAACCCGAATCAGCAACTACTTCCAGGCCAACACGTTCGCGTTGATCTACGTGAGAAACAATCTATTGATGTTGTGACTATTCCTCGTCGCGCAGTGCAAACCGACCTCGAAGGTGACTTCGTGATGGTATTGGTTGAAAGCGAAGCTGAACCTGTTGCTGAGCGCAGAAACATCGAGATGGGTCGTCAGATTGAAGGTGGCGTGATTGTTCATTCTGGATTAGAGAAAAACGACGCGGTCATCACTCAAGGCCTACAGCGTGTGCGTAATGGTATGTCTGTTCGTATTCAAGCTTCTGCTGAACAAGCTGAGTAAGGGGGCTATTTATGTTAAGTCGTTTCTTTATTCAAAGGCCTAAGTTCGCCCTTGTTATATCCATAATCTTAACGCTGGCGGGTGCGATTTCTCTCGCTATATTGCCAGTGGCTGAATATCCAAAAATTAGCCCACCGTCGGTCAGTGTGTCGGCATTCTACACGGGCGCAAGTGCTGAAGTGGTGGAACAGGCGATAGCCGACCCCATAGAAACGT
>NZ_AJZD02000083.1 GCF_000272105.2 Vibrio splendidus 12E03
GGAATAATATCTCCAACCTTGATGCTAATGACTCTCGCGGGAATAGAGCAACAAATAAAATCTACAGCTCTGAAAATGGGTGCTAGGGCCAACTTTATTGGTTATGCGGATGATTTCGTGGTCACCTGCTCTTCAAAGGAAGTGCTAGTGAACGATATCAAACCGTTGATTGCTGACTTTCTGGCAGAAAGAGGGTTAACCCTCTCCGAAGAGAAAACGAAGGTCACTCATATTGATGATGGCTTTGACTTTCTGGGTTTCAATCACAGGAAGTACAAAGGGAAATTGCTCATTAAACCGAGCAAATCTAACACGCTGTTATTCCTTAGAAATCTACG
>NZ_AJZD02000084.1 GCF_000272105.2 Vibrio splendidus 12E03
TCATCGGTTCGAACCCGATGTATCGCTCCAGCTTTCTTCTAAAAAGCTATTAAGACTCTTTAAACCACCGTGTTTTTCTTTAGATCACAGAGTTTAAAGGCGACCTTAAGGGTCACGCTCTTTCTTTAATGCTGCGAAGCATAATCCCCCCAAAAAGCAAATAATCCTCCATCATGGTGGATATTTTTTTGTCTTAAATTTTTCTTAGCAACTGGAATGCTAGTAAACATCAGGTCTCTGAAGCAGGTACTTGAGGTTTTTCATATCTATAAACAGACTTATCCACAAAGTGTTAAGTGTGGATAACTTGGTTGATAAAGTTATTTCAGTCTTAATTCTTTACATATCCCTAAAAGATCTTTCTTTTTTTCAATATATTAGCTGAATTGTGGCGATCGTAACTTGTTGTTTTTTATCAAGTTGAATGCTTATCTTGAATTTGATAAAAGATCGTTAACTTGTTGTTTTTTGATCTTAATCATTTATCGGTACTGTGTTTAACTTTGTGCGGGTGTCGGAAGTTTACGAGAGTTCTGAATTTTTTCCACATTGTTAAAATTGAGAACAAGGTCAAACATTGTTCTAAAATTATGTGCAACGGGTTGTCTTAAATATTGGACTGCTGATGTGGTGTAACGAGGCAATCCTTGATACTTAAAGGGCTAGGCATCTCTTGGAAGGCCTTTCTCAACAATACGTATCAATCTGTGCTTTTTAGTGGCGATTTTGCTGCTGCCTTCTTGCACGTTATTTGAGTTGGGTAACTGCTGTAGTTGTTTTTGCAAAGCCCACTCAATGTGAACGTCTAGTAAGTCACTTTCCCCTCGATGAGACTCAAGCGTTTCAACAATACGTTGTTGATACGGAGCATTGCCCATCACGACGAAAATATTGCGTAACCATTGGGTGTGACCAATGCGTCTTATTGCTGAACCTTCCATTTTCTTCAGAAAGGTTGCTTCGTCCCAACTTGCAAGGGAGACAAGATCTGCTTCTTGGAAATCTTCTCTGCGGTGAAAGTCTGTTTGCTCTGTGAGTTCGGCATGACGATTCCACGGGCAAACTAACTGACAATCATCGCAACCGTAGATACGGTTACCAATGGCATCTCTATATTCTTCAGGGATCACACCATCATATTCAATGGTTAAGTACGAAATACATTTGCGCGCATCAACCACGCCATCAGCAATAATGGCACCCGTTGGGCAAGAAGTGATACATGCGGTGCATTTGCCGCACTCATCGACACTGGGTTCATCCGTTGGAAGAGGGATGTTAACTAGCAGCTCCCCTAGAAAGAACCAAGAGCCAGCGTCTTTATCAAGAATTAATGAGTGTTTACCTGTCCAACCCAACCCGGCTTTCTGCGCGAGCGGTCTTTCCAAAATAGGCGCTGAATCAACGAAAGGTCGTGAGTCTAAATCTTCGACCTCTTTTTCAATTCTTTGTCCCAGCTTTTTCAACTGGTTACGGAACAATTTGTGATAGTCGCGGCCTAAAGAATAGCGGCTGATGTAGCCTTGAGTAGTATCGCTTAGGTTAGAGGCAAACTGAGCTTCCGGTGGTAGGTAGTTCATTCGAGCGCTGATCACTCGAATTGTACCAGGGTGAAGTTCATCAGGACGGGCACGCATCATCCCATGTCGAGCCATCCAATCCATTTCGCCGTGGTGACCCGCATCTAGCCATGCTTGAAGAGGGGCTTCGTGTTCACTTAAATCAACATCGCAGATGCCAACTTTTTGAAAGCCTAGCTCTTTTCCCCAGATTTTAATTTTTTCAGCAAGATGGTCTAGATTCATGGCTTAATTCTTATTTTCTCTGTTTTACAATTAGAGATAAGGCTAATTAAAATTAGGTTCGGCAAAAATGGGGGCGGATCTTAACGGATCTTAGTGGTGTTGACCAGAACAGACGCGTTTTGAGCAGTATTTTTCATAGAACTTACACTTGAGTGCTTGTCTCCCAAAAGCATCACGGTTTACTATTCTTGTTCTTTTGATTTTTATATAGTCAACGATCGATTTTTAGAGAACGTATTCATGAGCACGAAACAATTTACTTTGAAAGATGAACAAGCAACGATTCAATTAGGAACGGAGCTTTCTAATCTTTGCTCACAGCAGACGACTATTTATCTGCATGGTGATCTTGGCGCAGGTAAAACGACCTTCAGTCGTGGCTTTGTAAAAGCACTTGGCCATCAAGGGAATGTAAAGAGCCCAACGTATACTCTAGTTGAACCTTATCAACTTGCCGATTGGCAGGTGTACCACTTTGACCTTTATCGCCTAGCCGATCCTGAAGAATTGGAGTTCATGGGAATTCGTGACTACTTTACTCCGGATGCTATCTGTTTGGTTGAATGGCCTGAGAAAGGTTATGGGATGCTACCAGAAGCCGATTTGGATATTGATATTCGTTACCAAGACGATCACCGTATTGTTTCTTTAACCGCTAATAGTGAATACGGACAGCGCTTACTTAGTCAGTTGGAGTTATGTTGATTTCTAGACGCCTTATTTCAACAGTGGCCATGATGGCTGCTGTTTTTTCTATACTGTTTTCTTCACTTGTTTCTGCAAACTCCCTGAAAAGTTTAAGGGTTTGGCCTTCTCCAGAAGAAACTCGTGTGGTTATCGACTTAAAATCAGAAGCGGACTTTAGCTATTTCACCCTGAGTAGCCCGAGTCGTTTAGTGGTTGATTTAAAAAATACCAGTCTTGCGACTAAGCTACCGGTCGTGGTGAAAGATAGCCCTGTTCTATCTAAGATTCGTAAGAGCTCACCGCCAGACAAAAACACCTATCGCTTGGTTTTTGAGTTAAAGAAGTCGTCTAAAGCGGAGTTGTTCAAACTGAGCCCGACTCCGGGTGGTCAGTATGGACACCGTTTGGTGATCGACTTACCTCATGGTGCGGCAAATAAAGCGACATCGACGCCGAGTAAGCCAACGGTAAGTAAGAATATTAATCAGGTTAAACGTCAGAAAGACATTTTGATCGTGATTGACCCTGGCCACGGCGGTGAAGATCCTGGCTCAATCGGTCCATCTCGTAAATATGAGAAGAATGCGACTCTGAGTATTTCTAAGAAGTTAGCAGCTCAATTGAATGCGATTCCGGGGATCAAAACTCGTATGACTCGTAATGCTGACTATTTTGTGAACCTAAATCGACGTGTCGCGATTGCGCGTGAAAACGAAGCTCATCTGTTTATTTCTATTCACGCCGATGCTTTTACTACCCCTCAACCAAGAGGTGGTTCGGTGTTTGTGTTGAACACTCGACGCGCAAATACCGAGATCTCTCGATGGATCGAGAACAAAGAGAAACAGTCTGAATTACTCGGTGGCAGCGGTGCGGCTTTTACAGGCAATATTGATGATAAGAACGTAAACCAAACCTTGCTTGATCTGCAGTTCAGCCACTCTCAAAAAGAGGGCTATAAACTTGCAACAACCATTCTGTCTGAGATGGGTAAGGTTGCGAAACTGCATAACAGTAAACCAATCAATACCAGTTTGGCGGTATTACGTTCACCACAGATCCCATCGGTACTGGTAGAAACGGGCTTTATTTCAAACCCAACCGAAGAGAAGTTGCTTTTCCAACGTTCGCACCAAGACAAGCTGGCTCGTGCTGTGACTAAAGCGGTCGTTAAGTATTTGAAGGCTAACCCGCCTGAAGGGATTATCTTGTCTAATGCAACGTCATCAACGGGTAGCGTGAGCCAACATAAAGTGTCTCGTGGTGAGTCTTTGTCTGTGATTGCGAGCAAGTATGGTACGTCGACGCAGACCTTGATGAAACTCAACAATCTGAAATCGAGCAGCCTAGCAATTGGCCAAGTACTTAAGATTCCAGGCAGCACTTCAAGTTCATCATCAAGCAGTGCGGCTAAAACGAAAACCATAACTCACACGGTTAAGTCTGGAGAGTACCTAGGTAAGATCGCCAGCCGCTATAAAGTGTCGGTGGCTGATATTAAACGTGAGAACCGTTTGAAGTCTGAAACCGTGAGAGTAGGCCAGAAGCTACGTATTACGGTTGAAGTGAAAGACGTACCTCTGCGCAAACATAAAGTCGCAAGAGGTGACTACCTAGGTAAGATTGCTTCCAAATACGGCGTGAGCGTCAACAGTATTCGCCAAGCGAATAAGTTACGATCTGACAGCCTAGCGGTGGGTCAGGTGTTGATTATTCCGCACAAATAAGCTTTTTAACGCAGACATGTTTCCATCAGTGGCAGTAAGGTAGCTATAAATATGACGATCAAAATACTGCCAGCTCGGTTAGCTAACCAAATCGCAGCGGGTGAGGTGGTAGAAAGACCCGCTTCTGTTGTAAAAGAGTTGGTTGAGAACAGTTTGGATTCAGGTGCCACACGTATCGATATTGATATCGAGAAAGGTGGCGCTAAGATGATCCGCGTTCGTGACAATGGTAAGGGCATCGTCAAAGATGAGCTTGCCTTAGCACTGAGCCGCCATGCGACCTCTAAGATCCATACCCTTGATGACCTAGAGGCGATCGTCAGCCTCGGTTTCCGTGGTGAAGCGCTGGCGAGTATTAGCTCTGTTGCGCGCTTAACCATGACTTCACGTCCTGCCACTCAAGATCAAGCTTGGGCAGCACACAGTGAAGGTCGTGATATGCAGGTCAAACTGCAGCCTGCGGCGCACCCTATTGGTACTTCGGTTGAGGTGTTGGATCTGTTCTTCAATACGCCAGCACGCCGCAAGTTCTTACGCACCGAGAAAACCGAATTCACGCATATCGATGAACTGCTTAAACGCATCGCATTGAGCCGTTTCGATGTGACGATCAATCTGCGCCATAACGGTAAAATGATTCGTCAGTACCGCGCTGCTAAGACAGAGGCTCAAGCCGAGAAACGAATTGCTGCGGTATGTGGCAATCCTTTTGTTCGTCATATGCTTAAGATCGAGCTAGAACATCAAGGCCTAAAACTTCATGGCTGGATCACCACGCCTGAAGGAGCAAGACAACAAAGCGACCTGCAATACTGCTATGTGAATGGTCGTATGATGCGTGACAAGCTGATCAATCATGCGATTCGTCAAAGCTACGAAACCAGCCTGCGTCCAGACCAATTCGCGACGTATGTGTTGTTCATTGAACTTGACCCGCATCAGGTGGACGTGAATGTTCACCCTGCAAAACACGAAGTACGTTTTCATCAAGCGCGCCTTGTGCATGATTTTATTTACCAAGCATTGAGCGATGGTTTGGCACAAAGTAAGCAAATCGATGCTGCGCCAATCAATCAGTCTGCTTTTCATCAATCAGACGTGATTCATCATCAGCAAGATAGTACGAGCTCTGCAGTTGATGGTGTTGCGAGTTTCGCTGAGCCAGAAAGCGTAATGCCTAGCAGTTCGGATCAAACCCAAGTTTCGGATAGGGTGCGACACGCTATTGAGCAAACGCCTGCCTACCCGAGAAAAGCAGAATCAGAGCACGCTTTTGATAAGCCTCAACACAGAGTTAATGATGGTGGGCGACACTATGCTCCATCAACCAGCTCAAGTTCATCTGCTGGCCGAAGCTCGTCTGCTAGTGAAAGCAGTTTTACCGGTTCTCCTCGCCAAGAGTGGATAGAGTCTCGACCTGAACCTAAAAAAGAGAAAGAGCAATACCAGCATCATGGTGAACCCGCGCCATCTAAGCGAGAAGTGAAAGCTTATAAAGAGCTTCTGAAAACGCCTGATTTTGATGATCAAGTTGTACAGCCATCATCTCCTCAAGAGCACGTGGTACCAGTAGAAACCAGAGACAACATAGAAAATATAGAAAATATAGAAAATATAGAAAATATCGAAGCTAAGCCTGCTCAACAGAATCCCGTTAACTTGAAGCCAAGAGCACCTGTAACGGACTTGGGCAAAGCAGTCTCGGTAGTGGAACGCCAGTATTTGGTAATGGGCAATAAGAACGGCAGTGTGTTGGTTTCTTTGGCTAAGGCTGAGTTATTGCGTGTTGTTGGTCAGCTTGATACTCGAGAAGGGGCGTTAAAAAGCCAGCCGCTGTTGGTGCCTTTATCAATCAAATTAGGCGCTGATTTAGTCGGTGTCGCTAAGGCGCTAAGTCCAATGCTGTCCGTGCTTGGTATCGAGCTTAAAGCTAGGAATAACGAAGCGGTAATGGTGATGGGCGTACCTTCTCCTTTAAGGCAGCAAAACTTACAAATTCTGATCCCAGATCTGTTATCTTACGCGGCTTTATTAAATGCTCAGATTGTCGATAATCACTCGGCTAATGTTTCCAGTGACCTGTTGCCATCATTGGTTAACTGGATCGGGATTCAAACCGCACAAGTAAAAAGCGACTACACTTTATCTGAAGCGGTTCAACTAGTTGGGGAACTTGAACAACTTTGGCATGGTCTACTTCCATTAGATGATCCTGAGTTTGTTAATCCTATCGACTTTTCAGCGACCATTGCCGCGTTTACGGTTTAATTTTTTCGCGACGACATTTGTCTTTTTAGCTGAATACGTCGCGACACAAAAGCCCTTTGCTAAAAAGCGCTAAAACAGAGAAGCAAATACAAAATATCATGACTGAAAAATTACCTTTAGCGTTGTTTTTAATGGGCCCAACGGCGTCAGGCAAAACAGATTTAGCTATCCGCTTACGTCAGAAATACCCTGTAGAGATCATCAGCGTCGATTCGGCACTTATCTACAAAGACATGGATATTGGTACCGCTAAACCGGATGCGGAAGAGCTTGCGCTCGCGCCTCATCGCTTGATTGATATTTTGGATCCAAGCGAAGCGTATTCTGCGGCAGATTTTCGTCGTGATGCGATCAATGAAATGAACAAGATTGTAGCGGAAGGCAAAATCCCGTTACTGGTTGGTGGCACAATGCTGTACTACAAAGCATTGTTAGAAGGTTTGTCGCCTTTACCCGCAGCGGATCAAGAGATTCGTAAGCAGATTGAAGCGGAATCTATCGAACAAGGTTGGCAGGCATTGCACGATCAATTAAGAGAGATAGATCCCGTATCCGCTGAAAGAATACACCCAAATGATCCACAAAGGCTTTCAAGGGCATTGGAAGTTTACCGAATTTCGGGTAAAACATTAACAAAGCTAACTCAAACGAAAGGCGATAGCCTGCCATTTCGTGTAAAACAATTTGCAATAGCTCCCAAGGAAAGGACTGAACTCCATCGCCGCATTGAGCTGCGTTTCGAGAAGATGATAGAAGCGGGATTTGAAGATGAAATGAAGGCGTTGTACGCCAGAGAAGATCTTCACCCTGAACTGCCATCGATCCGATGCGTTGGTTATAGGCAGATGTGGGATTATTTAGACGGTAATTGTGATTTAGACGAAGCGGTTTTCCGTGGTGTCTGTGCAACCCGTCAGTTGGCCAAGCGACAAATCACCTGGTTGCGCAGTTGGGATGATTTAACTTGGTTAGATAGCGAAAACATTGATCAAGCGTTAGAAACTCTTTCAGATGCAATAGCATCTGATTAGTATTGCTGTGTATAATGTGATCGCTTTTGCGTGAATATACTCTGGAAAGGATCCGTTATTGAGGCTTTTAAAAAATCACAGCCTTTCAATAACAACGGAGTTTTTTTATTCATTTAGCTCAGATGCAAAGGCCGCACCTTTTTGTGCACCACTAGCTAAATAATTACAACAAAATACAAATAAGGAAAATAAAATGGCTAAGGGGCAATCGCTACAAGACCCATTCCTAAATGCACTCCGTCGTGAGCGCATTCCAGTCTCTATCTATCTTGTTAACGGCATTAAGCTGCAAGGTCAGATCGAGTCTTTCGATCAATTCGTGATCTTATTGAAGAACACAGTAAACCAAATGGTTTACAAGCATGCGATTTCTACTGTGGTACCTGCTCGCGCAGTGAGTCACCACAGCGGCGAGCAACGCACGCCATCTGATCGTCCAGAGAAGACTGAAGATTAATCGTTCAATTGATACAGCTTGCGCTGTAATAAGGAGTTGGCTGCTTGTTTGACCGTTATGAATCCGGCGAGCGAGCCGTACTTGTTCATATCAACTTCACGCAAGAGGGAGAATGGGAAGACCTAAGCGAATGTGAAATGCTGGTCTCCTCAGCGGGGGTAGAAACGCTACAAGTGATTACTGGTAGCCGACAATCCCCACTCCCTAAATACTACGTTGGAGAAGGTAAAGCCCTAGAAATCGCACAAGCTGTTCAGCTAACCGGTGCTGAAATTGTGATTTTTAACCACTCCCTCTCTCCTGCCCAAGAGCGAAATCTCGAGCAATTGTGTAAATGTCGTGTGATTGATCGCACGGGTTTGATCTTAGATATCTTTGCACAACGTGCGCGAACTCATGAAGGTAAGCTACAAGTTGAGCTCGCTCAGCTTCGTCATATCTCTACTCGATTGATTCGTGGTTGGACTCACCTTGAAAGGCAGAAAGGTGGTATTGGTCTTCGTGGTCCAGGTGAAACTCAGCTGGAAACCGATCGACGTTTGTTGCGTGACCGTATAAAGGCAATACTACGTCGTTTAGCGAAAGTCGCTAAGCAGCGTGAACAAGGACGACGTGCTCGTAATCGAGCTGAAATCCCAACAATTTCTTTGGTTGGTTATACCAACGCAGGGAAATCAACACTTTTCAATCGCATCACAAGTGCTGGTGTTTATGCGGCAGACCAACTGTTTGCAACTCTAGACCCAACACTACGTAAGATTGATTTGGCAGATGTCGGGCCTGCAATTCTCGCAGATACCGTAGGTTTTATCCGTCATCTACCACACGACTTGGTCGCTGCGTTCAAGGCAACATTACAAGAGACGCAGGAAGCTGACATTTTGTTACATGTTGTTGATGCCAGTGATGACCGTTTTCGTGAGAACATTCAGGCTGTTCATGAAGTATTAGAAGAAATTGATGCTCATGAAGTGCCAACCCTTGTAGTCATGAACAAAATTGACTGCATGGAAGACCAAAAACCTCGAATTGAAAGAGACGAAGAGGGCGCACCTCGCGCTGTTTGGGTTTCTGCAATGGAAGGAGAAGGTATTGAACTGCTGTTTGAAGCTTTAACTGAGCGTTTAGCTAGCCAGATGGTTCAATTCCGGTTGTGTATTCCACATCAACATCAGGGCCGTATTCGCAGCTTATTCTTCGAGATGAAATGTATTCAACAGGAAGAGTATGATGAAAATGGTAACTTGTTGATAGATATCCGAATGCAACAAATAGATTGGTCTAAACTTGAAAAAAGAGAAGGGGCGCTCTTAGGTGACTTTATCGTTACCAAAGAGACTGCTACAGTATAACGTCATATCAAATGATGGAGCTTTCTAATGGCGTGGAATGAGCCTGGAAATAACAACAACGGCGATAATAACGGCCGCGATAATGACCCTTGGGGTAATAAAAATAATCGCGGCGGCCGAGATCAAGGACCGCCAGATCTAGACGAAGTGTTTAGTAAACTAAGTCAAAAGTTAGGTGGCAAGTTTGGTAAAAAGGGTGGCAACGGTAACGGGCCATCTATTGGCGGTGGCGGTGCAATTGGCTTTGGTGTCATTGCCGTTATTGCTATTGCTATCTGGTTCTTCGCTGGTTTCTACACCGTTGGCGAAGCAGAAAGAGCAGTAGTACTTCGACTGGGTCAGTTCGACCGTATCGAAGAACCTGGTCTTAACTGGCACCCACGCTTCATCGATGAAATCAAAGATGAGCAACTAGTAAACGTTCAAGCGATTCGTTCTCTACGTGCTGCTGGCACGATGCTAACGAAAGATGAAAACGTTGTGACTGTTGAAATGGGTGTTCAATACCGTGTTTCTGACCCATACAAGTACTTGTATCGTGTAACGAATGCAGACGACAGTTTACGCCAAGCAACCGATTCTGCTCTTCGTGCGGTAATTGGTGACTCACTAATGGATAGTATCCTGACAAGTGGTCGTCAGCAGATTCGTCAAAGCACTCAAGAAACGTTGAACCGTATTATTGATAGCTACGACATGGGTATTCTGATTGTTGACGTGAACTTCCAGTCAGCACGTCCACCTGAGCAAGTGAAAGATGCATTTGATGATGCTATCGCGGCTCGTGAGGATGAAGAGCGTTTCGAGCGTGAAGCTGAAGCTTACCGAAATGA
Organism: Vibrio splendidus 12E03; assembly: GCF_000272105.2. Classification (GTDB taxonomy): domain Bacteria; phylum Pseudomonadota; class Gammaproteobacteria; order Enterobacterales; family Vibrionaceae; genus Vibrio; species Vibrio splendidus_I. The sequence continues at coordinate 10,161 of NZ_AJZD02000084.1, forward strand.
CATTCTTCCAAAAGCAACAGGTCGAGCTGAGCGTTTGAAGAAAGAAGCGGTAGGTTACTCAGAGCGCACAGTTAATGGTGCTCTAGGTCAAGTTGCTCAATTCGAGAAACTGCTACCTGAATACCAAGCTGCTCCTGAAGTAACACGTAACCGTATGTACCTAGATACAATGGAAAAAGTGTACTCAAGCACATCGAAAGTCCTGATTGATTCTGAATCAAGCGGTAACTTGCTATACCTACCAATTGATAAGCTAGGCGCACAAGGTGGTTCTCAGTCGGGCACTCGCCCTGCAAAAGCATCATCAACTTACGATCAAATTGAGTTAGAAACTCAAGCGGATCCTAAGCCTAGTACTCAAACTCGCTCAGACAGTTCACGCCAAGGGAGATACTAATAATGCGTAAATTAATGATCCCTGTATTAGTTGTGACGATTGCTCTTCTATTGATGTCACTGTTTGTGATTCAAGAAGGCGAGCGTGGCATGGTAATTCGTTTTGGTCGAGTTCTCGACGACAACGGCGTATCACGAATCTATGAACCAGGTCTGCACTTTAAACTACCGATGTTTGATCGCGTAAAAGTACTTGATGCTCGTATTCAAACGATGGATGGCCGTTCTGACCGTTTCGTAACATCAGAGAAAAAAGACGTTCTAATTGATACTTACGCAAAATGGCGTATTGCTGATTTTGGACGTTTCTATCTGAGTACCGGTGGCGGTAATATCATGACGGCAGAAGCACTTCTTGAGCGTAAAGTGACAGATGTTCTTCGTTCTGAAATTGGTTCTCGTGAAATTAAGCAGATTGTGTCAGGCCCTCGTAATAAGGACATCCTGCCAGACTCTGCTGATAGCGAAGTCGTCACAACGGTAGCGGCTGCAGAAGCACTAGAAGTTGATGGCGAACGCGATAAGATCATGGAAAACGTTTTGTCTGGAACGGCAGAAAGTGCGATGGCTGATTTAGGTGTTGAAGTTGTTGATTTCCGTATGAAGAAGATTAACCTTCCTGACGAAATCAGTGAATCTATCTACCGCCGTATGCGTGCAGAACGTGAATCGGTTGCTCGTAGACACCGTTCTCAAGGTCGTGAGAAAGCGGAAGTTATCCGTGCTCAAGCTGAGCTAGAAGTGGCAACAGTTCTTGCTGAAGCTGACCGTACAGCTCGAATCACTCGTGGTGATGCGGATGCAGAAGCAGCGAAGATCTACTCTGATGCGTTCAGCAAAGATGCTGAGTTCTACAGCTTCATGCGTTCATTGCAAGCTTATGAGACATCATTTAGCGATAAGAGTGACATTCTAGTACTGGATCCGAAGACAGACTTCTTCCAATACATGAATCAAGCAAGCGGCGCTCCAGCAAAATAAGCTGATGCGTTAGCGAATGCTTAGCTCAATAAGCAAAATACGTTAAAACTTAAAAGGCTCCCATTGTGGGAGCCTTTTTGTTTTCTATGCGTTGAATATTGACCATTGAATTTTCGAGGGAGATTGAGTAACAGCTCCGTGCTTTGGAAAACCTAACGGTAGGTCATGAAAGCGATAACCGCTCCAGCCACTACAAGACAGCCTCCAATGCGGCGCAGTTGCGTGTCTGGTTGCTCGCTCAGTTGTGCGACCATGTTTCTCCAGCCATTGGGTGCAATCAAGGGGCCAAGCCCTTCAACAATAAGTACGAGCCCAATAGCGAGCCAAATTGATTGAGACATGGTTCTGCCTTTTGTCTGTAAAAAAGCAATGATATCAGTATCTTTACACATCTGCTCCCAGTTATGAGTGGTTTATTTTTGTACAGCGTTAACGTTTATGAACAAAAAGTGACTGCAAGAAGTGTGATTCAGTGCTAGAATCCATTTTTAATTAGCAACAGAAATTGGAAAGATGGGAAATAACGTAGTCGTTCTAGGCACCCAATGGGGTGATGAAGGTAAAGGTAAAATCGTTGACCTTTTAACTGAAGATGCAAAATACGTGGTTCGCTACCAAGGCGGTCACAATGCAGGTCACACACTTGTAATTGACGGTGAAAAAACCGTTCTTCACTTAATTCCATCAGGCATCCTACGTAATAACGTTAAATGTGTTATTGGTAACGGTGTAGTATTATCGCCTGACGCACTTCTAAAAGAAATGAAGCCTCTTGAAGATCGCGGTATTCCAGTACGTGAACGTCTTTTCATCTCTGAAGCTTGTCCTCTAATTCTTCCGTACCACATTGCAATCGACAACGCGCGTGAAATCGCTCGTGGCGCTAAAGCTATCGGTACAACGGGTCGTGGTATCGGTCCAGCTTACGAAGATAAAGTTGCTCGTCGCGGTCTACGCGTTGGTGACCTTTTCGATAAAGAAGCATTTGCTGAGAAGCTAAAAGAAGTTATGGAGTTCCACAACTTCCAACTAGAGCACTTCTACAAAGCTGAAACAGTAAGCTACGAAGAAGTTCTTGAGCAAGCGATGAGCTACGCAGACATGTTAACTGCGATGGTTATCGACGTAACTGACGAACTAGACGCAGCACGTAAGCGCGGCGACAAGATCATGTTCGAAGGTGCTCAAGGTACGCTACTAGATATCGATCACGGTACTTACCCATACGTAACGTCTTCTAACACGACTGCTGGTGGTGTTGCTGCAGGTTCTGGTTTCGGTCCTCGTCACATCGGTTACATCCTTGGTATTACTAAGGCTTACTGTACTCGTGTTGGTTCAGGTCCATTCCCTACTGAGCTATACGATGGCCTTGAGAAGCAAGACCCAGTTGGTAAACACCTAGGCGATGTTGGTCACGAGTTTGGCGCAACAACTGGTCGTCTACGTCGTACTGGTTGGTTCGATGCTGTTGCTATGCGTCGTGCAATCCAAATCAACTCTCTATCTGGTATGTGTCTAACTAAACTAGACGTTCTAGATGGCCTAGAAGAACTAAAAATCTGTACTGGTTACAAGATGAAAGATGGTTCTATCCTAGAAGTTTCTCCAATGGCTGCTGAGTCATTCGAAGAAGCGACGCCAATCTACGAAACAATGCCTGGTTGGTCTGAAAACACATTTGGTGCTAAATCTATCGACGCGCTTCCACAAGCAGCTCTAGATTACATTAAGCGTATCGAAGACCTAACTGGCGTTCCAATTGATATCGTATCAACTGGCCCAGATCGTAACGAAACTATCATCAAGGTTCACCCATACGGTGCATAATGCCTGCTGAGTGATTACCAGGCACGAACAGTGCTTTGATAATGAAATAGTTTTCTAAAAGCCGACTTTATTAAGTTGGCTTTTTAATACCTGCAATTTAGCCACTCACTCTTTGATGGTGATCTTTTAAGCGTCATCAGGCAAAATATTGCCCATTAGCGGCAAGTTTTGTCTAAAGCCATCAAGGTTGTTGCCGATACAGATATCATGGAAAGTGAAGTTCACCCTATTTTTTTGTGTCTGCCTCGGTAGCCAATAAGAAATAGATAACTTTAGCGACAGATAATTGAGTGCAGGTATGAAGCTACGAATTGTGGCAGCTTCATTAATAATGGCGCTGAGCTCACCCTTGAGTCATGCAAATTTGGCTGATGTGGGAGAGCCCGTTCCAATATATACAGAAGCTGAACTGATTAATTTAATTGAAAATAATCAACATCTAGAGCGAGTGAAAGCTGATAAGTGCCAGTTAGTTGAAGATATCGTTGCTCGTGCAACGCGTATTAGCTTGCCTTCTTATGAGTTTTTATACGGTGATATGTTGGCTTGGGGTGTATGTGTTCCACAAGATGTAGAGCTTGGCCTTTACTATATGGAGAACGCGGCACATCAAGGTTTACCCGCTGCATTAGAGCAGTTAGGTCGTTATTACTCTCGTGGTACTTTGGTACAACAAGATCAAGAGCGTGCGATTCCGTATCTACGTGAAGCGGCCTCTATGGGTAACTTAAGTGCGAGCATTCACTTAGCGGAACTCTTGTTACGTGACTACGGTAGCCCATTGGATTATGAAGATGCTTACCGTTGGTTGTATAACTCGGTAACAGCGGATCAAAGGCAGCATAAGCGTATCACCGTGCTTCGTAGCGGTCTAGAACAGAGAATGCCAGACAACATCATTGCTCGAGCAAAACGTCGAGACGTGTTCTGGTAAGATCGAGCAAAAAACCTGTAATGATCCCTGCACTCATTGTTACAGGAAACAAGACTTAAAAAGCCCCGCCTGATTTAGTTAGTGCGGGGCTTTTTACGTTTAGATGGTCATGCTATTCGATTGCGAGTTTATTGAACCAACTCACCAGACTCAATCACCGTTTCACGAACAACCTTGGTGAAATCGAGTGCTTCTTGACGAATCTTATCTTCGTCTACCGTTAGCATGTCGCGATCTTGCATGATGATCTTGCCATCAACGATGGAGTGACGAACATTGCCTGAGTTAGCTGAGTACACCAGTGCTGAGTATGGGTTGTAGACTGGAACCATGTTTGGCGCCTTAGTATCGATCACAATGATGTCCGCTAGCTTACCTGTTTCAAGAGAACCGATCTTATCTTCCATGTGTAGTGCTTTTGCTGCGCCCATGGTTGCCATGTCGATCACTTTGATCGGCGGCATCGCTGCACGATCTTTGTTTACTAGCTTGTGAACCTTAGCTACTTGGTTGAACTCATCAATCGTGCTCAGTGTGTTACCTGACATTGGGCCATCAGTACCTAAACCGATACGCACGTTCTCGTCATACATCTTAAGTGCTGGTGATACGCCTTTTGCCGATTTGATGTTGGCACTCATGTTATGAGCCACACCCATATCCGATTTCTTCACAAGTTCGATGTCATGGTCGTCAACAAGGATCATGTGTGCACCAACAAGGTTTTTGTTTAGTGCACCGATGCTGTCCATGTACTGAACCGGAGACAAACCATCTGAGCGCTCTGCAATTTTCTCTTCTTCACGGTGCGACTCGGCAAGGTGAATCATTACAGGCACATCAAGCTCTAGTGACAGCTTAGAAATCTTCTGCAGGATCTCTGTAGTGTTGGTATACGGAGCGTGTGGCGCAAATGCTGGCGTGATACGTGGGTGATCTTTGTATTCTTCAATGAAGTTCAACGCGTACTTAATGCCTTCTTCGGCGTTGGCCGCATCGGCTACAGGGAACTTAATCACCGTTTCACCTAGGATGGCACGCATACCGATCTTATCGACGGTTTTTGCGACTTCATCCTCGAAGTAGTACATATCGGCGTAAGTTGTCACGCCGCCTTTTACCATTTCAACGTTACCTAGGTTGGCACCAATACGCACCATATCGCGCGATACCAGCTTCTTCTCCAGTGGGAAGATGTAGCGGTGTAGGCGGTCTGGCACATCATCGGCCAGTGAACGGAAAACCGTCATCGATACGTGAGTATGAGTATTGATAAGACCCGGCATCACAATATCGCCATCAACGTCTAACACTTGCTTCGCCTGGTACTGCTTTTCTAATGAGGCATCACCAACTGCAATGATTTTGTTGTCTTTGACGACAACTGTACCGCTCTCATAAACCGTTTTGTCTTGATTCATGGTGAGAACCATCGCATCGGTAATCATTAGGTCAGCTTTTTCCATTGCAGAACTTGCGAATGGGAACAGCGCTAGGCTAGCCATAGCTGAAGCCAATAGGGTGCGTTTTAATTTCATATCAATACTCAGAACAGGAGTTGGTAAAGTGCGTGGATAATAGTGTATTTCATTCATGGCGCAAACGTTTGTTTTATCGTTTGCTTGAAAATCTGATGATAGTCCGCAGCTATGAAGCGATGTTTCACAAAGTGAAGATATGCATCAATCTGAGGTTATTTGAGTGTTTTCTAAAGCATATCTGTAGCTTACCCCTAGCATCAGATATACTAGGGGTATATACCTTCCTTGCTTAAGCAGGCCCGCCTATGTCAAAAAACACACCAACGTCAGAAAACACGACAGCGACAACCACTGTTGATCCTTTTGCCGACCGAGAGTCGAAAAATTACGATAACCCAGTACCAAGCCGAGAGTTCATTATTTCGTTTTTAACAGACGCGAATATTCCGATGAACCGCAACGATCTATTCGAAGCTTTGGGTCTTGCTGGAGAGGAACAATATGAAGGGCTGCGTCGTCGTTTACGTGCAATGGAGCGTGATGGACAGCTTATCTTTACTCGTCGTCAGTGCTACGCATTGCCTGAGAAGATGGAGCTGATCAAAGGCTATGTGATTGGTCATAAAGACGGTCATGGTTGGGTTCGCCCAGACGGTAGTGTGGGTAAAGACAATGATATCGTGCTGCCGCATCATCAGATGAAAACCATCATGCATGGTGACTATGTATTGGCTCAGCCTACAGACAACAGTAAGCGTGGTCGTCGTGAAGGTCGTTTGGTTCGCGTGCTTGAAGAGCGTACCACTCCGTTAGTGGGGCGTTTCTTCCTTGAGTACGGTCATTCTTACGTAGTTGCTGATGATTCACGTATTAGTCATGATATTCAGATCCCTACTGAGCATAAAGGCGGTGCTCGAATGGGTAATGTGGTTGTGATTGAAATTACGGATCGCGGTGGTCGTTCTCGTAACATGATGGGTAAAGTCACTGAAGTTCTTGGTGAGAACATGGCGCCGGGTATGGAAACGCAAATTGCGATCCGTACTCACCAGATCCCACAAGAGTGGCCTGAAGCGGTAGATAAGCAAATCGAAAACCTTGGTGAGCATGTTCCTGAGGAAGCAAAAGAAGGACGTGTTGACCTGCGTAAACTGCCATTAGTTACCATTGATGGTGAAGATGCACGTGACTTCGATGATGCCGTTTACTGTGAAGCGAAGAAAGGCGGAGGCTGGCGCCTATGGGTAGCGATTGCTGACGTAAGTTACTACGTTCGCCCTGATACAGCGCTAGACAAAGAAGCGATTAACCGTGGTAACTCGGTATACTTCCCGTCACAAGTGGTGCCAATGCTGCCAGAAGTCCTTTCTAACGGCTTATGTTCACTGAACCCTCAAGTCGACCGTTTATGTATGGTGTGTGAGATGACTATCTCAGACAAAGGTAAACTGTCGGGCTACAAGCACTACGAAGCAGTAATGAATTCTCATGCTCGTCTTACTTACAATAAAGTAGGCGCAATCTTAGATGGCAATGAAGAACTTCGCGAGCGTTACGAGCCAGAAGTACCGCATCTTGAAGAACTGCATAAGATGTACAAAGTACTTAAGAAAACGCGTGATGAGCGTGGTGCGATTGAGTTTGAAACGGTCGAAACGAAATTCATCTTCAATGCGGATCGTAAGATCGACCGTATTGAACCAGTAATCCGTAACGATGCACACAAGATCATCGAAGAATGTATGATTCTTGCGAACATCGCATCGGCATCTTACGTAGAAAAAGCGAAAGAGCCTGCTCTGTACCGTGTTCACGAAACTCCGGGCGAAGAGCGCCTAATGGGCTTCAAGAGCTTCTTAAGTGAATTAGGTTTAACGCTGGAAGGTGGTCTGTCACCATCACCAGTCGACTACGCGCAATTGATGCAACAGATTAATGAACGTGAAGACCGTGAGTTAATCCAAACCATGCTACTTCGTTCAATGAAGCAAGCGGTCTACAACGCGGATAACGCGGGTCACTTTGGTTTAGCCCTTAAACGCTATGCTCACTTTACCTCGCCGATTCGTCGTTACCCTGACTTGCTATTGCACCGTGCGATTAAGTACCTTATTGCGAAAGAAGGCGGTCGTAACAGCGAACGTTGGACGCCAACCGGTGGTTACCACTACACTTTCGATGATATGGACTTCTACGGCGAGCAGTGTTCAATGACTGAGCGTCGTGCTGATGACGCAACACGTGAAGTGAACGACTGGTTGAAGTGTGAATACATGCAAGACCATGTCGGCGAAGTGATGGATGGTGTAATTGCCAACGTGACTGGTTTTGGCTTCTTTGTTCGTCTAACTGAGCTGCACATTGACGGCTTGGTACATATCTCAGCACTAGCGAATGATTACTACCAATTTGATGCTGTTGGTCAGCGTCTAGTGGGTGAAAGCTCTGGTAATATCTACCGCTTGGGTGATTCGGTTAAAGTGAAGGTTTCTGCGGTTAACTTAGAAACTCGTCAAATCGACTTTGACTTAGAAGACACCGATCGTCAGCCGCGTGGTAAAGGCAAAACAGCCAAGAAGCGTGCAGCAGAAGCGATGAAAAAGGCGAAAAGCAAGAAGCGCTCAGCAGTGAAGAGTAATAAGCCGGGCGTATCTGCGAAGCCTATGGTTGAGCCAACTAAGCGACCTGATGGAAGCAGCGAAGGCCCAGCTAAGAAGAAAAAATCATCGAACAAAACCGGTGCTGCTAAAGCACGTGCTAAGAAAAAGCGTGCTGCAACCCGTAAGCCAAAGGCTGATAAGTCTTAAGACTGATAAACCTTAAGGTCAATAAGGCGCTGTGCTAATCAGCTGTAGCGCCTCACTCAGTTAATATGAGCGTATCTAAATGCGAGAGTATCAGGCGGAAGATGCATACTCTCGAAATAAACAATACAGAGATGAATACGTCGGTTTGACGTCACTCTTCTTTGGGCAATAAGAGTAATTTGAGACAATGAGTAACGAATTTATTTACGGTATTCACGCGGTGAAAGCCGTACTAGAAAAAGATCCGGCACGTTTTATCGAAGCGTATGTATTGAAAGGTCGCCAAGACGAGCGTCTTCTTCCATTACTGAACCAACTGCAACAGTTTGGTGTGTCGATTCAGCAGATGGGTCGTAAGCCGCTGGATGAAAAAGCACAAGGTGCGAATCACCAAGGTCTTATTGCTAAGGTGAAGCCTGCTAAGCAGCTTAATGAAACTCACCTAGACGAAATCCTAGCACAGCACGAACAGCCTTTGCTGTTGGTTCTAGATGGCGTAACAGACCCTCATAACCTAGGCGCTTGTCTACGTAACGCGGATGCCGCAGGTGTCGCTGCTGTTATCGTACCGAAAGATCGCTCTTCGCCGTTAACCGCAACGGTAAGCAAAGTTGCGTGTGGCGCAGCTGAAACGGTTCCTCTCGTGCGCGTAACCAACCTAGCTCGCACAATGCGTGCACTGCAAGAGCAGGGCGTATGGTTTGTGGGTACGGCAGGTGAAGCAACGCATGATATCTACCAAGCGAAGCTAACAGGCCCTCTTGCGGTTGTTATGGGGGCAGAAGGTGACGGTATGCGTCGTCTAACGCGTGAAACCTGTGATGACCTAATTAAGATCCCAATGGCAGGCAGCGTGTCGAGCCTAAACGTTTCGGTAGCATCAGGCATCTGTCTGTTCGAAGCGGTACGTCAGCGCCTAGCTCAATAGCGTTAAGCTGAGTTAAAAGGCAAAACGACGTTAAGTCTATGAATTTATTAACGCTCACCACTTGCTGGTGGGCGTTTGTTTTTAGGGCATAGAGTGACAAATTGACAGAATCACAGATGGCTAGATGGCGAAAGGAAAACTGTTTCATTATTCGCCAAATACCACTTGCCAATACAGGGTTCTTTCTATAATATTTGCCGTCCTTAAAACTCGGTCATTTATCTTTAGTTCCTTGCTTCCTCTGGACGACCGGGCCACTCGTGGAAGCTAATAATCCGTAAGGAGCAACCAAATGCGTCATTACGAAATCGTATTCATGGTTCACCCTGATCAAAGCGAGCAAGTTGCTGGCATGATCGAGCGTTACACTGGTTCTATCACTGAAGCTGGCGGTACTATCCACCGTCTAGAAGACTGGGGTCGTCGTCAAATGGCTTACCCAATCAACAAGCTTCACAAAGCTCACTACGTTCTTATGAACGTTGAAGCTGGTCAAGAAGTGATTGACGAGCTAGAAACTGCTTTCCGTTTCAACGATGCAGTTCTACGTAACATGATCATGCGCACTAAAGGCGCTGTGACTGAGCAATCTATTATGCTTAAGCAAAAAGAAGAGCGTGCAGAGCGTGCTCCTCGTCGCGAAGAGCGTACAGAAGCTAAACCAGAAGCAGCTGCTGAGTAATTCTTTTTTGGCTTAACGCCTTAAAAAAATTCTCAACTTGTTTTAGGTCATTGATAGTTATTTCGATAATTGTGAAAGACCGCTTTACTAAATTTAAGATCAGGAGATAGCCCATGGCTCGTTTCTTCCGTCGTCGTAAATTCTGCCGTTTCACTGCAGAAGGCGTACAAGAGATTGACTACAAAGACGTAGCAACTCTTAAAAACTACATCACTGAAGCTGGTAAAATCGTACCTAGCCGTATCACTGGTACAAGCGCTAAGTACCAGCGTCAACTAGCTCGCGCTATCAAGCGTTCTCGTTACCTAGCTCTACTGCCGTACACTGACAAGCATCAGTAATCGGTAATAGTTAATAATAGTTTAAGAGGACTAAGATAATGCAAGTTATTCTACTTGATAAGATCGGTAACCTAGGTGGCCTTGGCGACCAAGTAAACGTTAAATCTGGTTACGCTCGTAACTTCCTTATCCCACAGGGTAAAGCAGTTATGGCAACTAAAGACAACGTTGCTATGTTCGAAACTCGTCGTGCTGAACTAGAAGCTAAAGTTGCTGAGCAACTAGCTGCTGCTGAAGCTCGTGCAGAGAGCGTTAACACTCTAGAAGGCGTTACAATCGCTTCTAAAGCTGGTGACGAAGGTAAACTATTCGGTTCTATCGGTACTCGTGACATCGCTGACGCTATTACAGCGGCAGGTGTTGCAGTAGCTAAGAGCGAAGTACGCCTACCTGAAGGCGCTCTACGTAACATCGGCGAATTCGAAGTAAGCATCCAACTTCACTCTGAAGTTTTTGCTACTGCGAAAATCGCTATCGTTGCAGCTGAGTAATTTCAGTACCAAGACGAATTCTTTCTTTTGAAAGTTTTAAACACCAGCTTCGGCTGGTGTTTTTTTATGTCTGGAATATAGGAAAGTACAAGGAAGGGCTACAATCGGTAAAAAGCTTACAGTGATCCATAAGCTGTTATTGCTGAGCAAGCCGTTCTCAAGGTTAGAAGTGGCCTAAGATTAGAATTGGAAGAGCAAGTTGATCGATAGGACAGAGTCTTCTTTGCTTAACCCTTCAGGCACTTTATCGTGGTACTGGCGAGAGTGTGCGATCTTCAGCGCGATATTGTCAGTGATATCATTGATGGCTTCGAGTTCGGTATCAAACTTTAGGTTACTGTGGCCAGACACAAGCGTCACGTCGGCCTTGAGCTGTAAATTCTTCAAGACCTGCCAAGACGTATTCACGTTGCCACGAAAAATCGCTTCTTCAACAATCTCTGGGAAGATGATGTCATCGTCGTCTAGCTCATCAAGATTTGGCTCTTGGTAACGAAAACCAGGCCCAACTTCGACTTCCAGCACAAACTCTTCGGTATTCGAAAACTGGTAACCCAGACCACTAGAAACGGTGTAGTCCTTAAAGTAGGCGCTGTATCGAGAATCGACACCTTTAAAGCTGCCGTAAAGGTAGGTTTTAGGGCTTAACTTGTAGTCACTCTGAGCCGAGTAAGTTGACTGCCTTTTATCTTCTTCGCCATCTTTGTAGAGGTTGTAGTATTTCCATTCACCACTGGTTCTATGGCGGCCTGCCGTGTACTCACCGTTAAGGCGTGCGTTAAGCGAACGTGAATCAGAATTACCAGTATGCGACTGATATCCAAATTCAACTTCCGTTTTTAGCGGGCTCGGCAGTTCTGTATCACTAGCATCACTCGGTGCGATATCCATATCTTTTTCTTCAGGTGTCGGTGCAACGACGATCGGCTCAGCAGTAGGTTCTGGAACCACTATAGAGTCGAGGATTGCATCAACAGAGGCTTTAGCATCATCAGCTAAGGCCAACGGAGTGCTCAGGAGACCGATGCTTAGAAGACTAGAGCTCAGAAGACCAGTGCTCAGAGCCAATAATTTGGACACGCATACCTCAGTTATACAGTGAATGAATGGAAGGATCGTAATGCTACCCTTGGTTAATTCCGTCAGCAATAAGTAAATTCTTCCTGAAGAATAAAACAAACTCATAGGATCGGATTACAAATGAGTGTTCTTGGGTATAATGAACGATCATTATTAGTTATTGAGTGTAGTCATAGTGGATACCAAAAGTCAGAAATCAGCCAACGATCAGGTGGACGCCATCAAGGTCCCGCCACATTCATTAGAAGCTGAGCAATCTGTGATTGGCGGTTTGTTATTGGATAACGAACGCTGGGATACGGTTGCCGAAAAGGTTGTGGCCAAAGACTTTTATAGTCGTCCTCACCGTCTGATCTTTGAAGCGGTAAAGGATATCCTTGAAGAAAGTTCTCCTCTGGATCTTATTACACTCTCTGAACATTTAGAGCTGCGTGAGCAACTTGAAGAAGTGGGTGGCTTTGCTTACCTTGCTGACTTAGCGAAAAACACACCAAGTGCCGCAAACATCAATGCGTATGCGGATATCGTAGCGCAACGTGCACTTGTTCGTAGCCTGATTGGTGTCGCGAATGAGATTGCTGATTCTGGTTATGACCCTCAAGGTCGTACATCGGAAGAGCTTGTTGATTTGGCTGAAAGTAAAGTTTTCGCGATTGCCGAAGGCCGTGCAAGTGAAAATGAAGGCCCACAAAATGTTGATAGCATTCTAGAGAAGACACTAGAACGTATCGAAATCCTGTACAAAACGCCACAAGATGGTGTGACAGGTGTTGATACGGGTTTCAACGACCTCAACAAGAAAACAGCAGGTCTACAAGGCTCTGACTTAATTATTGTTGCTGCTCGTCCATCGATGGGTAAAACCACATTTGCGATGAACTTGTGTGAAAACGCAGCGATGAAGCAAGACAAACCGGTTTTAATCTTCTCGCTAGAGATGCCAGCCGAACAGCTGATGATGCGTATGCTTGCGTCACTTTCTCGCGTAGACCAAACCAAGATTCGTACTGGTCAGCTAGATGATGAAGATTGGGCTCGTATCTCGTCGAGTATGGGTATTCTGATGGATAAGAAGAATATGTATATCGATGACAGCTCGGGCCTGACTCCAACCGAAGTACGTTCTCGTGCTCGACGTATCGCTCGTGAACACGATGGTATCTCTATGATCATGATAGATTACCTTCAATTAATGCGTGTACCTTCGTTATCTGATAACCGTACTCTTGAGATCGCCGAGATTTCTCGCTCATTGAAAGCGTTAGCAAAAGAACTGAATGTTCCGGTTGTCGCACTTTCTCAGCTTAACCGTTCCCTAGAGCAACGTGCTGATAAACGTCCAGTAAACTCGGATTTGCGTGAATCAGGTTCGATTGAGCAAGATGCCGACTTAATCATGTTTATCTATCGTGATGAGGTTTATAACCCAGATAGTTCACTGAAAGGCATTGCTGAGATCATCCTTGGTAAGCAACGTAACGGTCCGATCGGTTCGGTTCGTCTTACGTTCCAAGGCCAACACTCCCGATTTGATAACTATGCAGGCCCTGCATTTGATGATGAGTAATCGCTAATGACTTACATGAAAGCAGCGACGGCGAGCATTGACTTAAACGCGCTCGAACATAACCTGAACCAGATAAAGTCGAAGGCTCCTCAGTGTAAGGTCATGTCTGTTGTGAAAGCCAATGGCTACGGACACGGCTTACTGCATATTGCCAAGCATTCAAAAAGCTCTGATGCATTCGGTGTGGCGCGTATTGAAGAAGCGTTACAACTTCGTGCTGGTGGCATTGTTAAACCTATTTTGTTGCTGGAAGGGTTTTACTCTTCGGGCGATTTGCCAATTTTGGTGACCAATAACATTCAAACTGTGGTGCATTGTGAAGAGCAATTAAGCGCGCTAGAGAATGCGGATTTGGAAACCCCCGTTGTGGTATGGCTAAAAGTCGACAGTGGTATGCACCGATTAGGTGTTCGCCCTGAGCAATATCAAAACTTTGTTGAGCGTTTGCATCAATGTGCGAATGTAGCGAAGCCTCTGCGTTACATGAGCCACTTCGGTTGTGCAGACGAACTCGATAGAACCACCACTGTAGAGCAGACTGAACTATTTTTGTCTCTTACTGATGGTTGTGAAGGGGAGCGCTCACTTGCAGCTTCTGCGGGTTTGTTGGCTTGGCCTGATAGTCACCTCGATTGGGTACGTCCTGGCATTATCTCTTACGGTGTGTCGCCGTTTGTGGATAAATCAGCGCAAGAACTTGGTTTTTTACCTGTGATGACCCTGACCTCACATCTAATTGCAGTTCGTGATGTGAAAGCCGGTGAAAGTGTCGGTTATGGCGGAAACTGGACCAGTAAACGTGATACTAAGGTTGGTGTTATCGCGATTGGTTACGGTGATGGCTATCCTCGTACAGCACCTAACGGCACACCAGTGTTCGTTAACGGTCGAAAAGTACCGATCGCAGGACGAGTATCCATGGACATGCTAACGGTTGACCTAGGCCCTGATGCGGCTGATAAAGTCGGTGATGAGGCGACGCTATGGGGTAAAGACTTACCTTCAGAAGAAGTGGCGGAACATATTGGCACTATCGCTTACGAGTTGGTCACTAAACTGACTTCGCGTGTTGCGATGGAGTATGTGAAGTAATCATGGATCTTATAAAGTAAATGATGTTCAAGCGAACGACTCGACACTTAGTGATGTCAGTGATGGCGCTACTTGGTGTCAGCTTTTCTTCTTCAGCCTTAAGTGAAGAAAAAGATACCGCCTTTGTCCCTTTCTATTTCAGCACTGAAACCATGGGTAATACCTTTGGGGTTGCTGGTGTCGCAAAGGGTGTTTGGCAACCTCAAGCTGCCCTGTTTGGTATGGCGCTTTATTCAGATAAAGACAGTTATGTCGGTTTCTTATCTGCCTTTAACTACGCTTTGTCTGAGAATGTTTTATTCAGCACTCAGATGTATCAAGCTCGCTTCAACGACAACCCGTATTACCTTGGTTCCCAAGGCGATAATGACTCATCTATTGATGACAAAACCATTGCCGATGGCTTAGAAGAAAACTATCAGTTTGAGTTTAAGTATCTGCTGCCTTGGGGCAATGTTGCAGAGCATGGCTTGTTAGGGGCATTTCAACCCATCAAAGACGTGAGCTTTGCTTCTCCATTAGAGTCGGGTGTCAGTTCGATTGTCTTTACGCCTTTTTATACCTCCCGAGAGTTAGAAGGCTTAAACAATTCTGAAGAGGCGACAGGCTTTAGCTTAGCGTTTGATTGGGATAACCGGGATAGCACACGTAACCCAACCACGGGCTCTCATACTAACCTTGAATTCACCACTGGCGCAGAAAGCTGGTCTAACGACGATTTATGGTTGAAGTGGACGTTCCAAAACAGTCAGTACTTCGCATTAGGCCCTTTAGGTGACCTGTTCGACCAACAAGTCGTGGCGCTCGATTTCTATACTGTTGATACACCAACCTGGGATAACTGCTCTGGGCAAGATTGTGCTCGCCCACCGGAAACTGAACAAGCTCGATTGGGTGGTTTGTATCGATTACGAGGTTATACCGGAGGTCGCTACCACGGACGTTCTGCGGTTCATTACTCTGCTGAGTACCGAGTGATTCCTGACTGGCAACCTTTGGGTGATATCCCGCTGATTAACTATTACGATTTGCCTTGGTGGCAATGGGTAGCGTTTGCCGAAGCCGGGCGCGTTGCGGATGAGTACGATATAAAAACACTGCACTCGGATATGAAATGGAGCTTAGGTGGCGCGGTTCGTTTCCAAGTGGAAGGCATTGTTGTACGTGCTGAGTTGGCGCGAGGTGGTGACGAAGGGACCTTTAGGGTCATGATAAATCAGCCCTTCTAAAGCTTTCGACCTGCAGTAGGCCAAATACTATTTTTATAAGAGTGGTTGTGGAAACACACCACTCTTTTTTATTAAGAAGATCTAGCTTTCAAACCATCTACTCACCTTGAATCGTAGCAACAACCGTACGGCTGCCACCACAATCTCGATGCTCACCTAAGAAAATGCCCTGCCATGTTCCTAAAGCTAAACGACCATTGCTAATTGGTATTGTCACACTGGTGCCAAGTGTCGATGCTTTAATGTGGGCTGGCATGTCATCATCGCCTTCATAGGTGTGTCTGTAGTAGGGTGCTCGCTCAGGTACAAACTTATTAAAGTGTGATTCCATATCGGTACGGACGGTAGGATCAGCGTTCTCGTTTAGCGTGAGGCTGGCAGAGGTATGTTGGATAAAAAGATGTAATAAACCAACAGATAGAGAATTGATATCGTGTATCTGTTGTTCAATTTCATCAGTAATGAGATGGAATCCACGCTTTCGTGCATTTAGGTGTATAGTCTTCTGAATCCACATACGCCATCCTTTATAATGTATTTGGAAAAAAAGTGGTTTAACGCTATCTTTTGAACTTGAATTTATCAGGTATCGCTCACATTTAATTATGTTAGAGCTAGAGTCTGTACCGATTCTTGTATCAGGAAATCGAATCCTGATTTATCTCAAGGTACAGCTCTTCATATGCGGCATAATACGTCGTGAAAAAAAATTACAAAGAATCTTTCAGTGGTGACGCGGTTTGGTCATCACAGAAAAATATAAACTTTCGCCTAATCGGGGGTTCTATTCATCACCTAGGTGACGTTTAGAATAAAACCTACAGTAACATCGGGATAGATACCATGTTGAAAAATATCAACCCAACGCAAACACAAGCGTGGAAAGCTCTAACTGCACATTTTGAGTCTGCTCAAGATATGGATATGAAAGAGCTGTTTGCTCAAGATGCAAAGCGCTTCGAGAGCTTTTCTACTCGTTTCGGTTCTGACATCTTAGTGGATTACTCTAAGAACCTTATCGATGCTGAAACTATGCAGCACCTATTTGCTCTTGCGAACGAGACTGAAGTTAAGTCTGCAATTGAAGCAATGTTCGGCGGTGATGCAATCAACAAGACTGAAGGTCGTTCAGTACTTCACACTGCTCTACGTAACCGTAGCGACAACCCAGTAATGGTTGATGGCAAAGACGTAATGCCGGCAGTAAATGCAGTACTAGCAAAAATGGAACTGTTCACACACCGCATCGTTTCTGGTGATTGGAAAGGTTACACAGGTAAAGAGATCACTGATGTAGTTAACATCGGTATCGGCGGTTCGGACCTTGGTCCATACATGGTGACTGAAGCGCTAACGCCATACAAAACTCGTCTAAACATGCACTTCGTTTCTAACGTAGACGGCACTCACATCGTTGAGACACTTAAGCCTCTGAACCCAGAAACAACGCTATTCTTAGTGGCATCTAAAACATTCACGACTCAAGAAACAATGACTAACGCGCACTCTGCACGTGATTGGTTCTTGGCTGAAGCGGGTGATAACGCACACGTTGCTAAACACTTCGCAGCACTATCAACGAATGCAACTGCGGTCGCTGAGTTTGGTATTGATACTGACAACATGTTCGAATTCTGGGACTGGGTTGGTGGCCGTTACTCGCTATGGTCTGCAATCGGTCTTTCTATCTCACTATCTGTTGGCTTCGATAACTTCGTAGAGCTACTAGAAGGTGCTCACGAGATGGATAACCACTTTGCTTCAACTGAGTTTGAAAGCAACATTCCAGTAATCCTTGCGCTTATCGGTATTTGGTACAACAACTTCCACGGCGCTGAGTCAGAAGCAATTCTACCTTACGATCAATACATGCACCGTTTTGCGGCTTACTTCCAGCAAGGCAACATGGAATCAAACGGTAAGTTTGTAGACCGTGAAGGTAACCCAGTAGAGTACCAAACGGGTCCTATCATCTGGGGTGAACCAGGTACAAATGGTCAGCACGCTTTCTACCAACTGATTCACCAAGGCACTAAGCTGATCCCATCAGACTTTATTGCACCTGCAATCAGCCACAACCCAGCATCTGATCACCACCAGAAGCTGATGTCTAACTTCTTTGCTCAAACTGAAGCACTTGCTTTCGGTAAGACAAAAGAGACAGTAGAAGCTGAATTCCTAGCAGTTGGCAAAACAGCTGAAGAAGTGGCTGAGCTAGTACCTTTCAAAGTATTTGAAGGTAACCGCCCAACAAACTCAATTCTTGTTAAGCAAATCAACCCTCGCTCTTTAGGTAATCTAATCGCGATGTACGAGCACAAGATCTTTGTTCAAGGCGTTATCTGGAACATCTTCAGCTTCGACCAATGGGGTGTAGAACTTGGTAAGCAACTAGCAAACCAAATTCTTCCAGAGCTTGCTGACGACGCACAAGTAACGTCTCACGACAGCTCAACTAACGGTCTAATCAACGCATTTAAAGCGCTTAAAGCTTAATTGAGTTGATAGCCTAAAAAGAAACGCCAACCTTAGGGTTTAATGCCGTTCGGATAAGCATTACTG